>DASWJG010000085.1:0-1527 GCA_036397315.1 Methyloceanibacter sp. | reverse complement strand
CCGCCGCCCATGGCCTCGCCTCGCTTAACGCTGCCACAGACTGAACGCGGGCCGGTCGACCCCGCGAGCCTCAAGGCGAATCAGGCTTAGATTAGCTTCATCGCCGACTCTTGCCCACTAGCGCCAGCACTTTGGTTAATCGCCCGCTCGCGTCAATAGCGGTAGGCGTCGGGCTTGTAGGGGCCTTCCACCGGCACGCCGATATACTCGGCTTGGTCCGGCTTGAGGGCGGTGAGCTTGGCGCCGACCTTGCCGAGATGAAGCCGCGCCACCTTCTCGTCGAGCTGCTTCGGCAGCGTATAGACCTCTTTCTTATACGCACCGGGATTGGTCCACAGCTCCATCTGCGCCAGCGTCTGGTTGGTGAAGGAGGCGCTCATCACAAAGCTCGGATGGCCCATGGCGTTGCCGAGATTGACGAGCCTGCCCTCCGACAGAAGAATGATGCGCTTGCCGTCCGGGAACTCGATCTCGTCGACTTGGGGCTTCACATTCTCCCATTTCAGGTTGCGCAAGGCTGCCACCTGGATCTCCGAATCGAAGTGCCCGATATTGCACACGATGGCGCGATCCTTCATCGCCCGCATATGGTCGATGGTAATGACGTCCTTGTTGCCGGTGGCGGTGACGAAGATATCGGCGCGGGGCGCGGCGTCCTCCATGGTCGTGACCTCATAGCCTTCCATCGAGGCCTGCAACGCGCAGATCGGATCGATCTCGGCGACCAGCACCCGGCAGCCGGCATTGCGCAACGACGCGGCCGAGCCTTTGCCCACATCGCCGAAGCCCGCGACCATCGCGACTTTGCCCGCCATCATCACGTCCGTGCCGCGGCGGATGCCGTCGACCAGGCTCTCGCGGCAGCCATAGAGATTGTCGAACTTGGACTTGGTGACGCTGTCATTGACGTTGATGGCGGGGAACAGAAGCGTGCCCTTCTTCTGCATCTCGTAGAGCCGGTGCACGCCGGTCGTGGTCTCCTCGGTCACGCCGCGGATGTTCTTGGCGATCTCCGAATACCAGCCCGGCCGCTCTTTCAGCCGCTTCTTGATGGCCGCGAACAAGACCTCCTCCTCCTCGTTGGTGGCGCGATCGAGGAAGGCGGTGTCGCCCTTCTCGGCGCGTACCCCGAGATGCACGAGAAGCGTGGCGTCGCCGCCGTCGTCGAGGATCAAGTTGGGTGTGCCTCTATCGGCCCACTCGAAGATGCGGTGGGTGTAGTCCCAATATTCTTCGAGGCTCTCGCCCTTATAGGCGAACACGGGGATGCCTTTGGCGGCGATCGCCGCGGCGGCGTGGTCTTGCGTCGAATAGATGTTGCACGACGCCCAGCGGATATCGGCGCCGAGCGCCTTCAACGTCTCGATCAGGACCGCGGTCTGGATGGTCATGTGCAGCGAGCCGGCGATGCGCGCGCCCTTCAGCGGCTGCTTCGCCGCATATTCCTTGCGCACGGCCATCAGCCCCGGCATCTCCGTCTCGGCGATGGCGATCTCCTTGCGGCCCCAATCGGCAAGGGTGATGTCT
>DASWJG010000084.1:0-2836 GCA_036397315.1 Methyloceanibacter sp. | reverse complement strand
GCTGCCGCGCCGCCGACCGGAACGGCCTGTAATGCGTCCACCTCGTCGTCGGTGAAGACCCGGCTTCGCGTCAGGAAGCGCATGCCTTCGGGCGCTTCGACCGAGAAGCCGTGACCGCGCCCCGGCACCACATCGATGATGAGCTGGGTGTGCTTCCAATAGTCGAACTGGTCGGCGTCCATATAGACCGGGCAGCCGCCGATCTCGCCGAGCCTGACATCGTTGCCGCCGACGCGGAACTCGCCTTCCGGGTAGCACATCGGCGCCGAGCCGTCGCAGCAGCCGCCCGACTGATGGAACATCAACGGCCCGTGCTTCGAGCGTAATCGCTCGATCAGCTTGAGCGCGGCATCAGTGGCCAGGACTCGTTCAACCATCGTTGCTCTCCTAGCTGCGACTGGCGCTACAGCATACTCCATACCTCCCCCTTGCGGGGAGGTCCGGCGGCGCGCGTTTCGCGCGCCGCTGGGGTGGGGGCGCCGTTTCAGTGTCTAAAGCGTCACGGGCGGTGAACCTGGCGGCGGCTCGCAGCGTCTAACACAAATTCAGACTCACAGATGGAGGTTGCCATGAACCGCACAACCATCCGCTCCACGCTCTCCGCCATTGCGGCGCTCGCGCTCGTGTCCGCCTTCGAGGCCGCCCCGGCCTCGGCCCAAGGCGGATATTGGGACCACTATCCCTTGGAGAGCGGACAACTTTTTTCCAATCAGGCGGGAGGGGCAGCGCAGCCGAAGGGGCTCGCCGCGAAAAAGCATTCCCAGCGCTCCAGGTCGATCTTTGGTTCAGACGTACGAAAAGAGCTGTCGCTCACGGACGACCAGTAGGTTGGCGGTGAACCTGGCAGCGGCTCGCAGCGTCTAAAGCGTGTCCAGTCCTCGCCGATGGAGCTTGCCATGACCCGCACAGTTCTCCGCCACATCCTTTCCGCGCTTGCCGCCGGCGCGATCTTGCTGACGCTTATCGGCCAAACGGCCGCCGGTGATCGGCAGCAGACGCCGCAGCTGCATCCCTCCCAACTCCAATGGGCGCCGACTATCCAGGCCCGGCCAGGGTCTCCCGAGGGGCTCGCCACGCAGAAGCCGCAGCAAGGGACGACATCGCACTACGAGTGGCGGTGGTTTCAGGACTACAGCGGCGGAAAGTAAGCACGGCCTGTTCTATTCGCCGTTGTCATCGCCCGGCTTGACCGGGCGATCCAGTAACCCCCGCGGAAGCTACTCACACCGGGGTTACTGGATTCCCGCTTTCGCGGGAATGACGCCGAGTCTCGTTACGCCCGAGACTAGAAGAAGCCCATGGCCTTGGGGCTATAGCTCACTAGCACATTCTTGGTCTGCTGATAATGGTCGAGCATCATCTTGTGGGTCTCGCGCCCGATGCCAGACTTCTTGTAGCCGCCGAAGGCCGCGTGCGCCGGGTAGAGGTGGAAGCAATTGGTCCACACCCGTCCCGCCTGGAGCCCGCGGCCGAAACGGTAGGCGCGGTTGAGGTTGCGAGTCCACACGCCTGCGCCGAGCCCATAGAGCGTGTCGTTGGCGATGGACATGGCCTCGTCGTCATCCTCAAAGGTGGTGACCGAGAGCACCGGGCCGAAAATCTCCTCCTGGAAGATGCGCATCTTGTTGTGGCCCTCGAACACCGTGGGCGTCATGTAATAGCCCTCGGCGAGCTCGCCGTTGAGCGAGGCCCGCTCGCCGCCGGTCAAGAGCTTGGCGCCTTCCTTCTTGCCGATATCGACATAAGAGAGGATTTTCTCCAGCTGATCGTTGGAGGCTTGCGCGCCGATCATGGTCGAGGGCTCGAGCGGGTTGCCCTGCTTGACCTTCTTCACCCGCGCAATCGCCTTCTCCATGAACTTGTCGTAGATCGACTTCTGCACCAGAGCGCGCGACGGGCAGGTACAGACCTCGCCCTGGTTCAGCGCGAACATGGTGAAGCCTTCGAGCGCCTTGTCGAAGAAGGCATCGTCCTCGGCCATCACGTCGGCGAAGAAGATGTTGGGCGACTTGCCGCCGAGCTCAAGCGTGACCGGGATCAGGTTCTCTGACGCATATTGCATGATGAGCCGGCCCGTCGTGGTCTCGCCGGTGAAGGCCACCTTGGCGATGCGCTTGTTCTGGGCGAGGGGCTTGCCGGCCTCGACCCCGAAACCGTTGACCACGTTGAGCACGCCCGGCGGCAGGAGGTCGCCGACCAAGTCCATGAGCACCATGATCGACATCGGCGTCTGCTCGGCGGGCTTCAGGATCACGCAGTTTCCCGCGGCGAGGGCCGGCGCCAGCTTCCACGAAGCCATGAGGATCGGGAAGTTCCACGGGATGATCTGGCCGACCACGCCCAAGGGCTCGTGATAGTGGTAGGCGACGGTGTCGTGATCGATCTCCGACAATGAGCCTTCCTGGGCGCGGACGCAGGCGGCGAAATAGCGGTAGTGGTCGATGGCGAGCGGAATGTCGGCGAAGCGGGTCTCGCGGATCGGCTTGCCGTTGTCGATGGTCTCGACCGCAGCCAGCACTTGGAGATTCTCCTCCATGCGATCGGCGATTTTGTTCAGGATTTCGGCGCGTTTGGCGGGCGCCGTGTTGCCCCAAGCGTCCTTCGCCTTGTGCGCGGCGTCGAGGGCGAGCTCGATGTCGGCGGCTTGCGAGCGGGCGATCTGGCAAACCGGCTTGCCGGTGATGGGGCTGATATTGTCGAAATACTGGCCGGCGACCGGCGCGACCCATTTGCCGCCGATGAAATTGTCGTAGCGGGAGCGCAAGGCTACCCGCGCGTTCAGGGTCTCGATGACCTGGTGGAGCATGGAATCCTCCCTGGAACTTGAGCCGCTTTT
>DASWJG010000083.1:0-2274 GCA_036397315.1 Methyloceanibacter sp. | reverse complement strand
GAAAGCACGCGGGCCGTCGTTCCTTCGCGCTCGATGGCGGTCTGAAGGGCGAGCGCGTTCATCACCGTCGCCAGCATGCCCATATAGTCGGCGCGCGCCCGGTCCATGCCGCCTTCCGACGCCATCAGGCCGCGATAAATGTTGCCGGCGCCGACCACGAGACAAATCTCGGCACCGGCGGCAGCGACCTCGGCAATGTCGCGGGCGATGGGCTTAAGCACGTCAAGATCGATGCCATAGCCTTTGCCGCCGGCGAGCGCCTCGCCCGACAACTTCACGAGGACCCGCCTGTAGCGAAGCTTTGCGGTCGCGAGAGGCTTTGCCATCAGCTCAAACTCCGGCGCGAGTGGCGGGTAGCAGCTGCGCGTTCGGGGCCACGTCCGGCGCGCGCCCAACCCTAAGAGTGAGATGCCGCGGCGGCAACCTCCGCCGCAAAATCGCTGTCGGGCCTGTCGATCCCTTCGCCCAAGGCATATCGGTAGAAGCCCGTGATCTTGATCGGGGCCCCGGCCGCCTTCTCGGCCTCGGCCAGGGCGTTCGCCACGGTGGTCTCAGGATCGTGCACGAAGGCCTGCGCCAGCAGCACGACCTCTTCGTAGAACTTCCGCAAGCGGCCCTCGACCATCTTCTCGATCACCTGGGCGGGCTTGCCGGACTCTTTGGCTTGCTCGGTGAGCACGGCGCGCTCGCGCTCGATTACTGCCTTGTCGAGGCTGTCGATCGTGACGGCTTGCGGGTTGGCGGCGGCGATATGCATGGCGATCTGGCGGCCGAAGCTCTTGAGTCGTTCGGTATCGCCGGCAGACTCAAGCGCCACGATCACGCCGATCTTGCCAAGACCCGGCGCGATCGTGTTGTGCATATAGCTCGCGACCACGCCCTTGGCGGCGGAAAGGTGGGCCGCGCGTCTCAAGGTCATATTCTCGCCGATCGAGCCGATCATCTCCTTGACGGTCTCGGCAACCGTCGCCTTGCCGCTTCCATATTTGGCGGCGGCGAGTTTATCGACATCGCCCTTGACCTTGAGTGCGGCAGCGGCGATGGCGCTTACCATCTCCTGAAATTTCTGATTGCGGGCGACGAAGTCGGTCTCGGAGTTGACCTCGACGAGCGCGGCCTGCTTGGCGTCGGCGGCAAGCCCGATCAGGCCCTCGGCCGCGACACGGCCGGCTTTCTTGGCGGCCTTGGCAAGCCCCTTAGCCCGCAGCCAATCGACCGCGACCTCCATGTCGCCCTGAGCCTCGTTCAGTGCCGCCTTGCAATCCATCATGCCCGCGCCGGTCTTCTCGCGCAGGTCCTTCACCATGGTTGCGGTAATCGTCGCCATGTTCTGCCTCTGTCGCTGCCCCTCGTGTGGTGAACGAGGGCTGCCCAAACTATTCCTCTTGAGCTTCGGCCGGCTGGTCTCCAGGCGGCGCGGCTTTGGCCGGCTTACGCCCCGGTTTCTTGCCGTCGGTCCTTGGCCCACCCCGGCCGGCACCCCTCGCATCGCTCCGCGCCGGCTTCTTCTTCGGACGGCGATCGGCCTGCGGGGCCGGCCGCTCGGACCCTTCCTCCTCGCCCTCGAGTCCCGGCTCGCCAGCGTGCTCCTCGGCGGCGCCGAGGTCCATGCCGACCGCCCCTTGCGCGCGCTCGAGCCCATCGATCGCCGACCTTGCGATCAGATCGCAATAAAGGGTGATGGCGCGCCCGGCGTCGTCATTGCCGGGAATGGGATGGCTGATGCCTTCGGGATCACAATTGGAGTCTACCACCGCCACCACCGGCATATGCAGCTTGCGCGCCTCGGCAATGGCGATCGCCTCCTTGTTGGTGTCGATCACGAACATGAGGTCCGGCAGTGCGCCCATGTCCTTGATGCCGCCAAGCGAGCGCTCGAGCTTGTCCTTCTCGCGGGTGAGCTGGAGCAGCTCTTTCTTGGTGAGACCGTGATGGTCGCCCTCGAGCAGCTCCTCAAGCGACTTGAGGCGCTTGATTGAGTTGGAGATGGTGCGCCAATTGGTCAGGGTGCCGCCGAGCCAGCGGTGATTGACGAAGTACTGCGCACAGGACTTGGCGGCATCGGCGACCGCCTCGGACGCCTGGCGCTTGGTGCCGACGAACAGGACGCGCCCGCCCTTGGCGACAACATCGGAGACCGCAAGCAGCGCCTGATGCAGGAGCGGGACGGTCTGGGTGAGATCGATGATGTGGATGTTGTTGCGGGAGCCGTAGATGAACGGCGCCATCTTCGGGTTCCAGCGATGGGTCTGATGACCGAAATGCACGCCGGCC
>DASWJG010000082.1:0-2046 GCA_036397315.1 Methyloceanibacter sp. | reverse complement strand
CGCGCCGGCGATAGATCTCCGCGCGCATGGCGATGAGATGGAGCAGCACGAAAAGCAGCGTGAAGGCTGACGCCATGACCAGAAGCGGCCACAGCATGGAGGGATCGATGGTCGGGCCGCCGAGGCGGATGATGCTCGCCGGCTGGTGCAGTGTGTTCCACCAATCCACCGAGAATTTGATGATGGGGATGTTGATGGCGCCGACCAGCGCGAGGATGGCGGCGGCGCGGCCGGCACGGCCCGCCTCCTCGATCGACTGCCACAACGCGATCAATCCGAGATAGAGCAGGAACAGCACGAGCATCGAGGTGAGCCGCGCGTCCCACACCCAATAGGTGCCCCACATCGGCTTGCCCCATAGCGAGCCGGTCACAAGCGCGATGAAACAGAAGGTGGCGCCGATCGCAGCCGCGGCCTTGGCGGCGACGTCGGCGAGGGGATGGCGCCAGATCAAGGTACCGAGCGCCGCGACCGCGATCAGCGTATAGCCGAACATGGCGAGCCACGCCGCCGGCACATGCACGAACATGATCCTGACGGTCTCGCCTTGCTGATAGTCGGGCGGCGCCACGAAGACGGCGAGGTAGAGACCGAGGCCGAGAAGGATCAGGGTCGCGCCCGTCAACCAGGGAATGAGGCGGTCGACGAGGCTCAAGAAGCGGGTCGGATTGGCGAGGCTCGGCATGGGGCTGATCTAGTTCGTTTGACAACTTAGCGCAATGCGGTGCGAAGCGCCGCGGCGGCGGCGAGCGGCGCAAGCACGATGCTGGCAAGGCTCAACGCGCACAGCATGAGGAAGGGCGGCCAGGGCGAGGCTGGGCCGGTGATGGCGGCAGAGGTGGCCGCCACGCCGAAGATCAGCACCGGCACGTAAAGCGGCAGGACGAGCAGAGCGAGCAGGAGCCCGCTTCGCCTCAAGCCTAGCGTGAGGCTCGCGCCGATGGCGGCGACGAAGCTCACCGCCGGCGTGCCGGCCAGCATAGAGAGCACGAGCAGGGGGATCGCCTGCACAGGCAGATTGAGCAGAAGCCCGAGCAGCGGCGCGAGCAGCGCCAGCGGCACGCCGGTGGTGAGCCAGTGGGCCAAGCTCTTGATCGCGGCGACAAGCGGCAAGGGCAACGGCCCGGTCATGAGCACGTCGAGCGCGCCATCCTCGTAATCGTTGTGGAAGATGCGGTCGGCGGAGAGGAGAGCGGCGAGCAGGAGCGCCACCCACAACATGCCTGCCGCGATGCGGGCGAGAAGATTGAGGTCGGGCCCAAGCCCGAGCGGCGTGATGGCGACCACGACGAGATAGAAGCCGAGCGCGGTGCCGATGGCGCCGCCCTCGCGAAAGGTGAGCCTCACGTCGCGGGCGAGGAGGGCCAAGGCCGCGCTCACGAGACACGCTCCGTGCCGAGCGCAAGCTCATGCGCGAACTTCGTCTTGAGCGGGTTATGGCTCGCCACCAAGGCGATGCCGCCCGCTGCGAGGTGGTCCTTGATGGCAAGGTCGAGCAGCTTGACCGAAGCGGCGTCGAGCGAGGATTGCGGCTCGTCGAGCAGCCAGATCGGACGGGACGCGGCAAAGAGGCGGGACAGCGCCAGCCTTCGCTTCTGCCCGGCCGACAAGAGGCCGGCGGGAAGATCGGAAAGCTCGGTCAGTCCGAATGAAGCAAGGGCGGCCTTCAGGCTGCCCCCGTCCTCCAGAAAATCGGACCAGAAGGCGAGGTTCTCGCCGACGCTCAAGCTCGCCTTCACCGCATTGGCGTGGCCGACATAGTGGCAAAGCTCGGGAAGCGCGGCATCGGGGCCGGCGCCCTCAAGACGAAGCTCTCCGCCCGCCAGGGGGAGGAGCCCCGCGATCTGCCGCAAAAGGCTCGTCTTTCCGGCGCCGTTAGGGCCGGTAACGAGCAGCGCCTCGCCGGGCGCAAGCTGAAAGCTGAGGTCACGGAAGATAATTCTGCCGCCGCGCTGGCAGCTGAGCTTGAGGGCAGCGAGGCCGATCCGTTCAGGCATTTGCTCGGAATTTGCGCAAGTTGGGACTAAGAAAGGCACGCGGCCCGAA
>DASWJG010000081.1:0-2558 GCA_036397315.1 Methyloceanibacter sp. | reverse complement strand
TTCGCCGACAAAGAGGAGGCGAAGAAGGCGGAAGAGGCGATTCTGGCGATCATGACGGCATGCGGCTTCCACGACCTGGTCGGCCAGCGCGTCACCAAGATCACCGAGACGCTGGATCGCGTCATCGCCACGCGCATGAAGCGGGCCGAGAGGGGGCGGAAGCGCGCCAAGGCGCCGTCGAACAGGAAGAAGCTCGCTCTCGAAGGCCCGGGCGTTCCCGGCACGAGCGAGGATCAGGCCGGCGTCGACGCGCTGTTCCGCCGCGACAACTAGGCCCCTACCACACAAGCGCGCGCATGGCGCCAAGCGGGCGCCCTTTCGCATTGGCGAAGAGTTCGGCAAGATGCCGTCCGTCGAGCTCTACCGCACCCGCCTCGCCGCCGCTGTTTGACGGCACATGCAGCCCACTCGCCACGAACACGGAGCCGATGCCGAGGCTCGCCGCGCCGGCAATATCGGTATTGATCCCGTCGCCGATGGCCAGGACCTCGCTCCGCTTCATGGCGCGCCCTGCCAATCCGCTGATGGTCTCAAGCGCGAGCAAATAGATCGGCGGGTACGGCTTACCGGCATAAATGACGCGGCCTCCTTCCTGCTCGTAGAGGGCAGCGAGCGCGCCGGCACAGTAAACGAGCCGGTCCCCGCGCTCGACCAGATGATCGGGATTGGCGCAGATCATCGGGAGTTTCCGCGCGGCAAGCGTGCGCAGGAGCCCGATATAGTCGTCCGGCGTCTCGGTCTCGTCGTCGAGGAGACCCGAGCAGACCACGAGCTCGGCTTGCTCGGGGCGCCCGAGCTTGACCGCGAGACCCTGGAAGATGGGGAGGTCGCGCTCGGGGCCGAGATGGAACACGATCGCGCCTTTGTGCTTGTCAAGCTCGTGGCGGGTCAGGTCCCCCGAGGTGACCGTGGCATCGTAGGCATCGTCGGGAACGCCGAGGCGGCGGAGCTGCTCCTGGACGGAAGGGCTCGGCCGCGGCGAGTTGGATAGCAGTACGACGATGCCGCCTCGCGCACGAAACGCTCGCGTGGCGGCGATGGCGCGCGGGAAGGCCCGATGCCCGTTATGCATGACGCCCCAAATGTCGACGAGCCAGGCTGAGTAGCGCGAGCCCGGGTCCTCGATGGAGCCGATCACGGGAATTTCGGCGGCAATGGTCATGGCCGTTCGGTTAGAGGCTCCTACCGGGTGGGTCAAGGATTGGGGTGTTGCACCTATTGCAACATGGCTTCAAGCTCGACCTCACAAAGAAAAAAGACCACCTGCACCTTTCGTTTCACACTGTTCAGGCATCCTTCCTTCGTCATGGCCGGGCTTGTCCCGGCCATCCAATGCTCCGGGCATGACGAGTGGAGGCGAATCGCCCAGCACAAAATTTCTCGCCGCCTGCTCGACGCGAGATAGAGGGGATGGCGCGCCGAAAAGCGCAAACCTATGGTGTCCGCGATCCGTTTTGCAGATCGCGGCGGGCGCCTCTCGGCGCGCCAGTTGCGGACGTTTCCAGCATCGGGCCCCGCTTTCGTCCAAGAGGCCGGATCGAACTCCGCCTCCGGTCGCGTCAGCCAGCTCCTGGCAGGGACTCCTAGTGGTCCCGGGGGGAGCTCCGATGCCGCCCGGGTGCCGATCTTGCGAAGATCAACCCGCGGGGCACCGCACCTCGTCCCGCTTCACGACGCCTCATGATGCGCCCCTCAACGGACGAGGTGGATGTAGTGTAATGGAGCTTTGGCGGGCGGGGATAACGTCGATCAAAATTCAATCGTCACCCCCGGGCTTGTCCCGGGGGCCCAATAGGGCCTCGCTGCACGCACGGAATCTCGCCGAGAGGCCCTATTAAATGGCCGGGACAAGCCCGGCCATGACGATAAAAGAGCCGGCGTCTTCCTAACTTTGTCGATAATTCGAAGCGTTTTGCGGGGTATGCTCTGGATGGTTGTTACAGAGACATATGGCATGGAGTGCTCTTGAGCCGCCCAGGGCAGCAATGCAAGGCGGGCGGCATTTCGCCGGTTAGAGGAGCCGTCACGACAATGTTTCACACTTTGATCAAAACGGGCGCCGTGCTCGCGCTCGGCAGTTTCGCCTTCGCCGGCCAAGCGCTGGCCGCCTCCCCGCTTCCCTTCAACGGCGTTACACCGCTCGTCATTCCCGTCCAAGATGAAGAGAACGAAGAAGTCTGGAAAGACTTGCGGCCCGACGTAACGCCGCCGGAGGCGGCCGTCGGCAAGAAGGAAGGCGCAGAGGAAGAGGGCGCGATGGAAGGGCCCAAAGGCGAAGGTTCAGGCGACGTGGAGCAAAAGGAACTGCAAGAGGAGGGCGTGGAGCCCAAATAGGTTTTGCCGGCTTTAAGCGCTCAGAGCCTCGAGGCAACCCCTCGGGACTCCCATCCCTAAGCGCAGAGACCTCAAGCGGCGTCGGCGTCCTCGATCGCGCGGAACAGCGCCGGGCTCATGGGCTTCGGCCTCCCGAACAGATAGCCTTGCGCCAGCTCGACGCCATAGTCGAGAAGCTGCGCCACCTGGCCCTCGTCCTCGACCTTCTCCACGATCAGCTTCAT
>DASWJG010000080.1:0-2703 GCA_036397315.1 Methyloceanibacter sp. | reverse complement strand
GCGGGTATGGATGGCGTTCGGCTCATCCTTGAGAAGGGCCACGGCGCGCTCGGAATCGGCAAGCGCCTTGTCGAGCTCGCCCTTCTGCGCGTAGCCCCAGGCGCGGCCGTTGAGCGCCCGGCCATCGTCGGGGTGGGCCGCGAGCAATTTCTCATACTCGGCGATGGCGCGGTCATTGAGATTGTCGGCGTTGCCTGGCGCGATACGGATGGCTTCGGCATACTCGACGACCGCCTCTTCATGCTTGTCCCGCTGCGCCAGCACCCAGCCGCGATTGGCGTGACCGAGCGCGTGGTCGGCGTTGAGCGAGATCGCCTTGTCGAAATCGGCGAGTGCCTTATCGAGATCGCCGAGCTGAGCGAAGGAGCTGCCGCGATCGTTGAACAGGTCCGGGTTGTCCTTATCGAGCTCGATGGCGCGGTTATAGTCGTTGAGGGCGCGGGCATGATCGTCCTTGCCGGCGTAGGTCCAAGCGCGGTCGTAGTAGATGCTGGCGTAATCGGGCTTGAGCTTGATGGTCTGATTGTAGTCGTCAAGGGCGAGGTCGTACTCGGCAGTCTGAGCGTAGGAGAAGCCGCGATTGCGATAGGTGGCGGGGTCCGAGGCGTTGAGCTTGAGCGACTGAGTAAAGTCGGCAATCGCGTCTTGGTGCTCGCCCTTGTTCTGATGCCCCACGCCGCGATTGAAATAGGCGATGGCGAGATTGTTCTTGGTGTCCTTGGCGCGGGAAATGATCCTGCTGCAAGCGGCGATGCTGCGGTCGGCGTCGCTTGAGACGCAGTCGTCCCAGTCCTTCTTCGATTCGGCAAACGCCGCTTGCGCAAACGCAAACGAAGCTACCAAACAGACGGCAACGACCCGCATACGATCCTCCGCCGAGCGCTTTCCGGCGATCTTAGCCCGATCCTGGCGCCAAGCGAAGCGGCCGCGTCTTCAGTAATCGACCTTAACGAGGTAAAGGCCGCAAGCGGGCGCCACCGGCCCGCAGGCGCTGCGGTCGCGCGCGGCAAGCGCCTTTTCAAGGTCGCCCGCGGTCCATTTGCCCTCGCCCACGCGCTTCAGCGAGCCGACCATCGAGCGCACCTGATTGTGCAGGAAAGAGCGGGCTGACGCCTCGATCCTGATCTCCTCCCCTTCGCGGTCCACGGCCAGCCAGTCCAGCGTCTTAACCGGCGAGGCCGCCTGACACTCCGCCGAGCGAAAGGTGGAGAAGTCGTGGTGGCCGACCAGGACTTGCGCCGCGTCGTGCATGGCGACGGCGTCGAGCATATGGACCACTTGCCAGGCGCGGTCGCGGTTGAGCGCCAGCGGCGAGCGGCGATTGACGATGCGATAAAGATAGTGACGCGCGGTGGCCGAGAAGCGCGCGTCGAAATCCGCGGCCGCGCGCTCGCAGGTGAGCACACTCACGGGATCAGGCCTGAGTTGGGCATTGAGCGCATCACGCACCTTCTCCGGAGGCCACTCCTTGCCGAGGTCCATGTGGGCCACTTGGCCAAGCGCATGCACGCCAGCGTCGGTGCGCCCTGCCCCGCGCGGGATCGTCTCCTCGCCGGAGAAGGCCTTGATGGCGAAGACGAGGCGCGCCTGCACCGACGGGCCGTTTTCCTGCACCTGCCAGCCGACGAAGGGCGTGCCGTCATATTCGAGGGTGAGCTTGTAGCGGGGCATGGCGCCTAACTGAGTACCGTGTCGGCGGGGAGCTTCGCGCCGCGCAGGAAGTCTTCTGCCGACATCGGCTTCTTGCCGGAGCGTTGAACTTCAGTGAGCCGCACGGCGCTCTCGCCACACACAACGGTCAAACCTTCATCGAGCAATTTGCCGGGCGTGCCTGAGCCTCCGGCAAGCACCGAGCGCAACGCCTTGATCCGCTCGGGCTTGCCGTTGATTTCGATCTCGAACCAAGCGCCGGGAGAGGGCGATAGCCCGCGGATCAGATTATGCACGTCGCGCGCCGATCGCTTCCAGTCAATGCGGGTCTCGGCGGGATCGAGCTTGTGGGCGTAGGCGACCCCTTGGTCCGGTTGGGGCTTGCAGACGAGTCGGCCGCGCTCAAGTTCGGCGAGCGCCTCGACCATGAGGGTGGCACCCTTGGCGGCAAGTGCGTCGTGCAGCTCGCCGGCCGTCACGTCGGGGCCGATCGGGACGCGGCTCTCGCGGCAGACCGGTCCCGTGTCGAGGCCTTCAGCGATGCGCATGATGGAGACGCCGGTTTCGCTGTCGCCCGCCATGATGGCGCGGTTGATGGGGGCGGCGCCGCGCCAGCGCGGCAGCAGCGAGGCGTGGAGATTAAAGGCGCCGTGCGGCGTGGCCTCGAGGATGGGGCGCGGCAGAATCAGCCCATAGGCCACCACCACGGCAGCATCGGCACGAAGCGCCGAGAAGCGCTCCTGCTCCTCGGCGCTCTTGAGCCGCGCGGGGGTGAGCACGGTCAGACCCGCCTGCTCGGCAATTTCATGCACCGGCGACTTGCGCAACGCCATGCCCCGCCCGGCGGCGCGCGGCGGCTGGGTGTAGACCGCAGCCACGCCGTGGCCAGCTTCGAGGATGCCGTGAAGCGCAGGTACGGCGAAGTCGGGCGTGCCCATGAAAATGATGCGCAAGGTCATGCGCCCCTTATGTCACCGGCGCGGGTAAAGGGGCAATTACGCCTTGTCGCGATAAAGGCCCCAAACCGCGACCAGGGCGCTTGCGCTCGCCAGG
>DASWJG010000079.1:0-4831 GCA_036397315.1 Methyloceanibacter sp. | reverse complement strand
GGATCGCCGGGTCGAGCCCGGCGATGACGATGAGAGAGGTCTAGCGCAGCGCCGCCGCGATATTGCCGCCGTCGACCGTCTCGATATGGCCCGTGGTCTTGCGCGCCTTGGCGAGCGCCACGAAAGCCTGTGCCACGTCGTCGGCGGTGACCTCGCTGTGCAGTAGATTGCCGCTCATATAGTCGGCCTCGGAGACGCCGCGCGCCTTGGCCCGATCCCTGATCATGGCGTCGGTCAGGAGCCCGCTCCTGACGCGGTCGGCATTCACGCCGTTGGAGCGAATGCCGTCGGCCCCGTAGTCGAGCGCATATTGGCGCATGAGCAGCATGGTCGCGGCCTTGGGCAGGCCGTAAGGACCGAAATTGGCGCCAGGATTCACCGCCTGCTTGGAAAGATTGAACAGGAGCACGCCGCCCGTGCCCTGCTTGAGCATGATGCGCACCGCTGCTTGGGCCACGGTCTGATGAGCGAAGAAATTGAGCTCGAAGCTTTGCCGGAGCAGCGCATCGGAAACGTCGCCGATCCGCCCCTGCCACGCCGCGCCGGCATTCGACACAAGAATGTCGACGCCGCCGAAACGCTCGCATACTGCGGCGAAGGCGGATCTCACCTCATCTTGCTTGGTCACGTCGCATTGCAGCCCAAGGCCTTTGATCGCGGAAGCGGCCTTTTTCGCCGCCTCGCCGTCGATGTCGAGCACGGCTACGGCGGCACCGTCGGCGGCAAGCGCCTTGGCGGTGGCGGCGCCGATCGCGCCGGCGCCGGTCACCACGGCGATTTGGCCGGTGAGCGGCTTGACGACGGCGCCTTTCAGCTTCGCCTGCTCGAGGCTCCAATATTCCAGCGCGAACAGATCCCTCTCGGGCAGCGGCTCGTAGCGGCCGATGGCCTCGGCATCGGTAACCACCCTGACCGTGTTCTCGGCGAGGTCGGCGGCGATGGCCGCGTCCTTCGCCGTGCGGCCCAAGCCGAACAGGCCGACGCCCGGCACGAGCACAACGCGCGGGCTGCCGTCGAGCTTGGTCTTGGTGTTGCCGGCGGCTGCATTCTCGCGGGCGAAATAGGCATCGTAGTCGGCGGCGAACTTGGTCACCGCCTCGCGCACGGCACGGGCAAAGTCGTCGAGCTTGCCGGTCTCCGGCGGCGGGACCACCAGGGGCCTGTTCTTGGTGCGGATGATGTGGTCGGGCGTCACCACGCCGCGCTGGCTGTAGGAGCTAAGCTCGGCGCCGTTCACATAAGAGAGGATCTCGGGCGCGGTGCGGAACTCGGCGATGAAGCGGGTGGGCTCGGTGCCTTCGTTCTTAATGGCGGCGGCGCCACGGATGATCGGCGCGATCTCGGCGGCCGTCGCCGTTGCGCTGACGATCTGCCGCGCCGGAAAGACAATCGGGCGTCCTTGACGCAAGCGGCTCTCGGCCAGCGAGACCATCTCGATCATGCGCTCATAGGCCTCGCGCGCGTCCTTGCCAAAGGTGAAGATGCCGTGCTTGTGCAGGATCAAGCCTTCGGCTTGCGGGTTTTGCTCGAACACGTCCGCGGCGGCCTTGGCCAGGCCGAAACCCGGCGCGATATAGGGGACGATCCCCATCCGCCCGTCATAGACCTCGCGCGTCAGCGCCGCGCCGTCCGGCTGATCGACCAGCGACAGCACCGCGGCGGCATGAGTATGGTCCACGAATTTGTGCGGCAGGAAGGCATGCAGCAAGGTCTCGACCGAGGGGTTGGGGGCGGCGGAATCGAGCAGGTTGAGTCGCTGTACATTGACCATGGCCTCGTCGCTCAAGGCCTCCAGCGCGCGGAGCTTCCGTAAGGGTCCAAGCTTCACCGCCGGCAGGCCCCAAGGCTCGATATCGGCCATGTCGGCGCCGGAGCCCTTGACGGCGATGACCTCGTGCTCCTCTCCGAGGTCGTCGCGCGCCTTGGTCTTTACCGAGGTGTTGCCGCCGCCATGCAGCACGAGCAGCGGATCGCGACCCAAGAGGCGCGTGGTGTAGACGCGGAGCGCGATGTCGGGGCCGACGCCCTTGGCGGCATAAGCCTCGACCGTCTCACGCGCGGCGGTATCACTCCATTGGCTTTTCATGGCGCGCGTTGTGGCAAGTTTCGCACCCCCCGGCAAGGGTTCCCTCGCCGGACCTTGCTCGCCAGCGCGGGTCTAGGCGCGGAGCGCGGCTTCAACGGCGTCGAGCACGCGCTCGAATTGAGCGAACACCCAATAATGGCCGCCGCCCTGAATGACGTCGAGCCGGCAATTGGGCAGCGTCTCGGCAAGAAGATAGGCGGCGCCGGGCGGCACGATGGCGTCGTCGCTGCCCTGCCAGACGATGGAAGGCACGTCGATGTCCTCAAGCTTGAGACCCCAAGGCGCGCAGAACAACCGCAAGTCCTGTCGTGCCCCTTCGATGCCGGGCCTCAAGCCCTCCCTTAGCGCCGCCTGAAGATTGGCCTTCACCTCCGGGCGCGCGAGCACTTTCCGGTCGGAGGAAACAACTCGCTGTGTGAGCGCGCGATAAGCGACGCCCGGCGCCCATCGCACCAGGCTCCGTACCGACCAGAAGAACGTGGCGCAGACGGCGGGCGAGGCGCCCATCTTCGTGAAGATGAGGCGATGCAGATTCGACATGCGGATGCGGCCCTGACACTCGGCGATCGGACCGACCGGGCTGATGAGCGCCAGCAGCGCGATGCGATCCGCTATCGACGCCGCGGCGGCGATGGCATAAGGGCCGCCACCGGAGACGCCGATGACGGCGAACCGGTCGAGGCCGAGCGCATCGGCGAACGCCGTCATGTCGTCGGCCGCGTGCGTGAGCGTCCCTTTGCGGCGAAAATCGGAAAGCCCGTAGCCCGGACGCTCGGGTGCGACGATGCGCAAGCGCCTGTCACGCGCCGCCTTGTCGGTGAGTGCGAACATAAGACGCGAGCCGGGTGTGCCGTGGATGGCAAGCACGGCCGCGCCTTGCGCATCGCCAAATTCGGCATAGCCGATGCGCCTGCCGTCAGCGAGACGCTGGACGAGCGACGTCCGGTCGACGGCAACCGGCTTTTCCGCTGTGACGACGCGATCCATCGCTATCGGCTTTACCCGCTCGGCGCCACGTCTATACCATAATAATTCCGGCATCGTGCGCTACGGGTCGGGCTCAGGGTTGCAAGGAGGCATCCGATGACACCATGGGAGATCAAGGGGCGCGAGTTCGGCAACTGCAATTGTGCCTATGGGTGCCCGTGCCAGTTCAATGCACTGCCGACCCACGGCCACTGCCGGGGCATGGCCGTATTCGACATCGAAGAAGGCTTCCATGGGACGACGCGGCTCGACGGGCTCCGAGCCGCCGGCATCTTTCGCTGGCCCGGCCCCATTCACGAGGGCAATGGCGAAGGCGTTCACATCATCGACAAACGCGCCACGCCGGCACAACGCGAAGCCCTCTCACGCATCTTGCGCGGCGAGGACACCGACCCGTTCGCCACCGTCTTCCAGGTCTTCTCCGCCACCTGCGACAAGCTGCACGAGCCGCTCTTCGCCGACATCGAATTCGAGCTCGACATCGACGGCCGCACTGCCACGGCTCATATCGAGGGTGTGCTCGAGATGCGAGGACAGCCGATCCTGAATCCGGTCACCGGGGCCGAGCATCGTGTGCGGATCTTGCAGCCAAACGGCTTTGAGTTCGCCGAGGCCGAGATCGGGCGCGGCTGGTCCAAGGCGGCCGGTCCCGTCAGCTACGAGCTTTCCGACAGTTACGGCCAATTCGCCAATATTCATCTCTGCCAGCATGGCATGGTGCGCTGATCGCCATGCGTGACACCACCGTCGAGACGCTGTTCAGGCGGGAGGACGTCGGGGTAATCGCGGCGCTCACGGTGCTGACGCTGCTCGCCTGGCTTGCCCTCTTAGGCGGCGCCGGCACCGGCATGGACCCCGTCGCCATGAGCGGCTGGCTCATGCCACTCACGCTGCCTCCGGCGCTCAGCTCCGCCTGGACCCCGTTCTACTGGCTCATCGCCTTTTTCATGTGGGCGGCCATGATGGTGGCGATGATGCTGCCGTCAGCCTCACCCATGGTGCTGCTCTATGCCCGAGTGGCACGTCGCGCCGAGAGTGAGGGCCGGGCCATGCGTGCCTCGGCTGCCGTCATGACTTTCGCTTCGGGATATGTCGCGGTGTGGATTCTTTTTAGCGGTTTAGCGGTGGCGCTTCAGTGGGGACTTGAACGGATGGGCGCATTGTCGGCGATGATGAGCTTGAGCGCGGCGGTCTTGTCGGGAGGGCTCCTCATTGCGGCGGGTCTCTATCAGCTCAGCCCGCTGAAGGCCGCATGCCTCACGCATTGCCGAGCGCCTGCTTCGTTTATCGCCGCCCATTGGCGCCCGGGCGTGCTTGGCGCCTGGCGCATGGGGTTCGTCCACGGCCTCTACTGCGTCGGCTGCTGCGCCGTGCTGATGCTGCTTTTGTTCGTGGGCGGCGTGATGAATCTGATCTGGATCGCCGGGCTTACGCTGTTTGTGGCGGTCGAGAAGCTCGCGCCGTTCGGCGCTGCCGCCGCGAAGGCCATGGCGGCAGCCCTGATCGCCGGCGGAGCGGCACTCGTCTATGCCGGGCTGTAGGGCTTAGCGCGAGTAGAACTCGATGACGAGGTTCGGCTCCATGATCACCGGATAGGGCACGTCAGAGAGCGTGGGAATGCGCGTCAGCTTGGCCGTCATTTTGCTGTGGTCGACATCGAGATAGTCGGGCACTTGACGCTCCGGGCTCTGCGAAGATTCGAGCACCGTGCCGGCGTCCTTGGCCTTGTCCCTCACCTCGATCAGGTCGCCCTCGCGG
>DASWJG010000078.1:0-4784 GCA_036397315.1 Methyloceanibacter sp. | reverse complement strand
CTTCGCCAACAAGCTGCAGGAGGAGCAGAGCTATGGACGCCGCGAAGCGATCGAGCATGCGGCCGCGATCAGGCTCCGCCCCATCCTGATGACCACGGCGGCCATGGTGGTGGCCATGGTGCCGCTGCTCATCGCCAAAGGCGCGGGCGCCGCCAGCCGCTTCGACATCGGCGTGGTGATCGCTGCCGGCATGACCATCGGCACGCTGTTCACTCTGTTCGTGACGCCGGCGGTCTACACCTTTCTCGCCAGAGACCACCAGAAGGCCAAGGCGCAGGCTGCCATGCCCGATCAAGCCCATCCTGCGACGCCGGCAAACGCCGAGACCGCGCCCGAGACCCTGGCGGAGGCCGATGCTGCCGCCGAAGCCGGGGTGCTGTTCCCGGCTGAGGCCGAGGCCGAGCCTGTCGCCGCGGAAGGTCCACTCTCCTCCGAGGCGCATGCCTTCAACTCTGCCGCTTCTGCCGCCACCTCCGGCCAAGGCCATGAGCGCCGGGCGGCCAAGCGCCGGGGCCGGCGTAGGCGCTACCCGCCAGCCGCGGAGTAAAGGCGGTTAAGCCTGCCGCGCTAGTTTACTCGCCCCGAGCGAGCCTCTAGAAAGCCTGGAGCAGTCAGGGGCCGGGACCACATGTTCGCCAAGCTTCTCATCGCCAATCGGGGCGAGATCGCCTGCCGCATCATGCGGACGGCGCGCTGGCTCGGCATCAAGACCGTGGCAGTCTATTCCGAGGCCGACCGCGATGCGTTGCACGTTTATATGGCGGACGAGGCCGTTTCCATCGGCCCGGCCGCAGCCTCGCAATCCTATCTCGACATCGGCAAGATCGTCGCCGCCGCCAAGGCGACCGGGGCTGACGCAATTCATCCGGGCTATGGTTTTCTCTCCGAGAACGCAGTCTTCGCGCGGGCACTCGAACAGGCCGGCATCGTCTTCGTCGGGCCTAACGTCAAGGCCATCGAGGCGATGGGCGACAAGATCGAGTCGAAGAAGCTCGCCGCCAAGGCCAAGGTCTCGACCGTCCCGGGGCATCTCGGCGTCATCAACTCGGGCAAGGAGGCGGTGAAGATCGCCGACGAAATCGGCTATCCGGTGATGATCAAGGCCTCGGCCGGCGGCGGCGGCAAGGGCATGCGCATCGCCTATATCCGCAAGGAGGTGGAGGAGGGCTTCACCTCGTCGCAGTCCGAGGCGCGCTCGAGCTTCGGCGACGACCGCGTGTTCATCGAGAAATATATCGAGGAGCCGCGGCATATCGAGATCCAGGTGCTGGGCGACAAGCACGGCAACGTCATCCATCTCGGCGAGCGCGAATGTTCGATCCAGCGGCGCAATCAGAAGGTCGTGGAGGAGGCGCCGAGCCCGTTCATCGACGCCAAGACGCGCGAGGCCATGGGCGCGCAAGCTGTCGCGCTCGCCAAGGCGGTCGACTACGACTCGGCCGGCACCGTCGAGTTTATCGTCGACAAGAATCGTAACTTCTACTTTCTCGAAATGAATACGCGCCTCCAGGTCGAGCACCCGGTCACCGAGCTTGTCACCGGGCTCGACCTCGTCGAGGAGATGCTGAAGGTCGCGGCCGGCAAGAAGCTATCGATCAAGCAGAAGGACGTGAAGCTCAACGGTTCGGCCATCGAGGTCCGCATCTATGCCGAGGATCCGCAGAGGAACTTCCTGCCCTCGACGGGGCGGCTCGTGCGCTACCGGCCGCCCAAGCTCGGCACCGAAGACGGCATTACCACGCGGCTCGACTCCGGTGTTGAGGAGGGGGGCGAGATCTCCGTCTATTACGACCCGATGATCGCCAAGCTCGTCACCCATGCACCGAAGCGGCACCAAGCCATCGAGCATATGGGCAGCGCGCTCGACGCCTTCGCCATCGACGGGTTTCGCCACAACATTCCCTTCCTTGCCGTGGTGATGCGGAACGAGAGGTGGAAGGAGGGGCGGCTCTCGACCAAGTTCATCGCCGAGGAGTTTCCGGAAGGGTTCAAGCCGCCTCAGCCCACCGGCGAGGTTCGCGATGCGCTGGTCGCGGTCGCGGCGAGCATCGATCATCTGAGCAATCAGAGGCGCCGCGACATCAGCCAGCAGATGCATGGCGAACCAGTGTGCTTTGCCGAGACGCGCATCGTGGAACTCGGCGAGGAACGCGTGCGGGTCAGCGTCGCAGGTGGTGTCGACGGGCCCATGACGGTGACCCTTGGAGGTGAGGGGACCGGCGAGAAGAAGCGGTGGATCGAGCTTGCCTCGTCGTGGTGGTTTGGCGCTGCCGTGTGGGAGGGGACGATCGCCGGCGCGCCCGTAGCGGTGCAGGTGCGTCCGATCCTCAACGGCGTGGTGCTCACCTATCAGGGCGTCGAGATCGCGGCGCGCGTCTTCACCGAGCGCGAGACCGAGCTTGCGGCGCTGATGCCGGTCAAGGAGCGGCCTGACACGTCGAAGTTCCTGCTCTGTCCGATGCCGGGGCTTGTGGTCTCGCTGGCGGTAGCTGAGGGCCAGGAGGTCGCGGCGGGCGATGCGCTGTGCGTCGTCGAGGCGATGAAGATGGAGAATGTGCTGAAGGCCGAGCGCGACGCCAAGGTGTCGAAGATCATGGCCAAGCCGGGCGACAGTCTGAATGTCGACGCGGTGATCCTCGAATTCGCCTAACGCTGTAGACTCCACCAATTCTTGTGATTGCCCGGCCTGACCGGGCAATCTAGTAACCCCCAGCCTATATAGGTAACTGAGGCCAGTGGTTACTGGATGCCCGCCTTCGCGGGCATGACAGCTGAACTTACGTCGACTCCGCATGGCGCAAAGAGCTGATACGCGGACCGTCACGGTCAGGATCAAAGGCCGGGTGCAGGGCGTTTATTACCGCGCCTGGACCGATCAAAACGCACGCGCTCTCGGGCTCGACGGGTGGGTGCGCAATGCGAGCGACGGCAGCGTCGAGGCGGTGTTCTCAGGGCCTCCGGCGCAGGTGGAAGCGATGCTGCGGCGCTGCGCCGACGGTCCGCCCGATGCGCAGGTGACCGCCGTGACCGTTATCGACGAGGGCGGCGCGCCGCCGTCGGGCTTCAAGGTGATCGCAACGGATCGTTGGCGCTGACCGCCTCTTCAGCAAAGACCTCAGCGAAGGCGGCGCGAAGCGCGCGATCGACCTCGCCCATATCGGTCGTAGCACCGAGGGCGGCGAGGCTCGTCACCTTCGTGTCGGCCAATCCGCACGGCACGATGCCGGAGAAATGCTCGAGGTCAGGATCGACGTTCAGGCTCACGCCATGCAAGCTGATCCAGCGCCGGACGCGGACACCGACGCTGGCGATCTTTGCGCCCGCGACGACGATGCCGATCTGGCCGGGATGACGCTCGCCCTTGACGCCAAGATGAGCGAGGGCCGCGATCAGCCAATCTTCGAGGGAGGCGACGAAGGCCCGGACGTCGCGGCCGCGCCTGGAAAGGTCGAGCATCACATAGGCCACGCGCTGCCTCGGGCCGTGATAGGTGAAGCGGCCGCCGCGTCCGCTCCTGAAGACCGGGAATCGCGCGGGCGCGAGCAGCTCGGCTTCATCGGCGCTGGTGCCCGCGGTGTAGATGGCAGGGTGCTCGAGCAGCCACACGCATCCTTGCGCCGCGCCGTCGGCAATGGCGGCAACGCGCCGATCCATGGCGAGAATCGCCTCGGCGTAAGGCACGGGCTCGGCGCTCACCAGCCATTCGACTCGATGCTCGGCCGATCGATAAGACTTTTGTTCGAGGGCGGTCATGGCCTGGGCGCGTCGATCCACCGGGATTTTCGATATCCTAGAGCAAACCTTGCACCGTCCAGAGGGGTTTGCTAAGGCAGCGGGCCCCTGTTCGCGCTTGCCGAGGGGGCAGCCTGTAGCCATATTGGGGGACGGATAGCCTCGGAAATCCTCGTTTTGAAGCATGGCCTTTGCGAAACGTCTGTCGACTTTTCGGGGTCAAGCAAAGCGGTCGTGGCGGAATTGGTAGACGCGCAGCGTTGAGGGCGCTGTGGGCTTAGCCCGTGGAGGTTCGATTCCTCTCGACCGCACCAACTCCCAAAAAGTCCTTGATTTCATTGCTAATTTTTCCCTTTTGCCCGCACCCTGTGTCGGTAACGACCCAAATGCGATATAGGTCTTCTTCTGCAACAGGGGAGGATATGATGAACGTCATGCACGTATTCATTGCCTCGACCGCAGCACTTCTCATCTTTGGCAGTGGCGCGGCAAAGGCCGGTGAGACCACTAACGAATTGGGCGCGCTCGCCTGCATCAACGACAAGTGGGATGTGAAGGAGCCTGAAAAAGGACACAAGCTGATCGACTACGCTGGCCGATGCATTGGCATCCCCGACGATCCGGCCGCACCGAAATACACAGAGGATTGCGTGGGCAAATACGAGTTCATGCCCGATGAGAGCTGGAAGGGCAGCGGTACATGCACCCTCCTTTTTAAAAGCGGAGACAAAATGACTGACTCCTGGGAGGAGGGTTCGCACCTCAAGGAATCTACCTACAAAATAACCGGTGGCACGGGCAAATACGACGGCGCTAGTGGGGGCGGCACGTACACCCTAGAGGAACTGACAGACACGCTGCTAGGCGGCCGATACAAAGGGACGATACAATTGCCTTGAGTCTGTTTTGAGTCTGTTTTGCACGGATCGCGTCCGTGTTGCCGAACGCCGTGGTGTGAAAAACGTCTCGGCATACTCACGCGCTGAAAGTTCTTCTTTGGATTGCCTCGACCCCGATTGCCGCCGCCCTGGTGCCAGCCTCGGGCGGCGGTT
>DASWJG010000077.1:0-3380 GCA_036397315.1 Methyloceanibacter sp. | reverse complement strand
GCGGGTCACCCTGCCCTCCCCTCCCCACCGCTATTTCATGGGCCAGGTGGCCTTCGTCTACCCGTACGTCGACCCGGCCACGCGCACCGGCCGCGTCCGGGTGGAGCTGGCCAACCCCGGCCTGGAGCTAAAGCCGGACATGTTCGCCAACGTCGAGCTGGAGCGCGACCTCGGAGACCGGCTGGCCGTGCCCGAGGAAGCCGTGCTCTACGCGGGCGAGCGGCGGTTCGTGTTCGTCGACCTCGGCCAGGGACGGCTGCGCCCGCAGGAGGTGCAGCTCGGCGTGCGCGCCGGCGAGCACTTCGAGGTACGGGCAGGATTGGAGGAGGGCGACGTGATCGTCACCTCCGGCAACTTCCTGGTGGCCGCCGAGAGCCGGCTCAAGCTGGCCATGGAGCAATGGAAGTGATCCCGGAGGGCACGGCCGCGCCGGGCTCGGGCCTCGTCGGGCGCGTCATCGCCGCCTCCGTCCGCGGCCGCTACTTCGTGCTCCTGATGCTGGCGGCGGCCGCCCTCTGGGGCGCGTGGGCCCTGGGGGGCTCGCCCCTCGACGCCATCCCCGACCTCTCCGACGTGCAGGTGATCGTCTTCACCGAATATCCTGGACAGGCGCCGCAAGTGGTCGAGGACCAGGTCACTTATCCCCTGACCACGAGAATGCTGACCGTGCCGAAGTCGCGCGTGGTGCGCGGCTTCTCGTTCTTCGGCGTCTCCTTCGTCTACGTCATCTTCGAGGATGGCACCGATCTCTATTGGGCGCGCTCGCGGGTGCTGGAATATCTGAGCGCCGCCGCGCAGCAGTTGCCGGCAGGCATTACCCCGAGCCTTGGACCCGACGCCACCGGCGTGGGCTGGGTCTATCAATATGTCGTGCGCGGAGCGCAGAAGAGCCTCGCCGAACTCCGCACCCTACAGGACTGGTACATCCGCTTTGGCCTCGTCAGCGCGCCAGGCGTGGCCGAGGTGGCAAGCGTCGGCGGCTTCGTCAAGCAGTACAGCGTCGTCATCGACCCGCGGCGGCTCCAGGCACTAGGCATCCCGCTCTCCAGGATCAGAGACGTCATCCGCGAAAGCAACATGGACGTCGGCGGGCGCACGGTTGAGGTATCCGAGACCGAGTTCGCCATCCGCGGCCGGGGCTACATCAAGAGCCTCTCGGACCTCGAGCAGATCGTCGTCAAAAACGATGGCGGCGTGCCGGTGTTGCTTAGGGACGTGGCCCGCGTCGAGCTCGTGCCCGACGAGCGTCGCGGCATCACGGAGCTGAACGGAGAAGGCGAGGTCGTCACCGGCATCGCGCTCCAGCGCTTCGGGGAGAACGCGCTCTCGGTCATCAAGAGCGTGAAGGACCGCATCGCCGAAATCGCACCGAGTCTTCCCGAAGGCGTGAGCATCGAGACCGTCTACGATCGCTCGGACCTGATCTATCGCGCCATCGACACGCTTAAGCGCACGCTGGTCGAAGAGAGCGTCATCGTGGCGCTGGTGTGCGTCATATTCCTTCTGCACGCGCGCAGCGCCCTCGTCGCCATCATCACGCTGCCGCTGGGTATATTGATGGCCTACATCGTGATGTGGCTGTTGGGGCTCAGCTCCAACATCATGAGTCTTGGAGGCATCGCCATCGCCATCGGCGCCATGGTCGACGCCGCCATCGTGATGATCGAGAACGCGCATAAGCGGCTTGAGCGCGCCCCGCCGGGGAAACCTCGCAACGAGGTGCTGATCGAAGCTGCCGTCGAAGTTGGGCCGGCGCTCTTTTTCAGCCTGCTCATCATCACCGTCTCCTTCCTGCCGATCTTCGCCCTTGAGGCGCAAGAAGGCCGGCTGTTCAAGCCGCTCGCCTACACCAAGACCTTTGCCATGGCCGCCGCGGCATTCCTATCGGTTACGCTGGTGCCGGCCTTGATGATCCTTCTCATCCGCGGGCGCATCATGTCCGAGCACAAGAATCCGGTGAACCGGTTCCTGATCTGGATCTATCGCCCGGTGATCGAGCTCGCCCTGAAATTCAAGGCGGCCACGATCCTGATCGCGCTCGTTGTGCTCGTTGCGAGCCTGTGGCCCGCGTCCAAGCTCGGCAGCGAGTTCATGCCGAACCTCAATGAGGGCACGTTGTTCTACATGCCGACCACGCTGCCCGGCATCTCCGTCACCAAGGCAGCCGAGCTGCTCCAGACCCAGAATAAGATCATCAAGAGCTTTCCGGAGGTGGAGTCTGTCTGGGGGAAGGCAGGTCGCGCATCGACGGCAACCGATCCGGCCCCCACAGAAATGATCGAGACCGTGATCAACCTGAAGCCTGAAGACGAGTGGCGCTCGGGCACGACCATCGACACGCTGATCGCCGAGATGGACAAGTCGCTCCAGTTCCCGGGCGTCTCCAACGCCTGGACCATGCCGATCAAAGCCCGCATCGACATGCTCTCGACCGGCATCCGGACGCCGGTCGGTGTCAAGGTGTTCGGCACGGATCTGGGCGAGATGGAGAAGCTCGCCCGCAAGATCGAAGCGGTTATTCGTAACGTGCCCGGAACCACCAGCGCCTATGCCGAGCGTGCCATCAGCGGCTACTACCTCAATGTCGATCCGGATCGGGCGCAGCTCGCACGCTATGGTCTCATGGTCGGCGACGTGCAGAGCGTCATCGCCATGGCGCTCGGCGCCGAGCCCGTGACCACCACCGTTGAGGGGAGGGAGCGCTATACTGTCAGCATTCGCTATCCGCGCGATTATCGCGCCGACCCGGAGTCCATTGCGAGCCAAGTGCTGATCCCTCTGCCGAATGGCGGCACGGTGCCGCTTGGCGAGGTCGCCAAGGTCAGCCGGGACCAGGGCCCCTCCAGCCTCCGCACCGAGGACGCGCAGCTTGTTCTCTATATCTTCGTCGACTTTCGCGACCGGGATATTGGCGGCTATGTCGCCGATGCGCAAAAGGCCGTGGCCGCGCAAGTCGATTTCCCGCCCGGCTATTACGCCACCTGGAGCGGCCAGTTCGAATATCTCGAGCGAGCCAAGAAGAGGCTCCAGGTCGTCGTGCCGGTGACCATCCTCATTATCTTTCTGCTGCTCTACCTCAATTTCCGCCGCATCACCGAAACGCTGATCGTCATGCTGTCCGTCCCCTTCGCGCTGGTCGGCGGTTTTTGGCTGATGTGGTGGCTCGGCTTCAATCTTTCCGTGGCGGTGGTGGTGGGCTTCATCGCCCTTGCCGGCGTGGCCGCCGAGACCGGCGTGGTGATGCTGATCTATCTCGATAGCGCGCTCAAGGAGCTTAAGGAGAAGCGCGCGCGCGAAGGGCGCCCGTTCACCGGCGACGACCTCTACGCCGCGATCATGTCAGGCGCGGTGGATCGTGTGCGCCCCAAGATGATGACCGT
>DASWJG010000076.1:0-9905 GCA_036397315.1 Methyloceanibacter sp. | reverse complement strand
TCTGCTGCTTGCCGGAGGGTTTTTGCTGCCCGTTTCGCGATTTGGAGCGCTTGCTCATGACTTAATCCCCTTGCTGCCGGCTTTCGGACACGGTTGAGCCCGCATCCGACCATGAGGGCGCGGCCATTTTGCGGCGGGAATACCAAGCGTCCCGGTCGCCCGGCAGAAGCTTGCCGGCCCTCCGCTCACGCCACAGCTTCCGGCCCTTTTTGGCGAGGAACCAGACGAAATAGGCGGCGATGGCCATCGCCGCGGCCGCCGATCCGACAATGAGCATCGCGCGCGCACCTTATAGCGCCAGCCCTAGAAACCAGACTTTCGTGCGGCGATTTGGTTCCGCCCGGTGCGGCGGCGAACCCTAGCGGCCTGAAGCCTTGCGGCGGTCCACTTCGGCTTGGCTGACCTCGCCCGACTGGATCAGCGCCTTCACGCATGACTTGGACAGGCCCTTGCCTGCCTTGTCCATGCACACCCGCAAGGCGGTACTTTCGAGCCCATAGTCGCCGCAAAATTTGCGATAGTCGACCGCGCAGGATTTCTGCACCGCCTTGCTGTAGGAATCGGCATGTGCCGTCCCGGTAATGCCTTTGGCGCCGATGACGCCAAGGACTGAAAGGCAAGCGACCAGCATTGTCGCGCGATAGGTCCGCATCGAAGACTCCCCCCCATCTCTCGACTCAAGGGTGAAGCTTAAACCGAAACCGCGCGCGGCGTTCCCCCTAACGCGGGCGCGGTCGCAAAAACATGTGCATGTTGTCTTTTGCGCCACAGGCACGCTCTTGGTTGCGCTACCGCGCTTCGCGCACCTTGAGCGCTGGCATCGATCAGCGCGGGGTGGCGACATTGCCGGCGTAGATCCAGCCGCTCTCCGAAGTCGCGGGGTTGGTCACCTGCACCCAACGCTGTTTGCGGCCGATAACCCGGAGCTTGGCGCCCTTGGCAACCACGCTGATAACCGCCGCTGACGGCTTGGGTTCTTTCCGGAGGTTGACGTAGGCCGAAGGCCTGATCCAGTTCGCATCTTCATCGTTGCTGCTCGGCGGTTCGGGACGTCTGGTCGGTAACGGTACGACCTCGGGGCTGACTGACGCGGCTGCGAGCGCTCCGGTCTCCTCCTCCGATGCTGCCTCAAGCTCTTCGGCGCGCGTGTCCGAGACTTGCGGCTCGGCCGGCTCAGTTTCGGGTCCGGGCGCCCCGATCTCGGCAATCTCTCGATCGGCGATCAATCTGAGCGTCGTCGCAGCGTCGGCGACGATGCGATCGCCCGGCGCGACGAGCTGGATCGTGAGCCTCGATTCACCGATCGCGAACGGCGGCAGCACGAGATGCAAATCGCCGATTTCATCGGGCTGCAAAGTCCATTCCATCTCGCCATGGCGCTCGCCATTGGACAATCTGCTCCCTGGCGGCAGGCCCCTGATGACGATGACGCTGCTTGGCGGCACGGCATCGGTGCCGTCGAGCGCAATGGGGAAGCTGACATGCTCGCCGGCGGACGCCTCGAGCGCACTCGGCGCGGAAAGAACGGGAAGCGGAGGCGCGGCCGCAGTCGGAGTTGAGCTGGCGTGGGACGGAGACGTGGCGGGCTTCGACCAAGGCATGTCGATGGCACCGAGCCAGAACGCAGCTAGCGTCAGGTTTGGCAGCAAGGCGGCAACGACGAGAACCGCCGTCAGCCGGCGAATCCCCGACGTGAGCGCGGAAAAGGGTGCGGCCAGCGGCGCAGGGTCCGCAAATTGAGGATCGCCGGCGGATGGCTTTGCCGGCGGGCGCGGCGCGAAGCGCTGAGCAATCCGCGACGCCGTGGCGCCCTCGGCGTGGCGCAAGGGCTTGTTGGCGTAGGCCAGGATGAGCTCGAGGCGTTGCGGCGTCAGCGGCAGTGGCGGTTCGGTGGCGCCCGACAGGTAATTGTCGGGCTTTGCCTTGACGTTGCTGTTGGCGACCTCCTGCGAGAGCCGCGCGGCTCCGTTCGACTGAGCGGTTCGAGGCTTGAGCTCAAGCAGACTCATCGGACCCCCTAAGAACGAGGCCGAGAAAGCGGGAGATCTCCCCGCGAACTCGACTGAAACCGACGCTATGTACCGGGACGCGCAGAAAGCAGCGCTGTGGACTGGTAGACGAAGACATGGCCCACTCAACGGCGGTGCGGCCATTCTTCACTGGCGCTGCAATCCCTCTGGACCTCCTAACGCTCGATGCCACCATCGGTTCCCGGCACGGGCAACTTGTTGCACGGCCGATATTACGGATCATCGCGGGCGGGCAGCGGCAGCCTTGCGCCAGGCGAAGAAGGCTTGCGTCTCCTCGCGTCCCTCCATGTCCTCCCTGAAGTCCTGGAAGGGGAGGCCGACCAGCTTCGCCGCGAGGACCGCCTCGAAAAAGTCGCGCACACCTTTCGGCAGGGCGCCAGAGTTGCGCTTGCCGCAAAGATAGGGCCGGCCGCGGCAGCTTCGCGCGCGGCGGCAGGAGGCATTGGCACAGACCCGCCACTCGCAGAGAAAATTGCTTGCCCAGCGCAGCGCCTCGACCTCTTTCGCTCTCCCGGCGGTCTTAGTCTCAGGCATCATCGTGACCTTTCCTTTCTTCGTCATGGCCGGGCTTGTCCCGGCCATCCAATCGTGACTCGCTACAACACACGGCTCTGAAGTTGTTGCACCGCCCTATTAGATGCCCGGACAAGCTTGCGCCCGGGCCGGCGGAGCCGGACCCGGGTGTCCGGGCATGACGAAAGAAGTGAAGGCGAGCACCAACGTCTCCGCGGCGCGGGACGCGTCCGGGATTTGAGCAACTCTCCCCTCGGCGTGAGGGGATGGCGCGCCGAAAAGCGCAAACCTATGGCTCCGCGATCCTTTTGGGACCACGGCGGGCGCCTATCGGCGCGCCAATGGCGATGACTTAGCGACGGCCGGGCCGCGCTTTCGCCGTAAGTGCCCCGCTTCCCGTTTTTAGCCTCCAAAGGAGGGGTCCGGGTCGCGTTTGAAATAGACCTTACGGTCGTCAGCCAGCTCCTGGCAGGACCTCATCTTGGGTCCGGGCGGGGCCCCGGCGCCGCCCGAGTGACTTGTCTGCGAAACAAGCCCCGCGGGACACCGCACCCCGTCCCGCCTCACGACGCCTCATGAGAACGCCCCTGCAGAAGGACGAGGTGAGTGCAGTGTAAGGGAGCTTTGGAGTGCGGGGATAAGGGCTGCTTAGTGCCAGAAGCGGTCATCGGGCCGAGGACGGCGAACGGAGCGTCCGAATCGTAGCCCTCAGCGGAACAGCTCCTGAAACGATGCACTGAGGCCAACCTGACCTTGCCGAGGCCTCCTTGTGCTTCCTTCGACAATGGCTCGGCTTTGGTGTTTATTCGCACTCGCCCCCAGAGGCAGCCGAGGGAATTGCGGCCTTTCGTCAATGCGAAGAAGTAACCGCGAGCACCCGACGGGCAGAACCTTGAGACAGGGCCTCGGCGCAGGCGCATTGGCAGCCATCATGGCGGCAATCGTTTCATTTGCGGTGGGAGCTTCGCCGCTCATGAACAGCAGCTCCCCGTCTGAATCTATTGACGCTCGGATCTCACTGCTCCGTCAGGTCCTCATCTACGCCAAGGAGGGAAGTCCAAAGCTCGTCGACGGGCGCTGGAATCTCAGCCAGAGCGAGTCCAAGCTCGGCATAACGCTTTCAGATGACGAAACGAAACAACTGATGGCGTGCACGGGGCAGATCGTGTGCGTGAGGCCGGCGATCCACGACGAGGACGAGGACACAGTTGAAACTAAAGTTACGGCGACCGCGGTGAGCGTGCTCAGACCGGATTTGCTGGTGACGGCGAAGCACGTACTCTTCAAAGGCAAAAGAGCAGTGGTGCCCTTCGGAAGCTGTAGCTTCCGCAGCTATTCGCGCAGAAAGGTCGCCATTCCGGTTCTCGTCGAGAAAGACCAAAGGAAGGGATACGTTTTTAATAATGAGGATTTTATCGTCGTTCGCCTCAAGCGCGAATTAGAGGGCTGCAACTCGTTTGCGATAAACGATTCCGATTCATCTCTGCGTGAGGGGGAAGAGGTCCTTTCAGTTACCGGCCACCAGCGTCAGACCTTGAATAAAATTTCGGGCCGAGAACCGGTGCTCGCGAAGGGAAAGATAAGAAGGGTCCTCGACGGAGTCCTCGGGGCGGGACCGTTCTACTACGCCGACATTGACTTCGACGTGGGAGGCTCGGGGGGCGCGATTTTCGCTCTAATGGATGGACGCCCGATTTCAGATGACGAAGGTCGCCTCATCCTGAGGGGAATATCGGTGGCCTACGGACCGCGGGCGAAGAATGGTAGGCCCTACAGCGACGAGCGAAACTATACGATCATCATTGGCCTTCAGGCGGAATTTAGGGACCTGGTCGAGGGCAAAGCCTATAAGCCGGCTGCTGTGGAACCGGCGCCCTGTCTCCAAGGCGGGGCGGCTAAGATCAATGTGATTTCAGAATCTGTTCCGCTGACTCAGTCAGAAGCGCTTGCACCTTCCCTTCAGCAATACGCGTGCAGCCACAAAGCGACGCCCGACCGCAAAGCTGGAAAGGCGAACGCCAATTGCACAGCGCTCGCAAAAGGATTGAAACGAGCCGCATCGCGGCGAGTAAAAGAAAAACATGACTTCACGCTGAAGAACGACACAAGCTGTCGGATCTGCTTCACCTATAATCGTTGCAATCGCTACGGATGTTGGGACGAAGCGGTGAGGTTAAGCCGCAAATCATCACTTTCCGCCGGAGTGGGGGAGCGGGCACCCGCGATCAAGAACCCGCAATTCTGCAAGTAGCAGGATCAGCGATGTCTGCGGGGTGCAGTTTCAGGGCTGCCCCCGTCTTAGGAGGACAGCATAGCAATGAAGAAGCCCCCCGCCAGCGAGCGCCTATCGTTTCGTTAAGCCACGGATGTCCGCTTTGGGTCAAAAGCGGCTTTCCCTGTAAGCCCCATGTCTCCTGACAGGGCAGAATATTGCTCGGCCGCCGGGCTTTGTGGTAATGGCCGGGGAGGCAATCAGCGAGCGTCAGAGGGGAGTGGAATGCATATCGATCCGAACGAGTGCCATCCGGCGATGGACTACGCCGAGCACCAGAAGACCTATAAGCTGTTCATCAAGCTCACGCTGGTGACCATCGTCAGCGTGGTCGCGCTCATGGCGTTTCTGTACATTTTCGTGGTCTGAGCCGTTTAAAAGTTCCCGCCTGACGGCGGCGTCACTACGCCGCTTCCTTTAAGTTTCGACATCGGTTCGCACGGGCGCTAGCTTCTCGCCCGGCGCATCCCTTGAGCCTTGGAGCCACGATGATCGCCATTGGCGTGCCCGCCGAAGATAAAGACGAGCCGCGCATCGGGCTGACGCCTGAGACGGTCAAGAAGCTCGTCAAGGCGGGAGCGAGCGTCACGCTGCGCTCGGGCGCGGGGCTCAGATCCCATTTCTCCGACGATGAATACAAGGCGGCCGGGGCCAAGATCGCCAAGTCCGATGAGGAGGCTGTCGCCGGAGCCGATATCGTGCTGACCGTGCGGCGGCCGAGCGCCGACCTCGCCAAAAAGATGAAAAAGGGTGCGGCGCTGATCGGCATGCTCGATCCCTTCTCAGACGCCGAAGGCCTCGATGCGCTCGCCAAGACGGGGGTCGCGCTGTTCTCCATGGAGCTGATGCCGCGCATCAGCCGCGCGCAGAGCATGGACGTGCTGTCCTCGCAATCGAATCTCGCCGGCTACAAGGCCGTGGTCGATGCGGCGGCCGCCTTCGAGCGCGCTTTGCCGATGATGATGACGGCGGCAGGCACGGTGCCGGCTGCGCGCGTCTTCGTCATGGGTGTGGGCGTTGCCGGCCTGCAAGCCATCGCCACGGCGCGCAGGCTTGGCGCCATCGTCACGGCGACCGACGTGCGTCCAGCGGTCAAGGAGCAGGTGGCTTCGCTCGGCGCGAAATTCATCGCCGTCGAGGACGAGGAGTTTAAACAGGCCGAGACCTCCGGCGGCTACGCCAAGGAAATGTCCGACGCCTACAAGAAGAAGCAAGCGGCGCTTGTCGCCGAGCACGTCAAGAACCAGGACATCGTCATCACCACGGCGCTGATCCCGGGGCGCCCGGCGCCGAAGCTCATCTCCAAGGAGATGATCGAGAGCATGCGGCCGGGTTCCATCATCGTCGATCTCGCGGTCGAGCGCGGCGGCAATGCCGAGCTGGCCAAGCCTGGCGAGATCGTCGCGCATAAGGGCGTGCGCATCATGGGCAAGCTCAATCTGCCGGGTTCGGTGCCGGTCAATGCGTCGAGTCTTTACGCCCGCAATCTCCAGGCCTTCGTCGAGCCGCTGATCGACAAGGAGAAGAAGACGCTCGCCATCAATTGGGACGACGAGCTGGTCAAGGGCACGCTGATTGCGCGGGATGGCGCCATCGTCAACGGGATGATCGCCGAGAGGCTCGGCGGAGCGAAGGCCCGCAACGCCTCGCCGGTCAACGCGGCGGCCAATGGCAGCGCCAAGAAGAATGGTTCGAAGCGCCAGACAAAGGGAGGCAAGTCATGAAAGGCCGAAGCTTCAGCCTCGCGCTTCTCTTACTCGCGCCCGCGCTCTTTGCCGCATTGGCCCTCACGGGCACGGCCTACGCGCAAGGTACGGCTCCGCCCGAGGGCGGGCATGATTTTCTGTTTCAGTTCTCCATCTTCGTGCTCGCGATCTTCGTCGGCTATTACGTGGTGTGGAGCGTGACGCCGGCGCTGCACACGCCGCTGATGTCGGTGACCAATGCCATCTCCTCGGTGATCGTGGTCGGCGCGCTGCTCGCCGTCGCCGTGGAGGCCGCCGATGCCGCCGGTTCGTCGGGCCACTTCCTTGCCAAGCTGCTCGGTTTTGCCGCGCTGGTCATGGCGAGCGTCAATATTTTCGGCGGCTTCCTCGTCACCCAGCGCATGCTGGGCATGTATCAGAAGAAAAAGAAATGAGCTCGGACCTCGTCGCGCTGCTCTATCTCGTCGCGGGCGTTCTCTTCATCCTCGCCCTGCGCGGGCTCTCCTCGCCAGAGACCTCGCGGCGCGGGAACTATCTCGGCATGGCCGGCATGGCCATCGCCGTCGTCACCACGCTCGCCGTGGCGCGGCCTGAAGAGGCCATCACCTGGGCGATGATCGTGGGCGGCGTCGCCGTCGGCGGTGGGACCGGCGCCGTGATCGCGCGCCGCATCCCGATGACGGCGATGCCGGAGCTGGTCGCGGCCTTCCATTCGCTGGTCGGCATGGCGGCGGTGCTCGTCGCGGCGGCCGCCTTCTACGCGCCCGAGGCGTTCGGCATCGGGTCGCCCGGCGCCATCCACACGTCGAGCCTGATCGAGATGTCGCTCGGGGCGGCTATCGGCGCCATCACTTTCACCGGCTCGGTCATCGCCTTTTTGAAGCTTTCAGGCCGCATGTCGGGCAAGCCGATCATCCTGCCGGCGCGCCACCTGCTCAATATCGGGCTCGCGCTCACGCTCGTCGCTTGCATCGTGCTGTTCTGCCTCGAGCAGGCGCCGGTCTATTTCTGGGCGATCGCGGCCCTATCGTTCCTGCTCGGCATCCTCATCATCGTGCCGATCGGCGGCGCCGACATGCCGGTGGTCATCTCGATGCTGAACTCCTATTCGGGATGGGCGGCGGCCGGCATCGGCTTCACCCTTGGCAACACCGCGCTCATCATCACCGGCGCGCTGGTCGGCTCGTCGGGCGCCATCCTGTCCTACATCATGTGCAAGGGGATGAACCGCTCCTTCATCAGCGTCATCCTCGGCGGGTTCGGCGGCGAGGTGGCGGGGCCGGCGGCGGGTGCCGAGCAGAAGCCGGTAAAGCTCGGCTCGGCGGAAGACGCGGCCTTCCTCATGAAGAACGCCGGCAAGGTGATCGTGGTGCCGGGCTACGGCATGGCGGTGGCGCAGGCCCAGCATGCGCTGCGCGAGATGGCGGACAAGCTGAAGGCGGCGGGCGTCGAGGTCAAATATGCCATCCACCCGGTGGCGGGGCGCATGCCGGGCCACATGAACGTGCTGCTTGCCGAGGCCAATGTCCCTTACGACGAGGTGTTCGAGCTCGAGGACATCAACAACGAATTCGCGCAGGCCGACGTGGTCTATGTGATCGGCGCCAACGACGTCACCAATCCGGCGGCCGAGGACGATGCCAAATCGCCCATCTACGGCATGCCGGTGTTGCAGGTGTGGAAAGCGGGCACGGTGCTGTTCAATAAGCGGTCGCTGGCGTCAGGCTATGCGGGCATCGATAACCCGCTGTTCTATCGCGACAACACCATGATGGTGCTCGGCGACGCCAAGAAGATGACCGAGGAAATCGCCAAGGCGCTGTGAGTCGTAGCGTTAACGCGCGCTTGCCGTAATACCGTCGGAAAACGGCCAAACTTCCGCTGAATCAAGAGGCTAACCCGCGCTACGCCTAGCGGCGGCACGGCGATTGCAATCCATGCAGGCTTGCCTTTCAGGCCTTTGCAGGGGATAAGCGCCGCCGTGGAGCCTGGGCTTTCTGAACATGCGCAGTCTTCTTGTGTGGGGGGCGCGAGCTTGCGCCCTCTTTGTCGTGACAGCGCCAAGCTTGGCGCAAGGGCTTCACTGCAACGCTCCGCAGAAGCCCATGCTTGAGATCAGCCTCATGTTCGGCCGCATACCTGAAAGCGTCATTCAGGGAGCGTTCATGAAAGCTAGGATAGTCGTTTGAACGAAATGAGTTGAAAGGTATTGCTTGAACCATGCTGAACCTTCTGCTTTCGCTTGTGGGCATTTTTGCGCTGATCGTTGTCGTCGGGCGCTTGCTTCACCGCTACTTCATCTACATCCCCGACCGCGCGCGCGTTGCCCCTAAGGATGTGGGCCTTGCCGGAGTCGAGGAGATCGCCTTCAAGGCGGCCGACGGCACCAAGCTCATCGCCTGGCATCTGCCGGCGCGCGGGCCTAAGCCGACGCTCCTCTATTTCACGGGCAATAGCGGCAACGCAGCCAGTCGCGCCGGTAAGATCAGGACGATCGCGGCGGACGGCTACGGCGTCTTCATGCTCAATTATCGCCGCTATGGCGGCTCGGGCGGGCGCCCGAGCGAGTCCAGAATCGCCGCCGATGCCGTCAGCACCTACGATTATTTGCGCGGGCTCGGCGTGACGCCCCACGATATCATCGCCTACGGCGAATCCCTCGGCACGGCTGTCGCCGCGCGGCTGGCGCTGCAGCGCCACGTGGAGGCGCTCGTGCTCGAGGCGCCGTTCACCTCGACGCTCGATGTCGGCCGCTTGCTCTGGCCGCTCTTTCCGCTCAGCCTGATCATGGTCGATCAGTATCGCACCATCGATCGCATCGGCGCGGTGAAGGCCCCGCTCTTTATCATCCACGGTGGCCGGGACGCGATCATCCCTCTCGACCAAGCGCGCCATGTCTTTCATGCCGCCAGCGAGCCTAAGAGCATGGCAGTCGTACCGCAGGCAGGCCACAACGACCTGTTCGAGCGCGGCGCTTGGGAAAAGGTGCGCGGCTTTGTGGAGAGCCTTAGGCCCGTGCCGGTGGTGGCCAGGGCAGGACGTCAGGTCGAGATTGCCGCGGCGGCGAGCGGCGAAGCGAGATAACCCCGAAGTCGGATCGCTTTCCGATCCACATACGCATACGTCATTCCCGCGAAAGCGGGAATCCAGTATCCGCCGCTGGGCGCAGTTTCACGCCCCGTGGTTACTGGATTGCCCGGTCAAGCCGGGCAATGACAAGGTTCGGAATCTAGCTAGAACGAGCGGCGCGGGCCGCGTGTCGGCTTCGCGGCGGCGCTAGGACCGGTACCGCCTCCGCCTTCGCGCTGCGCCTTCTTGCGGGCGAGCTTGCGGGCGCGGCGGATGGCCTCGGCCTTCTCGCGGGCGCGCTTCTCCGACGGCTTC
>DASWJG010000075.1:0-14417 GCA_036397315.1 Methyloceanibacter sp. | reverse complement strand
GCGCCTGTTCCAGGAGGTGCGCGAGAAGCGCGGGCTCTGCTACGCCATTTACGCGTTCGCCAGCGGGCTCACCGACAGCGGCATGTTCACCATCCACGCCGCCGGCGGCCCGGATCGGGCGCACGAGCTGTTCGCGGTGATCCGCGACGAGCTGGTCAAGGCTGCCGGGGAAGGCTTCCGCCCCGACGAGATCGCCCGCGTCAAGGCCCAGCTCAAGATGGGGCTCCTGACGGGGCTTGAGAGCTCGAGCGCGCGCGCCGAGCAGCTCGCCCGCCAGATCCTGATCCATGGCCGCCCGCTGTCGACCGAGGAGCTGATCGAGAAGGTGGAAAACGTCGAGGCTAACGACCTGCAAGCCTTGGTAGAGCGCATGCTCACCTCGCCGGCCAGCCTTGCCACGGTTGGGCCCATTCTTCATGTTGCAAGATTCGACCGGGTGGCGGAGAAATTCACTGTTCCATCCATCAGGGCCGCTTGAGAGGGAATGCTGTAAGGCCATGGCGTTATTGCGAACCGCATCCCCGAGCGATCTTGGGCCGGTCATCGAGTCCGAGCATGTCATGTTGCGTACGCCGCAGATGTCCGACTTCCCCGCTTGGGCTGAGCTTAGGGCTGCGAGCCGCGAATTTCTGACGCCGTGGGAGCCGCTATGGGCCTCCGACGAACTCTCCCGCGCTTCGTTTCGCCGGCGCGTTCGTCACTATTTGCGCGACCTCCGCGAGGATGTGGGCTATGCGCTTTTCATCTTCGCCGCCTCGAACCGCGCGATGGTCGGCGGCCTTACGTTGTGCAACGTGCGGCGCGGCGTGACCCAGTCCTGCACGCTCGGCTATTGGATCGGCGCCAAATACGCCCAGCAAGGCTATATGACGGCTGCCATCCGGGCTGTTATTCCGTTCGTGTTCGATTCGCTAGAGTTGCACCGGCTGGAGGCGGCGTGCCTGCCGAGCAATGCAGCCTCGATCAAGCTCCTGGAGAAGACGGGTTTCAAGCGCGAGGGACTCGCGCGTCGCTATTTGCGGATCAACGGCGTCTGGCAGGACCATCTGCTTTACGCGCTGCTTGACACCGATACGCGCCGGTAAGCCGCGCGCATCGCAAGCGGCAGGGAAGACGGGGGAGGAATGGCGGAGTTGAGCGCCTCAGTACGAGGTGAAGCGGCGCCTTCCTGGCATCGAGGCGGGCGGACGGCTGCGCTCGCTTGCGCCATCGTCGCCGCCGTTCTCCTCTTGCCTGCGGCCCACGCTCACGCCATTGAGGCGATCCCGGTCGAGCCGAATCTGGAAAAGATCGACATCACCGCCAAGGGCGAGCTCTATGAAGGCCGCGGCGACCGGCTGCAGATCGAGACGGCGCCCGGCCCCGACGGCTATATCGGCCGCATGGCGGTTGCCGCCTCCATCCCCGGCACCAATCCGGGCTGGCTCGTCTTTGCCCTGTCCAATCCGACGTCCGAGCGCATCGTGCGCTGGCTGGTCGCGCCACGCTATACGCTCGCCGATTCGCGCGTGTTCTGGCCCACCCTCGATGCCCCCCGCATCGCGGCCGTTACCCCATCGCTCGGCTTCCGCCCCGAGACGCTGAAGAGCGACCGCGCCGACATGTTCCGGCTGAACCTGGAGCCGGGCCAGACCGTCACCTTCGCCGCCGAGATGAGTTCGCAGCAGGTGCCGCGACTCAATCTGTGGGACCCCAATGCCTATCAGGCTAAGCAGCAGGATCGCATGCTGTTCAACGGCGTGCTGCTCGGCATCACCGGGCTGCTTGCCATCTTCCTGACCGCGATATTCGCCGCCAACCACCGGGCGATCTTCCCAGCGACCGCGCTCGTGGCCTGGGCGGCCCTCGCCTATTTCTGCGTCGATTTCGGCTTCTGGAACAAGATCTTCCCAGTAGGTCCCGACCGCACGGCACTCTACCGCGCGGCTGCCGAAGCGGGGCTCGCCGCGAGCTTAGTGCTCTTCCTCTATACCTTTCTCCGTATCGGGCTTTGGCACGGTTGGATCAAGACCCTGTTCTGGGGCTGGATCGCGGTTCAGTTTGGACTCATCCTTGTCGCCATTGTCGATCCGGCCTTTGCCTCAGGCTTGGCGCGCGCCTCGCTCGTGGCCATCGCCAGCGTCGGCACCGGCCTCATCGCCTATTTTGCGCTGCGCGGACAGGACCGGGCGCTTTCACTCATTCCCAGCTGGATGCTGCTTATCGTATGGCTGTTCGGCGCCGCCATGATCGTGCTCGGCAAGTTGTCCGGCGACCTCGTCATCTCGGGGCTTGTCGCGGGCCTCGTGCTGATTCTTGTGCTGCTCGGCTTCACCGTGACGCAATTCGCCTTCCGCTCCGGTGGCGCACCTTTGAGCCTCGGGCCGCCGAGCCTCGTGCAGATGAAGTCGCTCGCCGTGGACGGCTCCGGCGCCCATGTCTTCCAGTGGTACGCCGGCAGGGACCAGATCACCGTGGCGAACGAGGTGGAGCAGGAGCTTGGGCTAGAGCCTGGCGCCCTCAACGTGGCGGTCGATGACTTCCTTCAGCACATGCACAATTCCGATCGCGAGCGCTTCCGGCTCATGCTGTGGTCGCTACAGGAAAAGCAAGGCGGCGATTTGCAAATCGATTTCCGCCTGCGACGTCACGACGGCACCTATCTTTGGTATGACCTCCGTGCCCACGCCACGCCGAGCGAGAACGCGCGGCTCCTTCGCTGCACCGGCTTGCTGCGCGACGTGACCAACCTGAAACGCTCCTATGAGCGGCTGATCCACGACGCGGTGCATGACAGCCTTACCGGCCTTCCCAACCGTGAGCTGTTCATGGATCGCCTGCAAGGGGGCATCACCCGCGCCCGCGAGGGCCAGGCCAACCGTCCCACCGTACTTTTCATCGACATCGACCGCTTCAAGAATGTGAACAAGAGCTTCGGCCTCGTCGTCGGCGACAGCATGCTGCTCACGCTCGGCCGCAGGCTGAGCCGTCACCTCAATCCCCAGGACACGCTTGCCCGCCTCGGCGGCGATCAGTTCGCTATCCTTCTGATCTCGGAGTCCGACCCGCATCATGTGGCGACGCTCGCCGAGCGGGTCAGGCGCGCGCTGCGGACGCCGATGAAGATCAGCGCCAAGGAGATCATCCTCACCGCCTCGATCGGCATCGTCGTGCATGATGGGACCCAGGCGACAGCACAGGACATGCTGCGCGAAGGCGAGCTTGCCATGCTGAGAGCCAAGCGCGGCGGCGCCGACCGCATCGAGATCTTCAATCCTGCCATGCGGGGCGAGGACGAAAGCAAGCTCCCGCTCGAAAGCGATCTAAGAAAGGCGCTCGAGCGGCAGCAGATTGCCGTGCTCTACCAGCCCATCACCCGGCTCGCCTCCAACCAGCTCGCCGGCTTCGAGGCTCTGCTGCGCTGGGACCATCCGACGCGGGGACGGCTCGGCGCCGAGGACTTCATCCCGCTCGCCGAAGAGTCCGGGCTCATCGTCGAGCTCGGCAGCTATGTCCTGGGTCAGGCGCTCGAGGAGGCGGGACGCTGGCACAAATTGCTGCCGCGCGACCGCGATCCGCTCTTCGTCAGCGTCAATGTGTCGAGCCGCCAGCTGTTCCGCCAGGACATGGTGCAAGAGATCAGGCTGATGCTCGCGCGCGAGGCGGTGCCCAAAGGGACGCTGAAGCTCGAGATCACCGAGTCGCTGGTCATGGAGAATCCCGAGCGCGCGGTAGAGATTCTCACCTGGCTCAAGACCTTCGGCGCCAGCCTCGCGCTCGACGATTTCGGCACCGGCTACAGCTCGCTGAGCTATTTGCACCGCTTCCCGTGCGACACCATCAAGGTGGACCGCTCGCTTGTCCGCGACAGCGGGCTCGACGGCTCGACCCCGCTGATTCTCCGCTCGGTCATCGCGCTCGCGCACGAGCTTGGCAAAGAGGTGGTGGCCGAGGGCGTCGAGACGCAGGCCGATGCGAGCTATCTCCGCTCGATCGGCTGCGAATACGGCCAGGGCTATTACTACGGTGAGCCGATGGCGGCCAAGGACGTGGCGAGCCTGCTTGCCGCGCTCGCCAGTCACCGCAAGCGCCGCGAGCGCGAGCGCGCCCGCGCGCCGGCCGAGCCCCAGACGCCTAAGGGGTTGGAAGTGCAGGTGGGAGGCCCCGCGCCTCTGCCCGCTCTACCCGGACCCGGCACGGTCCAGTAGTCAGAAATCTAGCTTCAGATCAGGCGTGGCCTGAATCGTTGACGAGGCGGATCGGATCGATCCCGATCTTGTTCAAGGCGCGCGAATATTTGCGGTCGACCTCGGGATCGAAGATCAGCTCCGGGTCCGCCGCGCAATTGAGCCAGCCATTGGCCTGGATCTCGCTTTCGAGCTGGCCCGGCGCCCAGCCGGCATAGCCGAGTGCAAGCAGCGCTTTGTCGGGGCCCGTGCCCTTGGCGATATCGCGCAGGATGTCGATGGTCGCGGTGAGACAGACGCTTTCGTCGATGGGCAGCGTGCTCTCGGCCTTGAAATAGTCGGCGCTGTGCAACACGAAGCCGCGCCCCGTTTCGACCGGACCGCCGAGATGCACGGCCATGGCATGCAGACCGGCGGGGAGCCTGATGCGGTCTTGCGGCGGCACAATGTTGAGCTGCTCCAACAGCTCGGTGAAATCGATATTGGGCGCACGCTGATTGATGATGATGCCCATGGCGCCATCGGCCGAGTGTGCGCACATATAGATGACGGAGCGCGCAAAGCGCGGATCGCCCATGGCCGGCATGGCGATGAGCAATTGGCCGTCGAGATAGCCTTCGCGTTGCGGCCGGGTCTTTGCGCTACGGGCTGGCATTCTTCCAGACTACAGCAGTTCTACGCCTTGGGAAGGGCCATTGCTCGACTAACGCGGAGCTGGCATTTTCGCCGCTTGCGCCTCACGAAAGAGTGACGCTTTTATCTTTGCTTCAAGTCGCGCTGCGCGCGTCCTGCCGCTAGAGTTTCGCCGCGAAGTTCGCTTCTTGGGACATGACGATGGGATTTGCCTTTTTTGAGCGCATCGCCGCACCCTTTCCCATTACGCTCGCCGTTAGCGCAATCTTGGGCATGACCGCCGCGGGCGCCGCTCTCGGCGCAGTTGCGAGCGCGTCTCCCTGGATCGCTTCGACCAGTTCCAAGGTGCGCCTCGTGTCGGGCACGGTCGATCTTGAGGGCAAGCCCACGCTCCTTGCCGGCGTTCAACTCCGCATGAATCCCGGCTGGAAGACTTATTGGAAGAACCCTGGCGATTCCGGCGTGCCGCCGAGTTTCGACTGGGCGGGATCGAAGAATTTGAAGCATGCCGAGCTGCTTTATCCCGCGCCCCACCGCTTTGCCGACGCGAACGGCATGGCGATCGGTTATGGCGACGAGGTCGTATTTCCTGTCAAGCTCACGCCCGAACGGGAAGGTGAGCCGATCGAGCTGAAGCTCGCCTTCGCTTACGGTCTCTGCAAGGATCTCTGCATTCCGAACGATGTGAACCTCGACCTTGCGCTTGCTGCAGATGCCGGGAAGGGCGATGCGCTCTTGCTTGAGAACTTCCTCGCGCGCGTGCCGAAGCCGGCCAAGTCGGGCGCGTTGCCTGAAGTAAACGGCGTCGAGGCCAAGCTCGATGGCGACGCGCCTGAGCTTGTCGTCGACGCTCTCTTTCCCCCCGGGGCGACCGGGACCGATCTCTTCATCGATGGGGGCGATGTCTTTATTCCGGTGCCGGAGCCGGGCCCCCTTGCCGACGGCAGGCAGCGCTTCGCCGTCATCTTTGCCTCGCCGTCGGAATCGGCTGCCGTCAAGGGCAAGACTTTGGCCCTGACCTTGGTGTCCGACCAGGGTTCGACCGAGACCATGTGGACGGCGGAATAGACCCTTCGCGCCGCCTTGGCCGCAACCGGCGGACCCGGTATGGTGCCGGGCAACACGAGAGTTCAGGGAGAGTATCGATGGCCATTGCGATAGGAGACCGTCTGCCCGAGGCCACTTTCAGGGTCATGGGCCCTGACGGCATCAAGGAAATCACTACGGGCGAGGTGTTCGGCGGCAAGAAGGTCGTGCTGTTCGCCGTGCCCGGCGCCTTCACCCCCACCTGTCATCTCAAGCACCTCCCCGGCTTCATCGAGAGCGCCGACGAGTTCAAGAAGAATGGCGTCGATACCGTGGCCTGCGTCGCCGTGAACGACCCCTTCGTGCTTGGCGCTTGGGCCGAGAAATCGGGTGGCAAGGGCAAGGTGCTGTTCCTGTCCGACGGCAACGCCGAGTTCACCAAGAAGATCGGCATGGATTTCGACGGGAGCGGGGTTGGCCTCGGCACCCGCTCCAAGCGTTACGCGGCGTTGGTCGAGGACGGCGTGGTGAAAGCGCTCAATGTCGAGGACTCGCCCGGCGTCGCGGTGGAGAGCACCGCCGCGAAGATCCTAGAGCGTCTGTAGCAGTCAGGTGTCGCCCTCGCCGGTTCAGCGGCGCGCGGGGAGGAACGGCGCCATGCCGTCGCGCGCGAGTTCATCGGCGCGCTCGTTCGCGTCATGGCCGACATGGCCTTTGACCCAGTGCCAACGGACCGTATGGGGGGAGGAGGCCTTCTCCAGGCGCTCCCACAGTTCGGCGTTCTTCACCGGTTTCCGGTCGGCCGTGCGCCAGCCGTTTCTCTTCCAGCTTTTAATCCAGCTCGTGATGCCGCCGCGGAGATAGTTCGAGTCGGTGTACAGATCGACCTCTGACGGTGCCTTCAGCGACTCGAGCGCCTCGATGGCCGCGGTCAGCTCCATGCGGTTGTTGGTGGTCAGGGGCTCTCCGCCTTTGAGCTCCTTGCGATGGGAGCCTGATTCTAGGATCACGCCCCAGCCGCCCGGCCCCGGATTGCCGGAACAGGCGCCGTCGGTATGAATGACCACCTTGGGCCGCTCCCCCATGCTCAATGCTCCTTGAGCCCGTAGTCGCGGGTTGACTTCACTCGCTGGTGGAATCTGAGCTTGCGCAGATATTCATTGGGGTCCTTGGTCTTCACCAGCGCGCCAGCGTCGGTGTTGAGCAAATCGTAGGTGCGGGTCAGGAGGAAGCGGAGCGCCGCACCTCGCGCCAGCGTCGGCAGCCATTGCAGCTCGGCCTTGGTCAAGGGGCGCACCCCTTCGTAAGCCTGAAGCAGCGCCCGCGCCTTGGTGACATTGAAGCTGCCGTCCGTCTCGAAGCACCAGGCATTGAGGCAGACGACGATGTCGTAGGCGAGCATATCGTTGCAGGCGAAGTAGAAGTCGATCAGGCCGGAAACCTTGTCGCCGAGAAAGAAGACGTTGTCGGGGAAGAGATCGGCATGGATGACGCCTTGCGGCAGGTCCGCCGGCCAGTGACCTTCGAGATGGCGAAGCTCCTTCTCGATCTCGGCGGCAAGCCGGGGCGTGACCTTGTCGGCTCCGTTGCCGATTGAAACGAACAGCGCCTGCCATCCGGGCAAGGACAGGCTGTTTGCCCGTCTCATGGGGAAGTCTTGGCCGGCCAGATGGAAGCGGCCGAGCGCTTGCCCAAGAGCCGCGCAATGCTCGATGCCGGGTCTTCGCACCCACAAGCCTTCGAGGAAGGTGATGAGCGCCGCAGGCCGCCCGGCAAGTTCCTTCAAGGTACGGCCCTCGCGGTCGTGGACGGGGAGGGGACAGGTGATGCCGCGCGCCGCCAAATGCTCCATCAGCGCCAGGAAATAGGGCAGGTCCTCGCGGCTGACCCGCTTCTCGTAGAGCGTGAGGATGTAGGGGCCGCTTGCGGTGTGGACTAGGTAGTTGGAGTTCTCCACGCCCTCGGCGATACCTTTGAAAGAGGTCAGCGCGCCGATGGCGTAGCTTCCAATGAAGGCGTCGAGCTCTTCGTCTGAGACGTCGGTGTAGACGGCCATTTAGAGCGCCGGCATCTCTCTGAGCTCGCGCGGCAGCTTGAAGGCGATCGCCTCTTCCGCGGTGGTGACGGTCTCGACCTTCGCCTCGAAGCGCGCCTTGAAGGCGTCGATGATCTCGTCCACCAGCACCTCCGGCGCCGAGGCCCCCGCCGTTACGCCGAGCCGTTTGATGCCGCTGAAGATGTCCCAGTCGATCTCGGCTGCGCGCTGGATCAAGACGGCATAGGGGCAGCCGGCGCGCTCGGCAACCTCGACCAGGCGGAGCGAGTTCGAGCTGTTGGGCGAGCCCACCACGATCATGCGGTCGCAAGCAGGCGCGATCCGCTTCACCGACTCCTGGCGGTTGGTCGTGGCGTAACAGATGTCGTCCTTGCGCGGGGTGACCATGCGCGGGAAGCGCTCCTTGAGCACGCCCACGATCTCCTTGGTGTCGTCCACCGAAAGCGTGGTCTGGGTGATCACGGCGAGCTTGTCGGGATCGCGCGGGATGAAAGCCCGCGCGTCGTCTGCCGTTTCGATCAGATGCACCACGCCTTCGGGCAATTGGCCGGTAGTGCCGACTACCTCGGGATGGCCGGCGTGCCCGATCAGGAGAATTTCGAGGCCTTCTTCGAACTGGCGCTCGGCCTCGACGTGCACCTTTGACACGAGCGGGCAGGTGGCATCGAGAAAGAACAGGTTCCGCGCCCGCGCCGCCTCGGGCACCGCTTTCGGCACGCCATGGGCCGAGAATACGATGGGCGCCCCGGTATCCGGAATTTCGTCCAATTCCTCGACGAAGACGGCGCCCTTGGCCTTGAGGCTCTCCACCACGTAGCGGTTATGCACGATGGCGTGGCGCACATAGACGGGCGCGCCGTATTTGGCGAGCGCAAGCTCGACGATCTGGATGGCGCGGTCGACGCCGGCGCAGAAGCCGCGCGGGGCGGCGAGATAGATGGTGAGGGGAGGACGGTTGGATTGCCGCCCATTGGCCTTGATCGTGCCGGTCATCGGAGTCCCGGAGGAAATGTTAATCTGGCCGGTCGAGTCTGGCCTTGTCGCGCCTGCGGACTACAGATAGTTTGGCGCGCAAAAGCTCAAAAACCGGCAACTCGCGAGATTTCAAAGCAATTCTTTAGATCGAGCCCGGCATATCAGGCGGGGATGCCTGGCATGTCAAGCCGAGGACGGGGTCAGGTGAGGCGTATCGACGCTCTTTGGTGGCTGTGCCCATGCGCCCTTATCGGGCTCATTGTCGTCGCCATTTTCGCCTCGGGTTGCGCCGTCTCCAGGCTTGCCAACCCGTTCAAATCGGGGAGCGAGGACACCTCCGCCTCGGCCGTGACCCCAGACAGGCTGCTCGAGACCGCCAAGGCCGATACCGGGACCGATCTGCCCGGAGGCTCAAGCTCTCACTGCCCGCAAGTGGTGGCGTGGCCGCGCGACCGGCTGCTCACCATCTACCAGCCCGACCATGTGGGCGATGCGAACTCGATCGTGCATCGCGGCGAGATCAGCAAGCTGGCGCGGGAGTGCCAGTTTTATTCCGATCGCGTGATCGTCAAATACGGCTTTGCCGGGCGGGTGCTGCTTGGACCTAAGGGCGGCCCCGGCACGGTGACCTTGGGGGTGAGCGTGCGGGTCGCCGGCGCCCAGCAGAACACGCTCGCCACCGACAAGATGAGTGTTACCACCACCATCCCGCCGGACAGCCCGGCCGGCTATTTCTCCATGGTCCGCGAGATCGCCTTCCCCATCGTGGTGGGCACCCGACCCGAGGACTATAAGGTGTTCGTCGCCTTCGACCGCAACGTCGCCGGCGCGGGGTAATGGGGAAATACTGGCCTTTTCCGCCACCCGTCGTAAGGCCGGTAATTGATTACCGGGGGCCTGGAACTATGGTCTCCAGCCTGCCATTATTGGCCAAAATTTCAGCCGCATTTCATGTTAGCGAGGACGAGAGACTTTCTTCCGGGGCACGCTTCAACAGGCACCGCTGAACGCCTGTTTGCAGGGAGCAGACAATGAAGCCAATCACCTTAGGGCTGCTGATCGCAGCGTCAGTCAGCCTGCCCGGATACGCGGCCGAGCCCGATGGGCCGGGCAATCTCATTACCCGAACGGAAGCGGTCCGGATCACCGTTCAAAATCTGCTCTCTAGCGAATCCGATGCGAGCTCCCGCAAGGCTAAGAATGACGCGCTCGTGGAATATTACTCGGTTCCCGACCAGCGCCTGCTTTGGGTCGATGAGAACGGTTTGACCGAGCGCGCCAAGGTCGCCATGGCGGAGATCGGCAAGGCCGACGATTACGGCCTAAGCGCCTCCGATTACACGCTACCCGACGCCGTCGGCTTCACTGCCTCCGACCCCAAGGCAACCGATTGGCTCGCCGGCGCCGAGATGAAGGTGAGCTATGCGGTGCTCGACTACGCCAATGACGCGCGGGGCGGCCGTCTCGAGCCTCTGCGGCTGAGCAAGAATCTCGATCCGAGCCTCGCGCTGCCCAATCCTTCGGAAGTGCTCGAATCAATTGCCATTCGCTCAGACCCCGGCGCATATCTGCGCAGCTTCCAGCCCGACCAGGCCCAATTCGAGGCGCTGCGGCAAAAGCTGATCGAGCTCAGGGGCGGCAAGGTCGAAGAAGTCAAGCCCGCCGTGGTCACCATTCCGGAAGGCCCGGTGCTCAAATTCGGCATCGAGCATGAGCAGGTCGCGCTCTTGCGCAAGCGGCTCGAGATTCCCGCCGGTGCCAACGAGACAAAATTCGATGAAGCCGTGCTCGAGGCGGTCCGCCAGTTCCAGTCATCTCACGGCTCGGTCGCCGACGGCATGGTCGGCGCCGGCACGCGGCGCCTCCTCAATGGCGGCCAGCGTCAAGAGCCGGTGGGAAGCCCGGCGCGCATTAAGCAGATCCTGGTCAATATGGAGCGATGGCGCTGGCTGCCGCACGACCTCGGCGCGTTCTACGTGACGGTCAACATTCCCGAATTCACGCTCCGCGTGGTCGAGGAAGGCACGCCCATCCACACCGCGCGCGTCGTCGTCGGCAAGCCCGACAAGCAGACGCCCGTGATCTCCGACGAGATGGAGGAGGTCGTCTTCAATCCCTATTGGAACGTCCCCAACTCCATCAAGATGGAGGAGATCGCACCCTATTTCGGGGGAGGCGGTGGCTTCTTCGGAGGTTGGGATACCTCCGTCCTCCAGCGTCACGGTCTTCGCATCAAATATGGCAATCGCGTCATCGACCCTGACTCGATTGATTGGAGCCGCAACGACCTTCGCAATTTCGACCTCGTTCAGCCGCCGGGGCCAAGCAATGTGCTCGGCCGCGTGAAGTTCCTGTTCCCCAACAAACACGACGTCTACATGCACGACACCACGCAGAAGTTCCTGTTCAACAATGCCGTGCGCGCCGAGAGCCACGGTTGCATGCGGGTGCAGAATCCAGACCAGCTGGCCGAGCTGGTGCTCGCCCATGACAAGGGCTGGAGCTCGGCGCGCGTCCAGTCGACGTTCGATGCCGGCGACGACAACCACATCGCGCTCGACCAGAAGATCCCCGTCTACATCACCTATTTCACCCTTCGGGTGAACGATGACGGCTCGATCTCCACGTTCAACGATCTCTATGGCCACGACGCCAGGATGAATGCGGCGCTCAGCGGCAAGGGCTACGTGCCCAATGCGTGGGCGCAAGACGAAGTGATGGCCGAGAACCAGAATTGGGCGCCGCCACCCGGCAAGCGCCGCCAGAGAAGCAATCTGAGCAACGATTTCACAAGAACGCTTTTCGGATTCTAGTGGAGTATCCGGCCAATAGGGACTCAGTGGCCGGCTCGTGAGTAGCAGTGGGGCGAGTGCGTGAGGGACCTGTATCAAATCCTGGGGGTTAGGCGCGCCGCGTCTCAGGGAGAGATTCAGAGAGCGTACCGGCGCAAGGCCAAAACCTCGCACCCCGACGGCGGAGGGTCCGTCGAAGCCTTCAGCGAGATCTCCACCGCCTACACCGTCCTTGCCGACCCGAACCGTCGCAAGCGGTACGACGGGAGCGGCGAGATAGAACTGGCTCGACCCAATAATCTCGACGTCAGCGCTATTGAGGTTATCGCCCAGAAGCTGGGCCTAATCATCCACGCCGAGCACGACGTGACATCCGTGGATCTAGCTGCCTTGATCGAGCAGGCGATCCGCGAGGATATCGCCGAGCGCAATGCGGGTATATCGAGCTTAAGGCGTGCCATTGAGCGGGCGAGGAGGATACGCGACCGGGTCAAGCGCAAAGCCAATGGCGAGGACAACATGCTCGCCAGGGTGCTTGACTGGCACGAGACGACCACCAGAAGCCACATTAAGAAGAACGAGGAAGCGGTCAGCTCCATGGAGCGCGCGCTCGATATTCTGAAGGACTATTCCTTCGCCGACGATTTCTCGCTGGCCACTGCTGATGAAGTATCCGTGGCCTTGCACGAAGCTCTTCAAGCCCTGGACCAATTGGCGGTGATGCTCAATTCGGGCCAGGCGGGTCCTGAGGTAATCTTGGGGGAATCTTCTCCGAGTGCATTCGGCTAGAACTGCTCCGCGCGCGATCAGTTCAGCTAGCCTTCAGCGCGTCGATACCCTGTTTGACCAAGTCTTCGTCGCCTCCCCAACGCAGGGTAGGGTGGGGCGCCGATCAATCGACCCATTGGACGATCGGCGAGCAGGAATTTAGTGCCCTGCTATTTCCACTTTGATGCCAAAAAAGCGGTCCGACCTTCTGCTAGACCCGCACGCTGGCGCGAGCGCGCAATCGCGAATTCGACATGGGTGAAGGGAACCGCATCAAGTCGTTCACGGTTGAGCGAGCCTAGAGGGATTTGCGCAGCGTCAGCGGAGGAGCGGCTCAGTATCTATGGGCACGCCACTCCTGTGCACTTGTGGTCTTGCTCCCCTCTAGCGAGTTCCGCCTGGCGTCAGTGCTCGTGGGTCGTTCGAAGCGATTCGACGGCCGAAGGGGTTATCAACAGAGAGTCTTCATGGGGCAACTCAAGCTCAAGCCTGACGCCGCAAAGGCGAGCGGGAGATATCCCGCCGTCGTCCTGGGAGACCCCAAGCCGATCGCGCAGCGATTTGCCCATTCCGCGGACTTGCGGCAAGCGGCTTTGCGCCGGGACGATCCCCCGAAAGCATCGCAGCCGGCCCAGCCGCCGGCTGCAGCGCGCGGAGCGACTGCTTCAGGGGGAGGCAGATTGGCCGTCCGGACTCACTTGCTGATTGCCGGACTTGTTCTCGCCGCGCTGGTTCCGAGCCTCATTCTTGTAGCTCTCTGGCTCGGCTCGACCAGCGAGACCCAGCCGCCGCCTGCGGCCCGAGCTCCTGAACCACAGTCCGTAGCTCCATCGGCCGTCCTCACGGCCCCTGAGAGGCTCGAAGCCATTGCAGGTGAGGGTGTGAGCTTTCCAATTGCACTGGATGGCACAGACGGCGTTCCCTCTCGCAGCGTCATCGCCATAAGAGGGCTGCCGCAAGGCAGCAATTTCTCCGAGGGTCGCCCCTATGGCGGCAGCGAATGGAACCTGGAGCCGGACCAGATCGGCGATTTGGCTCTCGTTCTGCCGGCCGGCGCGAATGGCGAGTTCAAGCTTGGAATCGCGCTTATTGGTCCCGACGACAGGGTCATCGCCGAGGCTGAGACGCTGCTCGAGATAGCACCCGCCCCGGTCCCGGCCGAACAGGCTGCGCCCGAGGAAAGCGGCGTCCTTTCGCCGGACGAAAGTGGAGCAGCGACGTCGGCACTTGTTCCGGACGGCAATGAAACAACGGCATCGGTACCTGTCCCAGACGCAGGACCTGGCGATGGCCCCGAGATGGAACAAGCGCCTAGGGCAATGGAGGCGGCGACCGCCCCATCTGGCGACACCCCACCCGACAAGGTCGAGCAAACCGAAGATGGCAAAGGTGGCCTGGGCACGGTTCAGCCCTCGGTCTTCGTCAATCTCCGGGAAGCGCCTTCGTCGTCGGCGCCCGTGCTCGGCGTGATCGCCAAGGGCGCCGAACTTTCCGTTCTCGATCGCAAGCGCGGATGGGTGCAGGTGACTGACCCTGCAACCGGCAAGAAGGGCTGGATCTACAGCGGCCTTCTCGCCGGAGAGGCAAAGACACACCACCGCATAAGGCGCGTAGCTCCCGCAGAACCCGAGCCGAAATCGGAGTCGGTCTGGGGCAGACTAGGACGGTGGCTGAGTCCGTCGGCCGAGGGAGGCTAGTTCAGCTTGCCCTTGAGCGCGTCGATGCCCTGCTTGACCAGCCTGTCGGCGGCCTCGGGCGTCAGCTTAGCCGCGATCACGGTCTGCGCCGCCGCCACCGCCGCGTCGGCCGCGGCTTCGCGCACTTCGCGCAAGGCGTCGGCCTCGGCGCGGGCGATCTTGTCCTCGGCGAGCTTCATGCGTCGCTCGAAATGCTCACTCATCGAGCGGCGGGTCTCGGCCGCCAGGATCTCCGCCTCCTTCGAGGCGAGGTCGATGATCGCTTGCGTCTCCTTGACCGCGTCGCCCTGCTTCCGCCGATAAT
>DASWJG010000074.1:0-4091 GCA_036397315.1 Methyloceanibacter sp. | reverse complement strand
TATATAACTGATTCACAAAGTGATTCGCGCGAGCGGGCAGCTTGAAACGCGCAACCTTTGCCGGGGCCACTGAGGGCATGCATGGCTACCACACAGCCGATCTACGACCATTTCACCAACCCGGTGGATATGGTCGAGCATATTGCAACCATCCATGACTGGACCTTCGAGCGCTCTGCCCCTGACGAACTGACACTTACGGTGTCAGGCTCCTGGTGCGACTATCATATCTCGCTCTCCTGGCGGGACGATCTTGAGGCACTGCATCTGGCTTGCGCCTTCGATTTCAGGGTGCCCAAGCGGAGGCTTCCCGAGATCTACCGGCTGATGGCGCTGATCAACGAGCAGCTCTGGCTCGGTCATTTCGACCTGTGGAAGGATGACGGCCTCCTGCTATACCGGCACGGACTTCTGCTCGCCGGCGCCGACACCCATGTCGGCCAGTGCGAGGCGCTTCTTAAGGCTGCCCTTGAGGCCTGCGAGCGCTATTATCAGTCCTTCCAGTTCGTATTGTGGGCGGGCAAGTCGCCGGAAGATGCGCTCGCCGCCATGATGCTCGAGACGCAAGGACAGGCATGACACTGAGCCTCGCCGGCCCGCTGCTCTTGGTGGGAGCGGGAAAAATGGGCGGGGCGCTGCTTGAGGGTTGGCTCCGGCAGGGCCTCGACCCGGCATCCATCTTCATCCAGGACCCGGCGCCGCCGCCAGAGGTCGCGGACCTCGCCGCCCGCCACGGCATTGCCGCGAGTGTGGCGCCCGATCTGCCGGGCGCGCCCTCCGTCATCCTGCTCGCGGTGAAGCCCGACCTCACTCAGAAACTCTTGCCGGAAGTCGAGCCGTTGATCGGCGAAAAGACCGTGGTGCTGTCGATCGCCGCGGGGCGAACGCTTGCAAGCTTGTCTCGTCATTTGCAACCGGGCGTCGCCATTGTGCGGGCCATGCCAAACACCGCCGCCTCGGTCGGCCGCAGCATCACCGTCGCGTGCGCCAACGAAGCGGTGACGCGCGACCAGGCGCTTGAATGCACCATGCTGCTCGAAGCGGTCGGCGAAGTGATGTGGATCGAGGATGAGAGCCTGCTCGATGCGGTGACCGCGGTGTCGGGGAGCGGGCCGGCCTATGTCTTTTTGCTCGCCGAATGTCTGGCGGAGGCCGGCCGCACCGCCGGTCTCGATCCCGATCTTGCCCGCCGTTTGGCGCGGGCGACGGTGGAGGGCGCCGGCGAGATGTTGCGTCGCTCCGACCTTTCGCTCGCTGAGCTTCGCGAGAAGGTGACCTCGCCCAAGGGCACGACCGCGGCGGCGCTCGAGGTGCTCATGGGGAAGGGTGGAGTCCAGGACCTTCTCACCCGTGCCGTCGCTGCCGCCGCCAAGCGCTCCCGCGAGCTGTCCAGCTAGAAGCCAGAAACCGGAAGCCAGAAGTTCGAGTTTCTCTTCTGGATTCTGGCTTCTGACTGCTGATGTCCGATATAATCGGACATCCAAGGAGTAAGCCCATGTTCGACGATTTCTCCAAGCGTTCCAAAGCAGTGCGGGCCGCGCTCGATCTGGCGAAAGAGCGTAACTGGGGCGACATCGCGCTCTCCGACATCGCGCACGCCGCCAATCTCAGCCTTGCCGATCTGAGGCGCGAGTTCGCGTGCAAGACCGACATCATCCGCGCCTTCAAGTCCGAGGTCGACGCCGAGGTCCTCACCCGGGCGAGACCGGCCGGGGAAGCGCAAAGTCCGCGCGACCGGTTGTTCGATATCATCATGACGCGGTTCGAGGTGATGCAGCCCTATAAGCCTGCGCTCAAGCGCATCTTCGCCTATCTCTGCTGCCGCCCGGGCGAGGCAGCGTTGCTTCTTTGCTCGTCGCTTGCCTCGCAATATTGGATGCTCGCCGGCGTCGGCGCCAAGCTTGACGGTCCGGGCGGCGTGCTGCGCGTCACGGGACTGACCGCCGTCTACGGCAAAGTGTTCCAGGTGTGGCTCGACGATGCTTCGCCGTCGCTCGACAAGACCATGGCCGCGCTCGACAAGCGTCTCGCCAGGGGCGAGCGCATGCTTTCCGCAGTCGAGCAGGCCTGCGAGGACGCTTGCCGCTTGGCGTGCGCCTTCGTGCCGCGCGGCTGGAAGCGCGGGGGCGCCGAGGCACCGCCTGCGCAGCCGGCACCATCGCAGCCGGTGTGAAGAAGGAGCACCGTAGGGTGGGCAAAGCGTAGCGTGCCCACCATTCTTGATGCGTCGGCAACGGCGGTGCCGTTGCCCACCCTACAGCGATAAATTAGTCGGGAAGATTGTCGTCGTCGTCCGGGCCTGAGAGATTCTCGGGTCCCTCGCCGGGCAGCTCGTCGTCGATGGGATCGCCGGCTTGCGGCGTGTCTGGATCGTTCGGCACTTCGAGTGGGGTGCCCGCGCCGGGCGCCAACATGGGTACGTCGCCGGGCCGAAAGACCGGCGCGCCGCTCTTGCGTTCGATCGTGGCGCCGCCCCCACCGATATCGAGCTCGATCTCCGAGCCCGGCTGCTCCTCTTCCTGGATCTCTTCCGTCAGGTCTTCCGCCAAGGCGGGTCCAGCAAACGACACGGCCAGCGCCGCTGCAATTCCAACGACCATACGTCGCATGAAATTTCTCCTCCCAATGGTTCTCGTCCCATAACTCAAACCGGGACTTTTAGCACAGCCTTCAATCCGCCGAGCGGGGACCGGCTCAAGGCGATGTCGCCCCCATGAATGCGGGCGATGTCGCGGGCGATTGCCAGCCCCAGCCCGGTCGAGCCGGAATCAGTGCGCGCGTGGTCGAGCCGGTAGAAGGGTCGGAACACGTGCTCGCGCTCGGCCTCCGGAATGCCGGGGCCGTCATCCTCGACCTCGACGGTGAGCGCTCCGTTCTGCTTGGCGGCGCTGACATTCACATGCGCGGCGAAGCGCGCCGCATTGTTGATGAGATTGGCGATCGCGCGCTTGAAGGCATGGCGGCGGACGGGAACCACCAAGGGCGCCTCCTTGACCTCGATGCCGATGTTCTTGGTGCCGTGGGCCTGGCTCTTCACCTCGTTCAGGATCTCGCCGATATCGGCGCGCACGATCTCCTCGCCGGCGTCGCCTTTGGCGAAGGCCATGTAGTCCTCGAGCATGGCCTGCATCTCGTCGACATCGGCGTGCATGGCTTCGAGCTCGGGCGTTTCCTCGAACAAGGCGAGTTGCAGCTTGAAACGGGTCAGGACGGTGCGGAGATCGTGGCTGACGCCGGCCAGCATGATGGTGCGCTGCTCGACATGGCGCTCGATGCGGTCGCGCATCTCGATGAAGGCGTGTGCCGCCTGGCGCACTTCACGCGCGCCGCGTGGGCGGAAATCCTCGGGCGGGGGGCGCCCCTTGCCGAAACTTTCGGCCGCTTCCGATAGGCGCAAGATCGGCTTGATTTGGTTGCGCAGGAAGAGGATCGCCACGGTGAGCAGGACGAGCGAGGTGCCGACCATCCAGAACAGGAAGATCTGCGAGTTGGAGGCATAGGTCTGGCTGCGGCGGGCAAGCACGTGCATCACGGAGTTGTCGAGCTTGATGCGAATGTCGACGAGGCTGGAGCGCCCCACGGTGTCGATCCAGAATGGCCGGCTGATCTGGCGCGTCAACTCGTCGGACAGCGTCGAATCGAGAAGATCGAAGAACGGCTTGGAGCGGGCCGGGGGCAGTTCTTCGCCGGGCGCGAAGCGAACCCCCAAGCCCAGATTCTGCTGGGCCAACCGGCCCAGAGTCTCGGCGTCGGCCTCCAGCGGGTAGGTCCGGTTGAGGTCGATCAAGAGGGCGATGTTCTGCACGGTGACCGTGGACAGGCGCCGCGTCACCGTTTGCCAATGGCGCTCGAGGAAGACGAAGGTCACCACCGACTGGAGCAGCACCATCGGCGCGATGATGATGATCAGCGCCCGCGCATAGAGGCCCTTCGGCATGCGATCGCCGATCTTGCCCATGATGCGCCGGAAGGGCCGGCTGCGCGCCTGGCGAAGGGGAGGGGCGTCGGGGGTCGCGTCCATCATTCGGGATACAGAATGTAGCCTTTGCCGCGCACGGTCTGCAGATAGACCGGGTTGGCGGGATCGTGCT
>DASWJG010000073.1:0-27285 GCA_036397315.1 Methyloceanibacter sp. | reverse complement strand
TGGCTGGCGCCCTTCGGCATCGGCCTTGGCGTCTGGCTCATCATGGGCGCGCTCACCGAGATCGCCTACCGGGTGAAGCTCGTCCACGCCTCCCCGTCGGAGGCCTGGCGGCGCTTGCGCAATCTGCCGCGCGCGGCATTTGGGTCGGCGCTCGCTCATGCGGGCCTTGGGCTCGCGGTCATCGGCATCGTCGCCACCACGGCATGGCGGTCGGAGCAGATCCTCGCGCTCAAGCCTGGCGATACGGCCGACATCGCGGGCTATACGCTCGCCTTCAAGGGCGTCGCTCCCCACCAGGGGCCTAACTACCAGGAGCGGGTGGCGGTCTTCACGGTCGCGCGCAAAGGCCAGGTGGTGACCGAGCTTACGCCGTCGAAGCGCGAGTTCACCGTCGAGCGGAGCGGCACGACCGAGGCCGGGATTCTTGCAAGCTGGCGCGGCGATCTCTACGCGGTGCTCGGCGATCAGCTGAAGGACGGCGCCTACAGCATCCGCCTCTATTTCAATCCGCTCGTGCGTCTCATCTGGCTCGGCGCGCTGGTGATGTTCTTTGGCGGCGCCGTATCTCTCTCTGACCGGCGCTTGCGGGTCGGCGCGCCGAAGCGCGCGCAAGCCAAGGTGGCGGCTGTTCCCGCCGGCGAGCAGCCATGACGTCGCGCCAATCCCTCTTCGCCCTGGTTCTGGCGGTTGCGATCTCCTTCCTCGCGGCGCCTTCCGCTTATGCCGTGCAGCCCGATGAAGTGCTGCCGGACCCCGCGCTCGAAACGCGTGCCCGGGCCATCTCGGAAGGCTTGCGCTGCCTCGTCTGCCAGAATCAATCGATCGACGATTCCGACGCGCCTCTGGCCAAGGACCTCAGGCTCCTGGTGCGCGAGAGGCTCAAAGCCGGCGACAGCGATCAAGAGATCGCCGATTTTGTCGTGGCGCGCTACGGCGAGTTCGTGCTCCTCCGCCCACGGCTTTCGCCGCATACCCTGCTGCTGTGGTTCGCGACGCCGACCGTTTTTGCCACGGCGCTGTTCCTTATCTGGCTCGCTTATCGGCGGCGAAAAGCGGCCGCTCAGGGCCTTGCGCCGCTCAGCGCCAACGAGGAGCGCCGGCTGAAGCGCCTGCTGGACGAGCCTTAAGGCTTGGGCTAAGGGACGGGAGGCAAACGCCCTTGCCGAGGGCCGTTTTTCGCCAGGAACCTTACTGAAATTTAATGCCGCCGAAACGGCGGCGTAATCGGCGAACGCTTATATGTTGACCCCAGAGGCCTCGCTCCTTGGTCGATGCAAGGCTATCTTACGGGAATTCCTATCTCAGGAGAGAGGTGACTCATGACATTTGACCGGAGCTCTGCTGCGACTGAGAGCCCAAGCTCGCGGAAACTGACCCGCAAGCCCGTGCTCCTCGCGGCTGCCGCCCTGATCGCCACGAGCGCATTAGGGCTGGCGCTCGGCAATAGCGTGCCCTTTGCCGCCGCCGAGACCGCTACCCAGCCGACCATCGAAACGCCTTATGGCCGCGCGCCGTTGAGTTTCGCCGACCTTGTCGCCAAGGTGAGCCCGGCCGTGGTGAGCATCAACGTCAAGGGCGACGTCAAGGTCGCCGACAACGACATGCAGATTCCGGGTATGCCCGACCTTCCGGAGGACAACCCGCTCTACGACTTCTTCAAGCAGTTCCGCAAAGGCATGCCGCAGGCCCCGACCAAGCCGACCCCGAGCTTGGCGCAAGGCTCAGGCTTCTTCATCTCGCCCGATGGCTTCGTCGTGACCAACAACCACGTGGTCGAGGACGCCGAGGACATCACGGTGACGCTCGAAGCCGGCGAAAAATATCCGGCCAAGCTCATCGGCTCCGACCCGCGTACCGACGTGGCGCTGGTCAAGGTCAATGCCGAGGGCAAGACCTTTCCGTTCGTCGAGTTCTCATCCAAGGATCCCCGCGTCGGCGACTGGGTGCTCGCCGTCGGCAATCCGTTCGGCCTTGGCGGCACGGTGACGGCCGGCATTATCTCGGCCCATAACCGCGACATTGGCTCCGGCCCCTACGACTATCTGCAGATCGATGCCGCCGTGAACCGCGGCAATTCGGGCGGTCCCGCCTTCGATCTCGACGGCAAGGTGGTCGGCATGAACACGGCCATCTTCTCACCCTCCGGCGGCAATGTCGGCATCGCCTTTGCCGTGCCGGCCGTGCTCGTCAAGGAAGTGGTCAGCGAGCTCCAGAGCCATGGCACTGTCGATCGCGGCTGGCTCGGCGTCGTCATCCAGAATGTGAGCGACGACATCGCCGATTCGATCGGGCTGGCAGAGGCCAAGGGAGCGATGATTACCAAGGTGACCGAGGATGGACCTGCGGCCAAAGAGGACCTCAAGCCCGGCGATGTCATCGTCGAGGTGAACGGCGAGAAGATCGCCGACTCGCGCGACCTTGCCCGCAAGATCGCCGAGCTGCACCCCGATACGGACGTGAAGCTGTCCATCGCCCGCTATGGCGAGCAGCGTCAGGTCACCATGAAGCTCGGCACCTTCCCGAGCGGCAAGAAGCTTGCCGCTCTCGAGGAGGAAAAGCCTAGCACGGGCGAGCAAATGAAAGATCTCGGCCTGTCGCTGGCTCCAGCCGTCAAGTTCCCCGGCGCCGGTGACGAGGGCGTGGTGATCACCGAGGTCGATCCTCAGAGCGATGCCGCCGACAAGGGACTTAAGCCCGGCGACGTCATCCTCCAGGTCGCCGGCGTCACCGTGTCCGAACCTTCCGATGTCGCCGCTGGCGTCAAGAAGGCGATAGCCGGCGCCAAATCGGACAAGGACACCGTCAAAGTCCTGATGCAGGTCAAAACCGGCGATCAGACGCGCTTCGTGGCGCTTTCCCTGAAGAAGGCCTAAAGACGCCTTCTACGCCGGAGGGCGGCGCGGTTTCCCCCCACCGCGCCGCCCGCCCCTTTTTCGTCATGGCTTATTCTCCGTGTCTTGTTTGAGGCAGCGTCGCCAGGGAGTTCTCCAAACATGCGAGTGCTGGTCATCGAGGACGATCAGGAGACCGCAACTTTCCTCAAGCGGGCGCTGAGAGAATCGGGCCATGTCGCCGAATATGCCGGCGACGGCCAGACCGGGCTCGAGCTTGCCAGAGCAAACGCCTATGACGTGCTCATCGTCGACCGCATGCTGCCCAAATGCGACGGGCTTACGGTGATCGGAGCGCTGCGCGCCGAGGAGATCCGGACCCCGGCGCTGATCCTGAGCGCGCTTGGCGAGGTCGACGATCGGGTCAAGGGCTTGCGCGCCGGCGGCGACGACTATCTCACCAAGCCCTACGCATTTAGCGAGCTGCTCGCCCGCATCGAGGCGCTGGCGCGACGCACCTCCCCCGAGGAGGGGAGCACGCGCTTCATGGTGGGCGATCTCGTGCTCGACCGCCTCTCGCACAAGGTGACGCGCGCGGGTGAAGCTATTATGTTGCAGCCGCGCGAGTTTCGCCTGCTCGAATATCTGATGAAACATGCAGGTCAGGTGGTGACGCGCACCATGTTGCTCGAGAATGTATGGGATTATCATTTCGACCCGCAGACGAATGTCATCGACGTCCACATTTCCCGGCTTCGGTCCAAGATCGACAAAAACTTCGGAAACGCCCTCCTGCACACGGTCCGCGGCGCCGGCTACACCATCCGTGACAGCGCTCACTAAGCTCTTCCGGACCACCACCTTTCGTCTATCGCTGACCTATCTTGCGCTGTTCAGCGCCGCCGCGATTGTCGCGATCGCCTACATCTATTGGAACACTACGGTTCTGCTCTCGCGGCAGCTCAACCAGACCATCGACGCCGAACTCAAGGGGCTCGCCGAGCAGTACCGGGCAGGGGGGCTGGAACAACTCGTCCGCACCGTCGCCGAGCGCAGCGGCACCCCCGGCAACAGCCTCTATCTCGTCGCCGATAGCGAAGGCCGCAGGCTCGCCGGCAATCTCAGCGCCGTGTCGCCCGATTTGTGGAACAGCCTCGGTCCGGTCGAATTCGTCTATCGGCGACCGGCGCCGGGGGGCGTGGAGAACAGACTCGCCTTCGCCAATGTGTTCCGGCTGCCGAGCGGGTCCCGGCTGATCGTCGGCCGCGACATCGAGGACCGCCGCGAGCTTGCGCGTATGGTTCGCTCGGCCATGCTGTGGGGACTCGGGGTGATGGCCGTGTTCGGCATTGGCGGCGGCTATTGGGTGAGCCGCAAGCTGCTCGCCCGCATCGATGCCTTGTCCGACACCACTCGCACCATCATGGAGGGCGATCTTACGGGACGCCTTGCGGTCAACGGCTCAGGCGACGAACTCGACCGTCTCTCCGAGAGCCTCAATCTGATGCTCGCGCGCATCGAACAGCTCATGGCGGGCTTGCGCGAGGTCTCGGACAATATCGCCCACGACCTCAAGACGCCGCTCAATCGCTTACGCAATCGCGTCGAGGCGGCTTTGCGCGAGCCTTACGGCGAGCCGGTCTATCGCGAAGCTCTGGAGCGGACCATCGAGGAGGCCGACGGGCTGATCAAGACGTTCAATGCGCTCCTCTCAATCGCGCGGATCGAAGCCGGCGCCGGCGGAGATAACCGGGAGACACTCGATGTGTCGGCGCTGCTGCGCGACGTAGCCGAGCTCTACGAGCCGGTCGCAGAGGAACGCGGGCTGGTGCTGAAGGCTGAGGCAGCAGCCCCTATCTTCATCCGTGCCGATCGGCAACTGCTCGGCCAGGCCATCGCTAATCTCGTCGACAACGCCATCAAATATGGGACGACAGGGGTCGCACTGGGCGGCCCTGGTGCGAAGCCTGAGATTGAAGTAAGCGCCAAGATCAAGGGACCAATTGCCGAGATTATGGTGACCGACCGGGGGCCAGGGGTGCCGGTTCCCGACCGCGAGCGGGTGCTCGACCGCTTCGTCCGGCTCGAAGCAAGCCGATCGGAGCCGGGCAGCGGATTGGGTTTGAGTCTTGTCGCGGCCGTGGCGCGGCTGCATGGTGGCAGCCTGAGACTCGAGGACAATGCGCCCGGGCTCAGAGTCATCCTCGCTTTGCCGCTAGAGGGCGAGGCGCTTGTCAACGGGGCGCCTCACCAGGCGCCCGCGGGAGCAGAGATCAGGCCGGCGTGACGGCGTTCTTCGAGCGCATCACCGAAGCCCCGCGCGTTTACGATGCGGCGCGGGGCGCCGACGTGCTTGCAAGCCTGATCAAAGCATTTGGCGATGCTTCCGATCTCGCCCCTGCCGCCAAGCTCCTGGCCGAGGCGCCAAAGGTCAGGGAGCTGCTCACGGCGTCCTTTTCCGGCTCCCCCTATCTTGCGTCGCTGGCGTTACGCGATCCCGCAATTCTTGCCGAATGCCTATTGCGCGATCCCGACGCGCATCTGGCGGAGGCGCGTGCTGCGCTCGCCGCGGCAATTTCTAAAGCCCCCACCACCCAGGAGGTCATGGCGCTGTTGCGGCGGTTCAAGCGCCGCATGGCGCTCCTCACGGGGCTTGCCGATCTTGGCGGCGTGTGGCCGACGGAGGCGACGCTAGAGGCCATGAGCGCCGCCGCCGATGCGGTGCTGGAACAGGCAACGACCTTTCTCTTCCGCAAGGCACGCGAGTCCGGTCAGCTCACGCCGCGGGCGGACGCCTCGTCGCCCGCGCCGGGCTATTTCGTCATCGCCATGGGCAAGCTGGGTGCCTTCGAGCTGAATTATTCCAGCGACATCGACGTCATCGTCTTCTACGACGCCGACCGCGCGGGGCTTAAGCCGGACATCGAGCCGTCAACCTTCTTCGTGCGGCTGACCCGCGATCTCGTGCGGCTCCTCCAAGAGCACACCGCCGACGGCTATGTGTTCCGCACCGATCTCAGGCTCCGGCCCGACCCAGGTGCGACCCAGATCGCACTCTCAATCGAAGCGGGACTCACCTATTACGAAAGCTTCGGCCAGAACTGGGAACGAGCCGCCCTGATCAAGGCGCGGGTCGTTGCTGGCGATGTCGAGGCGGGCGAGGAGTTCCTGCGTCAGCTCGCTCCCTTCGTGTGGCGGAAATATCTCGACTTCGCGGCCGTCGCCGACATCCATGCCATGAAGCGGCGCGTGCATGCCTTCAAGGGCCACGGCGCCATCGCGGTGGAAGGGCACGATATCAAGCTCGGGCGGGGCGGTATCCGCGACATCGAGTTCTTCGCCCAGACCCAGCAGCTCATCGCCGGCGGCCGTCATCCCGAGCTCAGAACTCGCGGTACGATCGAGACGCTCAAGAGCCTCGCCGGGGGCGGCTGGATCACGGAGGAGTCGGCAAGCGAGCTTGCCGAGGCCTATCTTTTCCTCCGCCGCATCGAGAACCGGCTGCAAATGGTCGGCGATCAGCAGACCCATATCATTCCGGACGAGCGGGAGGAGCTCGATCGCGTCGCCAGGCTCTCGGGATTTGGCGATACGAATGAATTCGGTGACGCGCTGCTTGCCCAGTTCAAGCGGGTCGAAACGCATTACGGGGCTCTGTTCGAGAAGCTGCCGGAGATGCCCAACTCAGCCCCGAGCCTGGTCGTTGCAGCCGACGAGGGAGACCCCGCCGCCCTGGCCAGCCTCGAGCGTGTCGGCTTCCATAATCCGCAAGCTGCGATCGCCGCCATCCGCGCCTGGCAGTCGGGCCGCTACGCCGCGACAAGAAGCGAGCGGGCGCGGGAGCGGCTGACCGCGTTTCTGCCCTCCCTGCTCGATGCCTTCGGCCGCACCGCCGAGCCCGATCTCGCCCTTGCCACCTTCGACAAGGTGATCGCCGAGATGCCCGCAGGGCTCCAGCTCTTCTCCCTGCTTGCCGCCAATCCCAGCCTGCTCCGGCTGCTCGCCGACATCATGGGGACGGCGCCGCGGCTCGCCCGCATCATCGGCAGAAGGCCGCGCCTGCTCGACGCCGTGCTCGACCCGGGCTTCTTCGGCGCCGTGCCGACGCCCGCCAAGCTGAAGGAACTGGTCGGGGTGGCGCTCGCCGAGGCATCCGACTATCAGGATGCGCTCGACCGTGCGCGCATGGTCGGCCGCGAGCAGGCCTTCCTCATCGGCGTCAGGGTGATCTCGGGCACGCTCTCGGCCCGGCAGGCGGGAGCCGCTTATGCCGGGCTCGCCGAGACGCTGATCGAGGCGCTTGCCGAGCGGGTCGAGGACGAACTGGTCCGCATCCATGGGCGGATGCCGGGAGGGCAGACGGCCGTGCTCGCCATGGGCAAGCTCGGGGGTCGGGAGATGACGGCGGGCTCGGATCTCGATCTGATCATCGTCTATGACTATGAGGGCGACGGCGCCCAGCCCGATGGGCCGCGGAGCCTTCCCGGCACTCAATATTACACGCGTTTCACCCAACGCCTGATCGCGGCTCTCTCGGCCGAGACCGCTGAGGGCTCCCTCTATCAGGTGGACATGCGACTCAGACCCTCGGGCAATCAGGGCCCGGTCGCGACCAAGCTTTCAAGCTTCATCGCCTATCAGAAGGGCTCGGCCTGGACCTGGGAGCATCTTGCGCTCGCCCGCGCGCGCTTGATTACGGGCCCGGCCTCCTTAAGGCGGCAGATCAACGCTACGATCAAGGAGGTGCTGTCCCGTCCGCGCGACCGGGCCGCGGTGGCGGCCGAGGTCAGGACTATGCGGGCCAAGATCGCCGACGACAAGGGCAGCGCGGATATCTGGGACTTGAAGCAGGCGCGCGGGGGCCTGATCGATCTCGAATTCATCGCTCAGTTCTTGCAGATCGTGAGCGCAGCGGAGCATCCGGAGGTCCTCGACCAGAACACCGAGCTCGCGCTGACCAAGCTTTCGGCGGCCGGCGTGCTTTCTCCCGGCGACGCCGAGATCCTGGTGCCGGCGGCGCGGCTCTATCACACGCTGACCCAGGTGATCAGGCTTTGTCTCGACAAGCCGTTCGTGGCGGGCGAGGCCCCGCGCGCGCTGAAAGACCTGCTGGCGCGGGCATCGGACATGCCGGACTTCGCCACGCTCGAATCCTCGCTGACAGACACGCTTGCCGCCGTGCACGAGGCCTTCGAGCGGATCGTGGCTTGACGCTCGCGGGCCCGCCTCCTGTCATTCCGGCCGACCGGACCGAAGCCTGACAGGCTGCTCGTGCTGGTCAACCAGCGTTCCGGTGTAGTTGGCGAAACCCAACTCCGCTCTGGATAGGGATCGCGGGGAGGGAAGGCACGCCTGCGAGGCCGCCCAGCAGGTTTGCGCGAACTTCCGGGCGCTCATGGGCTTGGCGAACAGAAAGCCCTGCGCCAAATCGAAACCCATCTCACGCACGGCGAGAAAATCCGCCCAGGTCTCAACGCCCTCGGCGACAGTGCGCGCCCCATAACCATTGGCGAGGTCAAGGATGCGGCGGCAGATCGACTGCTTCAGCCGGTCCTCCGCACAGCCGGTGACGAATTTCCGGTCGACCTTGATCTCGACGAAGGGAAAATTGCAAAGCCCGGTGAGCGAGAGCCACTCGGCTCCGAGATCGTCGATCGAAATGGCGATTTTGTGCGAGCGAAGTTGCCTTGCGACCTCCTTGGCCAAGTCGAGGTTGCGAACAATTTCGGTGCCGTTGATTTCGACGATGAGACCTTCGAAGGCGGCATTATCCGGCAGATGCTTGCAGAGCCGGCTGATCGAGTCGGGTTCCTGAAGGAACGCAATGGGCAGGTTGATTGACGTCTCGATCGGTCCGTGCTGGGCGAAGAAGTAGTGCCAATCATCAACCGCACAGCTGATCACGGAATCCGAGAGCGGCGGGAAGCGAGGGTCGCCATCATTCGGCACGAGATAGGCCGGCGGAACGATCCCCCAAGCAGGATGGCGGATGCGCAGCAGCGCCTCGACGCCGCGCATGACGATGGCGCGGGCATCGATTTTCGGCTGATACCAGAGTTCAAGCCAGCCCCCGCGCACGGCCTCGGCCATGTCCACCAAAGGGCCCGACGAGCCTTCGGGCAGCAATATGGCGATACTCTCGCGCAGCCGCTCGTTGCTAAAGGGCATGAGGAGGGGCGGTAGCAGGGAAATGCCAAGCTGCTCAGCGAGCTCGTGGATTGTTTCAATGACGGCCGAATCGCGCTGGGCAAAGGGGAGAACCTTGCCGTCAAAAGTCCTTCGCGGCGAGCATCCTCAGCATCTCGCCGGCCGCGATTCCGCCAGCCGTCAGCCCGAGGATGACAAGGTCCGGCGGTCTGGCATCGAGCGCTGCGCTCAGCTCACCAACCTCGACGCACTCATAGATGGTGAAGCTGAATTCGCCCAGAACCTCCCTCAGGAACTTCCGAACGTGGTGTTTGCCATCCGTGACGCAGACAAGAGGCACGTCCCTTCGAGTCTCTAGCCCGTCCATGTTCCCCTCCGTCATTGACGAGGGGGTCATGTTGCAGATGCGAAAGGTTCCGAAATGTGGACGGCGTGTGGCCGGGGCGAGGCACGTCTTGTTACTATTAATGCCTACGACGATTCTAAATCTTTAGGGCAGCAAAGCCCAACTACGACTCAAACTATCGCAAAATTCTAGGCGGTGGCGGCGAGGTTGTGCTCTTCCTCGGCGATCGCCGGCTGCGTCGGCAGCGTGCAGGTGACGGTCGTGCCGTGCCCCTCGCGGCTGGTAATGCGCAAGGTCCCGCCATGCAGCTCGACCAGAGCGCGGGAGATGGCAAGGCCAAGCCCGCTCCCTTGATGGCTCTTGGAGAACTGGTTCTCAACCTGCTCGAAGGGCTTGCCGAGCTTGGCGATGTCGGTGTCGGGAATGCCGATTCCGGTGTCCTTGATGGCGATCTTCACGTGGCCGCGCGAGCGCGACAGGTGCACATCCACGCTGCCGCCGTCGCGGGTGAATTTGACGGCGTTGGACAGCAGGTTGAGGAACACCTGCTTGAGCGCGCGCCGGTCGGCCTCGAGCATCAGATGCTGCGGCCCGTGGCGGTCAAGCGTGATGTTGCGCTCGGCGGCGGCCTGGCTCACCACCTTCATGCTGTCCTCGACGATATCGGCCAGATCGATGCTGCCGACGTCGAGAGACATGCGGCCGGCCTCGATCTTCGACATGTCGAGAATGTCGTTGATCACTTCGAGCAGATAGGCGCCGCTGGCGAAGATGTCGCGGGCATATTCCTGATATTTAGGGTGGCCGAGCGGGCCGAATAGAGCCTGCTGCATCACCTCCGAGAAGCCGATCACGGCATTCAAGGGCGTGCGCAGCTCGTGGCTGATATTGGCCAGGAACTCCGACTTGGCGCGGTTGGCGGCCTCGGCGCGGTTCTTCTCCAGTGCATATTTCTCAGCGAGATCGACGAGCTGCTGCTTCTGCTGCTCAAGCTCGCGGCGCGAGAGCCTGAGCTCGGCGACACTCGCCCGGAGCTGCTGCTCGCTGTTGGCGAGGCGCTGCTGGCTCTCTTTCAGCACGGTGATGTCGGTCCCGACGCTGACATAGCCCCCGTCGCGCGTGCGGCGCTCGTTGATGTGAAGCCAGCGGCCGTCCTCGATCTGCGCCTCGTAGGTGCGGGTATCGTCGTCGTCGGTACCGGCGACGGCCACGCGCTTAGAGACGATCGGCTCGGAGGCCGCGGCGATGACCTCGTCATAGGGGCTGCCCGGACGAACCATGTCGTCGGGGAGGCCATGGAACTGCTGATATTTGCTGTTGCACATCACCAGCTGATTGTCTTTGTCCCACAGCACGAAGGCCTCAGAGATCGTCTCCACCGCATCGCGGAGTCTGGCATTTTCGTCGGCGGAGCCGGGGATAACGTCGTGGTCGGCGATTACGGCGATGCCGGTGAGGTACGGCTCCCGATCATGCAGGCCGCGGGTGATGTGGCCGCGCAGCCTTAAGTTGACCCAATGTCCGTCGGCATGGCGCAGCCGGAAACATCCGTCGAATAGGGACGCGCCCTCCCGGAGATGCCGGTCGATCTCACCGCGCAAATCGTCATCGGGATGCAGCGCCTGGGAAATGACACGAAAGGCCATGGCCTTATCCTGGGGCGCCAAGCCGAGCAGCCGATACATGGGCGCCGACCACTGCACATGGCCGCGGGCAAGGTTCCAGCGCCAGACGCCGCACCCCGGCAATGCTTCGGTCAGTTCCTTGGCCAAAGCGCCGCCATCCTCACGCGAAGCGGTCGGAGCGAGGTACCAGAGGCCGCCCGCGAGCAGCGCGAGCACGAAGCCCGTCAAGACGAGGAGAGTGACCTCGAGGCGTGCCGCGCGCCGCCAATCGGCGAGCGCCGCTCCGACCGGTTGGATGAAGGCCAGTTGCGCGTCGGTTTGCGCCACGTCGCGAACCGTGACGATGGCGTCGGTGCCGTCGAGCAAGGTCATGCGCAGCACGCCGGCCTCGGCCCCAAACGTGGTGAGAGGCTGTTGCGGCCCCAGGATGGTGAGAAGATTGCCCGAGCGCGAGCCGTCGAGCGGGGCGCGGCCTTGGATCTGGCCCTCGGCGTCGGCCAAGAGGGCAGTCCGGCCGTCGGCGGTGGCGCCCTTGGGCAGGCTCTCGGCGAGAGCGCTCTGCCAATTCGTGCTCGAGCTAAGCGTCTTGTCCTTGAGACTCAACGAGGCATTATCGGCGATCAGGGCAAGCTGGTGGCGCGCCGCATCGAGGCTCGCGCGCTTGCCGTGGATCAGTTGAAGGGTGAAGCCGATCAGGGCAACGGTGGCAAAGCCCGCGAGCAGCAGAGGCACGAGCCGGCGCAGCAGCTCAGCATTGGGAAGATGGCGGCCGACGATCGCGCGGAGTTCCTGCCAGTGCGGCCCCGCGAAAGCGAATCCCTCACGCGCAGAATGCGCCCGCGCCATTCGGTCCCCCTCTGACGTTCTCCTGCTTCGAGCCGGAGAAGTGCCGCATCTCCGAATCGCCTCGTCATCATTGGAATCGATGAAGGCGGCGGCTGTCCAGAAGAAACCTGTGGAAAATCGGTTAATAACCCGTTGACGACGCCCGACTCTAGGCGGCGTCCAGGGTCTTGGTCACGATCTCGTAGCTGTCGGTCGAGAGCTGTTTGGCGGCGAGATCCTCCAGGACGGCCTTGGCGCGAGCCTGTCTTGAGGGCTCGAGAATGCGCCAGCTTTCAAAGGCGCCGAGCAGGCGCGCGGCCACGTGCGGATTGAAACGGTCGATCTCGAGCGCCTGGCCGGCGAGGAGTTGATAGCCCGCGCCGTCGGCGCGGTTGAAGCCGGTAGAGTTGGCGTGGGCGAAGCTTCCGAGCAGCGCGCGGATGCGGTTCGGGTTCTTCAGCGAGAACTTGGGGTGGGAGAGGAGCGCCCGCACGGTCTCGACCGAGTCGGGCCTGGCGGCCCGCGCCTGCACGGCGAACCATTTGTCGAGAACGAGGGGTTCGTCCTGCCAACGCGCATAGAAATGAGCGAGGAGGTCGTCGCGCGCCGGGCCCGGCAGATGGGAGAGGACGGACAGCGCCGCGATGGCGTCGGTCATGTTGGAGGCCTCGCGGTAGTGCCGCTCGGCGCGTCCGATCTCAGAGGCCTCGCCGGTCGCCACCAGAAGATCGAGGGCGGCGCTGCGCACCGCCCGCCGGCCTGCGCTCTCGGGATCGGGCGAATAGGGCCCGCTTGGCGCGGCACGCTCGTAAAGCTCGGCCAGACTTTCCCGTGCCTCGTTGCCGATCGTGGCGCGCAAGGTCTCGCGGGCCTTGTGCACGGCATCGGTATCGACATTGCGGGCAAGCTCCCGCGCGATGTCCGATTCGCTCGGAAGCTTGAGGAACTCGGCGCGATAGGCCGGCAGCAGGCTCGTGTCGCTCGCCGTGGCGCCAAGCGCGTGCGCGAGCCGCGCGGCCTCTTTTCCCCTCACAAGCTGAAGACTACCGCCGCGCGCAGCCGCGGTGAGCAGGTTGACGGCGTAGGTCTGCGCCGCCTGCCAGCGGTTGAATGGGTCGCTGTCATGCATCATCAGGAACTCGATCTGGTCCGCATCGAGACTCGTGGTGAGACGGACCGGCGCCGAGAAGCCGCGCAGCAGGGAGGCGGTCGGCGGCGAGGGAATGTCGCGGAACTCGAAGATCTGCTCGCGTGCGGTTACTTCGAGCAACCCGTCGGACAAGGGCCCTCCGCCGTCAAGCTGCAAGGGAAGCTCATCGCCATTGGAACCGATGAGGCCGACCTTGAGGGGGATCAGCATCGGCTCCTTCTTGGTCTGGCCGGGGGTGGGGGGCACGACCTGGCTCACGGCGAGCCGCGCGGTCTTGGCATGGGGATCATAGTCGAGCGAGCAGGCAAGCTCGGGCGTCCCGCTTTGGGTATACCAGAGCATGAATTGAGAGAGATCGCGGCCCGAGACGTCGGCCATGGCCTCGATGAAGTCCTCGACCGTCACGGCCTCGCCGTCGTGGCGCTCGAAATAGAGGTCGAGGCCTTTGCGGAAACCCTCGCGGCCGAGCAGGGTCTGCAACATGCGGCAGACCTCGGCGCCCTTCTCGTAGACGGTCGCCGTATAGAAGTTGTTGATCTCGATATAGGAGGCGGGCCGCACGGGATGAGCGAGGGGCCCGGCATCCTCGGGAAATTGATGGGTCTTCAGCATGCGCACGGCGGCGATGCGCTCGACCGGCCCGGCGCGGGTATCGCCGGTGAACTCCTGATCGCGGAAGACCGTGAGACCCTCCTTCAGGCAAAGCTGGAACCAGTCGCGGCAGGTGACGCGGTCGCCCGACCAGTTGTGGAAATATTCGTGCGCGATCACTCCTTCGATCGAGGCGTAATCGGCGTCGCTTGCGGTGTCTGGCCGCGCGAGCACGAGCTTGTCGTTGAAGATGTTGAGCCCCTTGTTCTCCATCGCCCCCATGTTGAAGTCGCTGACGGCGACGATATTGAACACATCGAGATCGTATTCGCGGCCGAAACGCTCCTCGTCCCAGCGCATGGCGCGTTTCAGCGACTCCATGGCCCAGGCGCAGCGGTCCTCCTTGCCGGGCTCGACATAAATGGCAAGCGCGACCTTGCGGCCAGAGGCGGTGACGAAGCTGTCGGGCACAGAAGCAAGATCGCCGCCGACCAGGGCAAAGAGATAAGACGGCTTGGGGAAGGGATCGTGCCAGATGGCGAAGTGCCGCCCGGTGCCGGGGATGTCGCCGTGCGCTATTGGGTTGCCGTTCGACAGCAGCACCGGGATCGAGGCGCGGTCGGCCTCGATGCGCACCGTATAGACGGCAAGCACGTCGGGCCGGTCGATGAAATAGGTGATGCGGCGGAAGCCCTCCGGCTCGCACTGGGTGCAATAGGTTCCGCGCGAGCGGTAGAGGCCGGAGAGCGCGGTGTTCGCGTCCGGGTCGCACAGAGTGACGATTTCAAGGGTGAAAGGCTGCGTCGGAACGGCGGCGATGCTGAGCGAACCTTCCTTGTGCTCATAGTCCTGGGGCGACAGGGGTTTGCCGTTGAGCGCAAGACTCTGAAGCGTCAGGCTTTCGCCATCGAGCACGAGGGGGCGCCCGCCCGTCGCCACCTTGGGGTTGGGCCGCAATCTGAGCTTTGCGGCGACGCGCGCCGCCTTCGGGTCGAGGGCGACGTCGAGTTCCACCTCCTCGATGAGATAATCGGGAGGGGCGTAGTCTTTGAGGAGTTTGGGCTTGCGGGCGGGCTGGTGCATGGACTCAAGACTATCCCTTCGCCGTCGCTCTTAGAGACCTAAGCGCGTGCTGCCAAGCCCGGATATTTTTTTGACACGCGCCGACTCGTCATGCCCGGTCTTGTGCCGCGCATCCACGAATTTCAAACAGGCATCAAAAACGTGGATGGCCGGGACAAGCCCGGCCATGACCGCTCAACAATTCTTGGAGAAATTTTGCTAGCCGGAGACTTCGCTAATGATGCGCCTGGCGATCTGCGCGAGCTTGATCATGTCGTCGCTCAGATTCTCGGGCTCCTGCTCGGCGTGCTCGACGAATTCTTCCAGGAGCTTCATGAAGACGGGCGCCCGCACGATCACCTCGGCTTGCCGCTCGATGCGATAGGGATCGAGGTCGTATTCGGCGCCGGGGACCCGCCAGCCGCCCCAATCGCGTTCGGTCGTCACGACCATGGGATGGGTGCCGGGGTGAGGGTGGTGCCCGCATTGTTCGGCGCTCTTCCAGCGATTATGACCGCGCAGGACCCGCCAGGTGCCGCCGAGGCCATTCGCGGCGTTGACCTGGAGCGCGACGGATTCCTCTTCGAGTTCCTCTTGCGCGAACTCGCGGCCCATGCCGCAGTCGTAAGCGATCTTGATCGGCTCGTCGCAGCCCTTCACCCATTTCGGCACCACAGCCTCGACATGGGCCCAGGTGCCGACCGGCTTCACGAACACGCGCTGCGACTTGTGGTATTTGGCTTTTGCCATGGTTTGACGCCTGCGTTGGGAGCCGGAGCTCCGGGGCGAGGGTTAAGCCATAAAAGTTAAAATTGGCCTCGCTCCGGTCATCCAGGGGGCCGCTTTGATCAGTGATAGGTAAACATAAAAAAGACCGCACGGGAGGCGGGTGCCCGTGCGGTCTCTATTCGCCACTCACTTCTTGGAGTCGGCGATGGCGTCCTTGGCTGCGGTCCGGGTGCCTTCCCAGTCGACATGGAACTTGTCTTCGGCGGTGAAGTAGCCTGAGTAAGTGCCTTCGCCTTCGGTATCAGCGAGCGCACCCTTTCCGTCCACGGCCGAGAAGCTTCCCTTGAAGGTCGTATTGGGTTGTCCGTCCTTCATGGTGGTTGTCGTCATGCCGCTGAGCTTGAGCACGAGCTGATCCGGGCCTTTGGAAAAAATCACGTAGCCTTGCGAAGGCCCGGTGCCGCGGGTGAGATCGACGATCTCGCGGATGGTGGCCGAGAACCCATCCAAGAAGCCCGTTCCCGCCGTGTCCTTGTTGGTGGCGGCCGCGTCGCTCAGCATAAGGATGTGACCGTCTTGATCGGGGATCGGCTGGACGTCACGCTTGGCATAGGTCGCGTCCATGCTGCCGGATTCGTTGACCTTGTCGGCCAAGGCGTGGGTGGGGGCGAACCCAAGCACCGCCAACGCGGCGAGGATCGCAATCGATCTGATGAATTTGTCCATGGGAGTTACCTCTCTGACGCTGGGGTCTCCGTGATGGAGGCCCTAGGGCGCGTCTCGCGCCATAGTCGACGATACGGACGGGGCCGCTGGGGGTCCTGAAGGAACTCTGAAATTTTCTGAATTGGGCGAAAGCGAAGAGGAGGGGTCTCCGCTTGCCTGCCCGATATGCTGAAAGCGCCCCGCCACTAAGTCGGCCGGCATTCGATCCGTAGTTGGATATGACAGGCTGGAAGGCAGTCGCGGACGTGCCACGCGCACTCACACGGGCGCCCGATCGCGGGACAAGCGCTTTTCACTCTCGCCTGAGCCTCCTCTATCGAGACCGCAAGTGTGGGGGCAATGAAGGCGAGGAGGGCGAGTATGATCAGTGAAGGCATCATCAAATTCCTTGCGGCTCGCTCGGCAGAAAGGGGAGCCCAGGGCGATACAGATTTGCCCGAAGGCTCCCCATGCCGTTACTCACCCAACCGGTATTGCCACGGGATTCCGCTTCCCGGGCCGACAACCAGAGCGGGGGGGTTCGGATTTTTGAAGTGATCCGGGTAGAACGGGCTGTCGGTACGAGCCAGGGCTAATCCGCCGGCGGCAACGGTGCCGACGACCAAAGCGAGAGCGGTAAGAAGCGTCTTCATGGTGGTCCTCACGGTTCCTGAGCCCGCCGGGAGTGGAGGGCTTACGAGAGGCACGGGCCCGCGCCATGAGCAGGAGTCTAGAACTCACCGCTACCCGGGGTCCCGAGAGGGCGCTGAAAGTTTCTGAAGCGTGCTGAAGGCTTAGCTGGGGATCAGCCGGCCTGACGGTCGGCGACCACAGAGGGGCGCCAACCGGCGGCTTGCAGGTCGGCCAACGCTCGGCTGGCAAGCTCGGGCGGATGCGGCATGACGATCACGATTCCGCCAGGTCTGGCCATGCATTGTCTAAGCTGGGCCTTGGCTTCATCGAGGCGTCCGAGCCCGACCAAGGCCACCGCGCGATAGGTAGCTGCGCCCGCGAAATCCGGCGCCTTGCGCAGACATTCGTCCGCCTCATCCAAAGCTTCCTGATAGCGCTCATTGCCCCACAGGATCATTGAGTTGAACAAATAGTAGAAGGGCGGGCGCAAGGGATTGAGCTCGATGGCCCTCTTGGCCGCGTCCATCGCTTCGGCAGTCTCACCCGACTCGAACAAGGCATTGGCGAGAAAGAGCAGCCCGTCGGCATCGCTCGGCCCTAGCTCGACGGCACGGCGGGCCACAGCCAAGGACTGCGCCACGTCGTCCGCGTAGATCAGCGCCTGACTCAACCCTTGATACGGGGCGGGGAAGCTGGGGTCGAGCTCGATGGCGCGATTGAATTGCGCGATCACACCCCCCAGCTGCGAAAACTGGTAGTCGCCCGTGAACTGAAGAAGCATGTCGATCAGATTGATCCAGGCGAGATAGGCCCAAGCCGGCGCGTAATTCGGGTCGCGGCGGATCGCCTCTTCGAGATCGGCTCGCCCCGCGCGCGTCGCCTCGGGACTAAATTGGTGCTTGCGGGCGATGCCGCGCAACGTCAGCTGATAGACGTCGAGATCGCGCGGGCCGGCGTCCAAGATGGCATGCTTCTCGGCTTCCCGCATGCCGGAATGCAGACTTCCGGCGATCTTGCCCGCAATCGCTCTCTGCACCTGGGTAACATTTGCCGCGACCGCAGAGAAGCGATCACCCCAGGCAATGGTGCCCTCCAGCGCGTCGACAAGCTGCACATCGACCAGGAGCGTGTCGCCAGAGCGCTGGATCGTTCCCTCCACCAAATATCGCGCGCGCAAATGCTCGCCGATCTCTTGCGGCGTCAGATTCTGGTTGGCCAAGGCGAACGACGAATCCCGCGCCAGCAGGCGCAGGTCTCTATTACGCGCGAGCTCGTTGAGGATCTCGGTAGCGATGCCAATCCCTTGGGCATCTTCGCCGTCAATCGACAGGAACGGCATGACCGCCAACGACGGCCTGTCAGGGACGCGGCCGGCGAGCTGCGCTCCGCGTTGTGATGGGACCAGGAGATAGCCCTTGCGCGGGACGGTGCGCAGCACGCGCCGGTCCTCGTCGCCAATGGCTTTGCGAATGTCGGCGATGCATTGGGTGAGGGAATCTTCGGTTACGGCAACATCGTCCCAGACCTTGGCGATGATCTCGTCCTTGGCGACGAGGCGTCCGGCGTTCTCGGTCAGCAGTCGCAATACCGCAAAGGAGCGCGGCCGCAACTCGACATGCGCACCGTCCGCAGTGCGTAGGTCGTCTGCGGCGAGGTCCACAATATGAAGCGGCAATCTCACCTGCCGCTGGGGCCTTGGAGGGGCGTCGGTCATGATCGCGCCTCAGGGTATGAGCCCTATTGTCCTCCCATTTTGTAGCGGTTCAAAGACCTTCCTTACCCTTATTGGCGCTTGCTGCGGGAGGTGACGGACGCGCTTTCCTGGCTTAAGACCCGCTTCACCATGAGCCCCGAGCCCGACGCCCAAGCCGCCGCACCGAAGCTGTTCCTGCCGTCGCGGCGGGCGGCGGTTGTTCTCGCCATCCTTGGCCTTGCGGCGCTCGGCACGGCGCTCTTTCTCCGCTACTCTATTATTCAGAACGCGGGCATCGGGGTGGCTTGCGAGGCCGGCGCGGTGAGTCTCACCTGCAAGGTGAGGCTCGCGGTGATCTTGATGTTCGTGCAGGATTGCTTCGGGTGGGTGGCAATGATCGCCGCCGGCGTTCAGCTATGGAAGCCGAACATCGTGGCGTTCGGCATAGGCCTCGTTTTCGCGCTGCTCGGCCTCGTGCTTTACAACACGCGCGCTTCGGCACTTGCCGTGGCGCTGCTCGTGCTCAGCCTGGCGAGACCCGAAGGGCGGTGAGGGCGAGGATCAAAAGCAGGCTTCCGAACAGAAGCGCCTGCCAATTGGCGATCCCCTCATTGGCGATAACGAACAGCGCCGAGCCTACCAGCATGGTGGCTGCCGCGATCTCCGCCGCCCCGGGCCCGACGGGGCCGTTGCCGCCTGCAACAGCGAGGACGGCCAGCGCGATGATAGGGCCGGCGAGCGCGGCAAGAGGAAAGTCCTTGTAGCGCGGATCGAACACGAGCCCGAGCGCCACGTGAATGGCGGCGACCATTGTTGCGGCAAGAAGCGCCGCCAGCACAATTTCGACGCGATCCGGTCCCCGCCAATATGAGGGGTCGAGCGCTCTGGCAAGCCCGGCAAGCCGATCTCCGCGGGCCACCGCATAAGATGCCGCCATCGGCACGACGAGGGCGAGCACCAGCATGCTCGCGGCTCTCAGCCTGTCGCCGGACACCTCGCCCTCCATCGGCAGGTTGACCGCGGCCAAGCCAAAGACGAGACCCGATCCGAGCGCGATCCCGGCGCAGGCCAGTTCGCGCCGCCAGGAAGTCCGTCGCGAGGCCCCGCGCGCCCCCAGCCAAGAAGCAAGAAAGACAAGAAAGGCGGCGCCGATGCCGAGGGCTGCCTTCTGGCGCCAATCGGGGTGGTTCGACACCGGTTCACCGAAGCGGAATTTCAGCTCCCGCCGCGCATCGTCGTAGAGGCCCCAATAGCCGCCCACGGTCCCTTCAAGCAGGCGCTTCCAAGGCTGGTCGTAGGCCTCGATGAGGTTCACCTTCCAGTTCTCGGCCTCAGCTGTTTGGACCACGCCGGTCAAGAAACGGGCTTGGTTGGCGGGGGAGGGAAGGGCGCCTTCCCGCATCCGCCCTGCACTCGGCCAACCCACCTCGCCGATCCAGATCTCCTTGCCGGGGAAGGTAGCCTTGAGCCTCTCCCGGACCTCCCGCACATGGGCGACGGCTTCGTCCTCTCGCACCGGATCGTCCTCCCAATAAGGGAGGATGTGGATGGTGACGAAGTCGGCGGCCGATGCCAGCTCGGGGGCCTTCAGCCAGAACTCCCAGACGTCGGCATAGGTGACGGGGAGGCCTGAGCGCCGCCGTACCTCCTCGAGATAAGCCTTGATCTTGGCGGGGGGCAGCTCGCCCCTGAGCAGCGCCTCGTTGCCGACGATGAGGGCCTTGATCGTGCCCGGATGGCGGCGCGCGAGCGTCAGCGCCGCCTCGATCTCGCGGCGATTCTCAGCACGATTCCTTCCGAGCCAAATCCCTTGCAAGACCTCCAGGCCGGAGCCTCCGGCGAGCTTCGCGATCCGCCCTTGCGCGCCCTTGGCGGAATAGGTGCGGACGCAAGAGGTGAGCTCCGAGAGGCGCTGCAAATCCCCTGCGATCTGCCGGTCGGGAATGCGGAGGTTCCAGGTGAAAGGCGCCTGGTCGCCATGGAACGGGGCATAGGAGATGCACGTTAGCTTCTGGCCGGAGCCAAGTGGCGAGGGTGGCATGGGGACCGGTCGTCCCAAGCCCCACCAGGCGACCGCGATGGCGCCGGCGACAAGCGCAAAGAGACCAAGGGAGCGGAGCATGGTGAGACTTCAACCGAGGAGGCTGCGACGAATAGCAGCTTCGAAGGCGCCGTTGAATCAATTCCTCTGGTTTGTGCGCCTGCCAAGTGATAAAGACTGGAATTGCCGTTGGACCGCCAAATTTTCGTGATCTAACGCCAAAAATGACCCATTCTTGCGTTGGGCTCCTTCCCATGCTGCGCTGCACCGTCCGATCCGCCGCCGCTCTGCTAGCGGGCGGCGTTTTCCTGCTGTCTTCTCTCGTCGCTTTCGCTCAGCAACCAGGCGGGGAGCAGAAGCCTCCCGAACAGGCGCAAGGCGAACAGAAGCAAGAGGGCAAGCCTGAGAGCGATCAGAAGTCGGCCGAGCAGGCCAAGGCCGAGCAGCAGGAAGCTGACCAAGCCATCGAAGAATATAAAGAGGCGGCGGCCAAACTATCGAGCTCGGCGGGCGCGCCCGAATGCGTTTGGACCGGACGGCGGATCGCCAGTCTCCTCTGGCGCGACGACATCGACACGGCGCGCCGCTACATCGACCTTTACGACCGCTTCAACTGTTCCTCCGAGCATTTGAAGCTCGTCTTTCGCTGCGTGATTAAACAAGGGCCAATCGATCCAAAAGCGGCGGACCGGCTCGCGTCCCGCGTCCACAACTGCTGGATCACCCCAGAGGAGGCTACAACGGCATCGAGCCAAGCAACGGTGGGCGCGACAACAAAAACTGGAACTATTCCCAACTAAAAAGGGTTTAGGGGGGGACTGCAGGCTTCTCTGCGGCTTGGCGGCCGAGGGGGACAGGGCAGGCCGACTCTAATCGAGATTTCAACAAATGCGCAACGTCGTCATCGCCGTTGTGGTCGCCCTTGCGACCGCGGCCCATGCATTGGTGTGGTTTGTCCTGCATGAGCGGGTATCGCCCCCGAATGCCGATGGGGTGCTCGCGTCTGTTTCTTTCTCCCCCATCAATCCGAAGCATGACGGCGAGACCGACAAGACCAGCGAGGCGCAGATCCGATCGGACCTCGCGGCCGTTGCTCCCTACACGCGCTCGGTCAGGACCTATAGCGTCAGCAACGGTCTTGATCTCGTCCCGCAGCTCGCCTCCGAGGTCGGCTTGCGCGTCACGCTCGGCGTGTGGATCAACGAGTGGGAGGAGCAAAACGAGCGGGAGATCGAGAGCGCCATCGCGCTCGCCAAGGGGCACAGGAACATAGACAGCGTCATCGTCGGCAACGAGACGGTCTTCCGAGCGCAGGCGGAGCATCGTGACAACCCGGACTACAACGCTAATGAGACCGTGCGGGACCTGATCGCCAAGATCCAACGCGTGAAGCGCGAAGCCAGGGTGCCGGTCACCACCGCCGAGGTGCCGAATGTCTGGCTCGAATATCCAGAGCTTGCATCAGCGGTCGATTATCTCGCCGTGCACATCCTGCCCTATTGGGAAGGCATTCCGGGCTCGCGCGCCGTCGACCATGCGCTCAATGGCTATGAGCGGCTGAGGCAGGCTTATCCGGGAAAACGCATCGTGATCGCCGAGTTCGGCTGGCCGAGCGCGGGGCTCAATCGCAAGGACGCGGTTCCGAGCCCGCTGACCCAGGCCGATGTCGTGCGCGATTTCGTTACCCGCGCCGATGCCATGGGCATCGATTATTCGATCGTCGAGGCTTTCGATCAGCCCTGGAAGACCAATGAAGGAAGCGTCGGTCCCTATTGGGGCATCTTTGACGCTGATCGGCATCCAAAGTTCTCCTTTGCCGGCACGGTCGAGGAGCCGAACTTTCTCCTGAAGGTGATCGCCGCGCTTGCTATCGGCGTCTTGCTCTCGATCCCGATCTTCACCATTCCGCGCATAGCCATTGCACAAGCCTCAGTGCTCGCGCTTACCGCTCATGCCATCGGCGCCTGGTCGGCCAATGTCGTCGATTATTGGGTCACGCACTATTTCGTGCTCGGCTCGCAGATTGCGCTGTTCGTCGGAGCCGGGCTGCTCGTCCCGCTCATCTTGATCATGAAGCGCCGTATCGAAGAGCTCGCCGCCATTCTATTCGGGGCGAAACCGGCGAGATTGCTGGCGCAGGGAGCGGCGTTGCCGGAGCGCGTGCCGCTGGTGTCGATCCATATTCCCGCCTGCCGCGAACCGCCGGAGATGCTGAGGCAGACGCTCGACAGCGTGGCGCAGCTCGACTGGCCCAATTTCGAATGCGTGGTGGTCATCAACAACACACCCGATCCCGCCCAATGGGGCCCGATCGAGGATCACTGCCGGCTGCTCGGCCCCCGATTCAAATTCGTGCGCGCCGACAAGATCGAGGGCTTCAAAGCGGGCGCGCTCAGGCTTGCGCTCGAGCATACCGCGCCGGAGGCCGAGATCATCGGGGTGCTCGATGCGGACTATGTCGTGCATTCCGACTGGCTGAAAGACCTCGTGCCGGCCTTCGCCGACCCGGCGGTGGGCCTGGTACAGGCGCCGCAGGATCATCGTGACTGCAACCGGACCATCACGCAGGCCGTCATGAACCGCGAATATGCGGGCTTCTTCGATATCGGCATGGTGGAGCGAAACGAGGTCAACGCCATCGTGGCGCACGGCACCATGTGCCTGATCCGGCGCAGGGCGCTGCTCGCTTCCGGCAACTGGTCGAGCGACACTATCGTCGAGGACACCGATCTCGGGCTGTCGCTGCTCGAGCGGGGATGGGGCGCGCATTACACGCAAAGCCGCTATGGCTGGGGGCTCCTGCCGTGCGACTTCGCCGCCTATAAGCGGCAGCGCCACCGCTGGGCCTATGGCGGCGTGCAGCTCATCAAGAAGCACTGGCGCGCGTTCTTGCCGGGAGGAAGCCGGCTCACGCCGCAGCAACGCAGCCAATATCTGTTCGGCTGGCTGACTTGGCTCGGCGCCGAGGCGCTCGGCGTGCTCATCGCGGTCCTCAATCTGATCTGGATGCCGCTTGTCGCCTTTCTCGGCATCGCCGTGCCCGAGGCTGTGCTCACGCTACCCGTGCTTGCCACTTTCGCGGTCATGCTGTTGCATTTCATGGTGCTCTACCGGACGCGGGTGCAGGCGCCGATCTTCGCCTCGCTCGGCGCCGCGCTTTCGGCCATGGCGTTGCAGCTCACCGTGGGCCGGGCGGTGGCGGACGGCGTGATCCGCGACCGATTGCCCTTCATACGCACGGCGAAGGGCGGAGCGTCGCGCTGGTCGCAAGCCTTTCCGGCGTTGTGGGAAGGCGTACTCGGGGGCCTGCTCGTGCTCGGCGCGCTCATTCTTCACCTCACCAACGAGCAGCGAGTGCATGAGATCTCGATCTTCAGCGCGGTCCTCTCGGTGCAGAGCCTACCCTTCCTGGCGGCGGTGGGACTTGCGCTCATCGAGCGCTCGCCGTTCAACGCGTTCGCCACCTGGCGCCGGTTTGCGACGCTGGCGACCTATCGCCCGCGCCTGCCGCGGGGGCCGGCGCCGACCGCAGGTCCGCCGGCAAGCGGCAATGTCGGCGTCGTGCCTTAGCTAATCCAGATCGGCGTTGCGCAGGCGGAGCGCGTTGCCCACCACCGAGACGGAGGAGAGGCTCATGGCGGCGGCGGCGATGATCGGCGAGAGCAGGATGCCGAAGAAGGGGTAGAGCACGCCCGCGGCGATGGGCACGCCGAGCGCGTTATAGACGAAAGCGAAGAACAAATTCTGCTTGATGTTGCGCATGGTGGCGCGGGCGAGCTTGACGCCGCGCACCACGCCGCGGAGATCGCCTCTGAGCAAAGTAAGCCCGGCGCTTTCCATGGCCACGTCGGCGCCGGTCCCCATGGCGATGCCGACATCGGCCTTGGCCAGCGCCGGCGCGTCGTTGATGCCGTCGCCGGCCATTGCCACGACCTGGCCCTCGCGCTGCAAGTTCTCGATGAGCGTGAGCTTGTCCTCGGGCCGGAGGCCGGCGTGGACGTCGTCGATGCCGAGCCGCCCCGCCACCGCTCTCGCCGTGGTCTCGTTATCGCCGGTGGCCATCACGATCTTCAAGCCGAGACGATGGAGCTTGGCGATGGCCTCGGCTGCGGTGGGCTTGATCGGGTCGGCCACGGCGACGAGACCGGCAAGCTTGCCGTCGACGCCCAAAAACATCACCGTCTCGCCCTGCTTGCGCCTCGCCTCGGCGGCTTTGGCGAGCGGGGTCACGTCGACGCCGAAACTCTCCATGAGCCGGGCGTTGCCAAGCGCGGCCACGCGGCCGCCGATTCGTCCCTTCACCCCCTGGCCGGTCACGGCCTCGAAGTCCGCGACCTTGGCGGGCTTGAGGCCGCGCTGCTCGGCGCCGCGCAGGATCGCAGCGGCAAGGGGATGCTCGCTGCCGGCCTCGAGCGAAGCGGCAAGACGCAGCACTTCGTCGGATTCAAAGCCTGGCGCGATCTCCACCCCGGTCAGCGCGGGCTTGCCTTCGGTCAAGGTTCCAGTCTTGTCGGCGATCAGGGTGTTGACGGCAGCCAGGCGCTCGAGTGCAGCGGCGTTGCGCACCAGCACGCCGGCTTGAGCGCCGCGCCCCGTGGCTACCATGATGGAGATCGGCGTGGCGAGGCCAAGCGCGCAAGGGCAGGCGATTATGAGCACGGTCACGGCCGCCACGAGAGCGTAAGCCAGCGCCGGGCTCGGTCCGAAGACGAACCAGGCGACGAAGGCGAGCACCGCCACGAGGACCACGGCCGGCACGAAGTAGCCCGAGACGGTATCGGCGAGGGCCTGAATGGGCGCCCGCGAGCGCTGCGCGTCGGCGACCATGGCGACAACTTGAGCAAGCGTGGTCTCGGCGCCGGTGCGGTCGACGCGCATGTCGAAGCTGCCCCTGCCGTTCAAGGTGCCACCGGTGATCCGGTCGCCCGCTGTCTTCTCCACGGGAATGGGCTCGCCGGTCAGTAGGGACTCATCGACCGCACTTCTGCCCTCGATGACCGTGCCGTCGATCGGAACCTTGTCGCCGGGCCTGACCCGCAAGACGTCACCGACCTGGACCGCAGCCAGCGGCACCGTCTCGGTCTTGCCGTCCTTCAGCACGCGCAAAGCGGTCTTGGGCGCAAGATCGAGCAGGGCGCGGATGGCGCCGCCGGTGCGCTCGCGAGCTCTGAGCTCCAGAACTTGGCCCAACAGAATGAGGGCGACAATGACGGCGGCGACTTCGTAATAGACCGGCACAGTTCCCTGGTCGTCGGCCATGGCGGCAGGGAAAAGGCCCGGCGCAAGCGTGGCGACCACGCTGTAGAGGAAGGCCGCTCCCGTGCCGAGGGCAATCAGTGTGAACATGTTGAGCCGCATCGAGCGAAGCGACTCGAAGCCGCGCACGAAGAACGGCCAGCCGCACCAAAGCACGGCCGGAATGGCGAGAAGGAGCTGGAGCCATTGCTTCCCACTTGCAGAAAGGAAGGGCAGGAGGTCGATGCCGAACAGGTGGTGGCTTTCATCGAGTACGACCAGCGCCAGCGACAGCGGCACACCAACCCAGAGACGGCGCGTGAAGTCGACAAGCTCGGGGTGACCGCCGTGCTCGTGCTCGGGGGGCACGCCCATGGGCTCGAGTGACATGCCGCAGATCGGGCAGTGTCCCGGCCCCTCCTGCACGATCTCAGGATGCATCGGGCAGGTGTAGAGGGTGCCGCGCGGCAGGGGCTCCGGCTCGCCTGTCTTGTTCAGATAGCGCTCCGGGTCGGCCACGAATTTGATACGGCAGCCGTCGGAACAGAAATGATAGATCTGGCCTTCATGCTCGGCGTTCGGGCCCTTCGCATAAGGATCCACCGTCATCCCGCAGACGGGATCGACGATCTTATGAGCCTCTCGGGCAGTTCTCTCGTTCATGATTTGGGACGGTTGCTGAACACGCTTGCGGAAGGGCGGGCATCGGAGCCTATCATCGGTGCATACATTATATGGGGTCGGAGGGGGGAAGATGCGAAAAGCTCTGATCGTCGTAATGGCGGTTTTGGTCGCAGCAGCGGCGGGATTTGGCGCCGGCTATGTCCTGTGGGGCGTGCCGACCGACTGGTATGCGGTCGACGTTACCAAGCTGGGCAAGGGCGCCGAGAACGATCTCGTCCGCTACGGCAGGGAGCTAATCGTCGATACGCCGCGCCATATCGGCAAGAACGCGGCCGATCCCGCCATGCGCAACGCTGGCAACGACCTCGCCTGCCAAAACTGCCATCTGAACGCCGGGCTCCAGCCCTTCGCGGCGCCTTTCGTATCCACCTTGGCGACCTTTCCCATGCTGGTCGACGACCAGGTTCTCACGCTGACCGATCGGATCAACGGCTGCATGCGGAGAAGCCTGAATGGAAAAGACTTGCCGGCCGAGAGCCGGGAGATGGAGGCTCTGATCGCCTACTTCAAATTCGTCGGCAAGGGCACGCCAGAGGGCGTGCGCATCGCCGGCATGGGGCTGAAGCCCTTGGCGCCGCCGACTGAGCCGCCCGACGCACGACGCGGGGAGACGGTCTACGCCAAGCTTTGCGTCAATTGTCACAAGGAGGACGGCCAGGGTGAGCCCAAGCCCAGCCCCGGGGTGGGCTATACCATCCCGCCGCTCTGGGGGGAGGCGAGCTTCAACGCCGGCGCTGGCATGGCCAAGACCGCCTATGCCGCCTCCTACATCCACGACAACATGCCGTTCGGCATCAATTACCAGACGCCGGTGCTGAGCGTGCAGCAGGCCTGGGACGTGGCGGCCTACATGATCTCGAAGCCGCATCCGCCGGCGCCGCCTGAGACTGCGTCGGCCTTACGCTGAGACACGGCCAGCCGTTCCTTTAGGATGCGCGCAGGCCACAAATCGGATGATCTGCTCGCTCAAGTCTTGGGGCTTATCGAG
>DASWJG010000072.1:0-1971 GCA_036397315.1 Methyloceanibacter sp. | reverse complement strand
GCGCCGCCGCAGGAAGCGAGGGCAAGCGTGGCCATGGTGGCGAGGACGGCCAACAGGTGATTGCTCATCGTGCTGCTCCGAGTTGTGAGTTCCAGGCCTTAACGACGATTCATCCCGCGCGCTCAGTGACCGGTCGGATCGCCGCGACGGGCTGCCTCGAAGAGGAACCACACGCGCCGCTCGGCCTGGTCGATCCACACCTCGATCAGGCTCGTGGTCGCCACGTCGTTCTCCTCCTCGCACAGCTCATGCGCCTCGCGCATGCTCGCGATCAGCGCCTGATTGTCGGATCTGAGCTCGGCCAGCATGTCGAGCGGATCGACGAAGTCGGCATCATTGTCGGGAATGCGTTGGAGCCGCGCGATATTACCGATCGAATGCAGCGTGGTGCCGCCGATTTTCCGCACCCGCTCAGCGATATCGTCGGTGATGGCGAAGATCTGGTCGGCCTGCTCGTCGAACAGAAGATGATAGTCGCGGAAATGGGGTCCGCTCACATGCCAATGGAAATTCTTGGTCTTGAGGTACAGCGCGAACACATCGGCGAGGAGCGCATTGAGCGCGCCGCTAATGTCGCGGCGGGCATTGTCGCCGAGATCGGTCGGCGTCTGAAGCGGCGCTTTGCGGCGCTCCTTAACGTCCTTGTTCATGGGGGTCTCCTTGGCGGGGCTGTGATATCAACGTGGTTATATAGGAGCGGGTTGCCTGCCGGTTTATTGACGGCGGTCAATTGTCGCTGGCCGATCGGTCCCCATCCGGCCAAACGCCCTGGAAATCCGGGCTTTCTCAGCTATCCTGGGGCGCGTCACAGAAGGACTGCGAGCATGTTCATCGCCATGAACCGCTTCAAGGTGAGGAGGGGATCCGAGCACGATTTCGAGCAGGTCTGGCTGACGCGCGACAGCCATCTCAAGGCCGTGCCCGGGTTCATCGCCTTCCATCTCCTGAAAGGCCCTGAGCGCGACGATCACGTGCTCTACGCCTCGCACTCGCTGTGGCGCTCGGAAGCCGCGTTTCTCGACTGGACGCGGTCGGACGCCTTTCGCAAGGCCCATGCCGGCGCGGGCGCGGGCAAGCCGCTCTATCTCGGCCATCCGGAGTTCGAAGGCTTCACCGTCCTGCAAGAGGTGACGGCAAAAGGCGCCGCAAGCGCGGCAGCGGGATAGACCGCTAGTTCACGCGGGCGACTTGCACCAGATTGTCGGAGAAGGTCGGCGCGCGCCCGAGGCCGCAGAACTCTGCCGAGGAGATCGAGTTCACCGAGCCGTCCGAGCGGTTCAAGCTTCGCCAATAGCCGAGCGTCGCCACGATCACCCCGTCCCGCACGTCGTCGGTGACGCGGGCGAGCCCCTCGAAATCGCCGCGGTCGTTAAAGACGCGCACCGGATCTCCCTCGCGGATGCTCCGCTCGGCCGCGTCGTTCGGGCTGATCAGCACGAATTGCTCGCCCTGCCCTTTGATCTTGTGCGTCTCGTTGGCGTAGCAGGAATTGAGGAAGCCGTGACTCTTCGGCGAGATGACGTTGAGCGGATAGCGCTCGGCGAGGCGCGGGTTGGTCGCGGCACTCTCCCGCGGCGGCACATAACCCGGAAGCGGTTCGACGTCCTCGCCCGACTGCTTGTCCTCGTACATCATGCGGAAGGGCGGCGCGACGAAGTTCTTGGCGTCCTTCACCAGGAACTCGACCTTGCCCGACGGCGTGGGGAATTTGCCCTCGGCATGAGGCAGCCGGTCGTCGGGCGTGCCGACGGCGAGGTGGAAATAGCCGTTCGTGCGGAAATACTCCATGTCGACACCCGCCATCTGCGGCGCGTCCCATTGGACATAGTGCTCGGCGAGCTCCATGTCGCTCATCTTGAACTGCGGATCGTCGAAACCCATCGCCGCGGCCAGCAGGCGGAAGATCTCGGCGTTGGACTTGGCCTCGCCGCACGGCTCGATCGCCTGCTCGTTGATGGTGAGATAGAAGTG
>DASWJG010000071.1:0-10491 GCA_036397315.1 Methyloceanibacter sp. | reverse complement strand
CTGCGGCGCGTCGATGTCTGACCCCGATCAAGGTTTGTCTATTCGGTGGCGCTGCCACAGGTCAGGGCGGCGCGCCTTGGTGAGTTTCTCGGCCTGCTCGCGCCGCCATTTGGCGATCTTTTCATGGTCGCCCGAGAGCAGCACATCGGGGATGGGGCGACCCTCCCATTCACGCGGACGGGTGTAGTGAGGATATTCGAGGAGGCCTTGGGCAAAGCTCTCCTCGGCAAGCGAGCTCTCATTCCCGGCGACACCGGGGAGGAGGCGCACGCAGGCATCGATCAGCACTTGAGCGGCAAGCTCGCCGCCAGACAGCACATAGTCGCCGATCGAGATCTCCTCGACGTTCCGCGCTTGAAGCACGCGCTCGTCGATGCCTTCGAAGCGGCCGCACAGCAGGATGGCGCCGGGGCCTTGCGCCAGCTCGCGCGCGTGCTCCTGCATGAACGGGTACCCGCGCGGCGAGAGATAGATTGTTGGCGCTTCGGGAGGCATGGAAGCGCGCGCCGCGTCGATGGCGGCAGCAGCGATGTCGGCGCGCATCACCATGCCGGCGCCGCCGCCCGCGGGCGTGTCATCGACCGAGCGGTGCTTGTCGGTGGCGAAGTCGCGGATGTCGATGGTCTCAAGCGCCCATTTGCCCTCGGCGAGCGCCTTGCCGGCGAGGCTGAGCCCCAAGGGCCCCGGGAACATTTCGGGGAAAATCGTCAGCACGGTGGCGCGCCAGGTCATTGGACTGACTCAATCCTTGTCATCGCCCGGCTTGACCGGGCGATCCAGTAAACACGGAAGCGGTAATCAGCAACAGGCGCCAGTGTTTACTGGATTCCCGCCTTCGCGGGAATGACACCTTATTCGGCTGCACGAAGTTCCATCCGAATGCGCATCAGCAAGACGCCAAGCTTGTTTTGGCCGGTGCCGTCCTCGCCAACGCCCCAGTAATAGTCGTTAGGCGCTGCCTCAGCGAGAGGCTCCGCGCCGGTGGCAAGCAGGAGCGCGCGCAAGACCTCATACTGCGCGAATTTCGCGCGAACGGCCCGCTCCATGACCGCATCCTTGGCTTTGTCCCAATCAGCGCGAGCGCCGCGCCGATACTTCACTGCAAGGCTCTTGGCGATCACCGGTTTCCTAGCGGTGCGAATCTTCTCTTGGAGCGCGGGATCGAAGAATTTCTGCGCCTGATAGTAATGCTCGACCGAAGGCCAGGTCGTGCCGTCGATCTCGATGGGGAAGGGGCCAAAGTTGGAGAACTCGCGATAGGTCTCTGACTTCGAGAAGAAGCGAATGGTCACTCGAACAGGCCTTCCGGAGGGGCGAGCACCAGGCGGCCGCCCTCGACATCGACCTCGGGAACGGTGTCGCGGGTGAAGGGAACGAGCACGGTGGCGCCCCCCTTTGCCGGCTTCACCTCGATGAGATCGCCGGCGCCGAAATTGTGGATGGCGACCACGGTGCCGATCTGCTCGCCTTGGCTGTCGATCGCGGCGAGACCGATCAGCTCGGCGTGATACCACTCCTCCTCGCCGCGCTCTGGCAGACGCGCGCGCTCCACATAGAGCTTGGTGCGGTTGAGCGCCTCGGCGGCTTCGCGCGTGGTCACGCCCCTGATGCGGGCGATGAGCGCCTTCGGGGTGACGCGCACGCTCTCGATCTCGATGGCGCGGCCTCGCTCATCCTCAAGCGTGCCGTAGTTCGCGATGGCCGAAGGATCTTGGGTGTAGGAGCGGATGCGCACCTCACCCTTCAGTCCTTGCGCCGCCCCGATCTCGCCCAGCAGCAAGCGGTCAGTGTTGTCCGCCAAGGCTATTCGGCGGCGGGCTGCCCGGCCTGGGCCTCAGGCTCGGCAACGGGCTCCTCGGCAGGCGGCGGCGGGGGCGCGGCAGCGGCTTCGGCGGCGGCCTTGACCTTCTCCTCAGCGGCGGCCTTCTTGGCCTCCTCGCGCTCGAGGCGCTTCTTGCCGGGCTCGCCCTTTTGCGGGTTCATCCGCGCGTCGCGCTTCCTAATGCCGGCCACGTCGAGGAATCGCAGCACGCGGTCGGTGGGCTGGGCGCCATGCGACAGCCAATGCTTCACCCGCTCCTCGACGAACTTGACGCGCTCGCCCGAGTCCTTGGGCAGAAGCGGATCGTAAGTGCCGATCTTCTCGATATAGCGCCCGTCGCGTGGACTCCGCGAATCGGCGACGACGATGCGGTAATAGGGCCGCTTCTTGGCGCCAGCCCGGGCCAGTCTGATCTTCAGTGACATGTCTTCGTTCTCCTAGGTGAGTTTGATTTCATCGCTTCTTCGATCCGGGAAGGCCGGGAAGGCCGCGTGGCAGCCCTCCGGGCAGGCCGGGAAAATTGCCGGGAAGTCCGGGAAAGCCACCCGGCGGCAATGGTGGGAGGCCGCCTGGCGGAAGCTCGGCCGGCATCTCGGGTGGCGGGCCACCTCCGAACAGGGCACCGAGCATGCCGCGTTTCTTGCCCATGGCCTTCATCATGTCGGCCATCTGCCGGTGCATCTTCACCAGCCGATTGATGTCCTGCACGCTCGTGCCCGAGCCCGCTGCCACGCGCTTCTTGCGCGAGGCATTGAGCAGTTTTGGATTCTTGCGCTCGGCGCGTGTCATCGAGCCGATCATCGCCTGCTGGCGCTTCAGGACCCGGTCGTCGAGCTTGGCGGCGTCGAGCTGCTTCTTCACCTTGCCGATGCCGGGCAGCATGTTGAGCACACCGCCCATGCCACCAAGCTTCTGCATCTGCTTCAGCTGCTCGGCGAGATCTTCGAGGTCGAAGGCGCCCTTCTTGACCTTGCGGGCGATCGCCTCCGCCTTGTCCAGCTCCACTGTCTCGATGGCCTTCTCGACCAGGCCGACCACGTCGCCCATGCCGAGAATGCGTCCGGCGATGCGTTCGGGATGAAACTCCTCGAGCGCGTCGAGCTTCTCGCCCACGCCGATCAGCTTGATCGGCTTGCCGGTGATGGCGCGCATGGAGAGCGCGGCGCCGCCCCTGCCGTCGCCGTCGACCCGGGTCAGCACGATGCCGGTCAGCGCCACGCGCGCATCGAAGCTCTTGGCGAGATTGACGGCGTCCTGGCCGGTCAGCGCATCGGCCACCAGCAGGGTCTCATGCGGCTTGGCGATCTTCTCGACCGCGGCCGTCTCCGCCATCAACTCTTCGTCGATATGGGTGCGGCCGGCGGTGTCGAGCAGGAGCACGTCATAGCCGCCGCGCTTGGCGGTCTCGACCGCGCGCTTGGTGATGGTGGCGGGCTCCTCGCCGGCAACGATGGGCAGCGTGGCGATGCCCGTCTGCTCGCCGAGCACCCTGAGCTGCTCCTGCGCCGCAGGCCGCCGCGTGTCGAGCGATGCCATCAGCACCTTTTGCTTGTCGCGGGCGGTGAGCCGCTTGCCGAGCTTGGCCGTAGTCGTGGTCTTGCCCGAGCCTTGCAGGCCGACCAGCATCATCACCACGGGGGGCGTCGCGGCGAGATCGATCCCTTGGGCGTCATGCCCCAGCACGCGCACCAGCTCGTCATGCACGATCTTGATGACCATCTGGCCGGGCGTGATGGAGCGCACCACGTCCTGGCCAACCGCCTTCGCCTTCACGGAATCGGTGAAGTCGCGCACCACATCGAGCGCGACATCGGCCTCGAGCAAAGCGCGGCGCACCTCGCGCATGGCTTCCGCCACGTCAGCCTCGGTCAGCGCCCCCTTACGGGTGAGCTTGTCGAGGATGGCGCCAAGGCGCTCGGCTAGGGTCTCGAACATCGGGCTCTCTCTCCATTGTCATCGCCCGCGCAGTCGGGCGATCCAGCAACCCCAGAATCTCGATCGCGAAGACCGGGGTTACTGGATGCCCCGGTCAAGCCGGGGCATGACAAAAATTGTGGCTCGCGCTCTGCCAAGACAATCTCCAAACCAAAAACGCACCCGCGGGCGCGACGCGCTGGCGGATGTTGACCCCCCTGACTCTTGATTTGCGCTACCGCGCTTCGCGCTACTGAGCGCTAGAACGGCAAGAGGCTAATCATGTTCAGGGCGGCGGCTCTGATCAAGGAGCTGCCTTGAATTTCGAGGGGAATGTCGGCCACCGGCGCGTTCAAGTCAAGCCGGCCACGGGCGCATTTGGAAAGTAATTGCCGTGGAAGTGGAAGGGGATGGCGTGTGGGGCTTCCGCCCGTGCCAGCTCCTTCAAACTCGCCGCTTCGAGCACGAGCAGGAAGGAGCGATCCTTGCCGATGTCGAGCACGATCGACAGCAACACGCCATCGTCTTCGGTTTTGGCGGAAGGCGAGGGGACGAAGACCGGCTCGCCCGGATAAAGACCCGCCGCGTGCCAGGTGGCGACCGTGCCGGTCTCGGTATCGATCTTGACGATGGAGTCGAGAAAATCGCCCTTGGTCTGGACGCCCGTGCCCCAGACATAGCGATAAGGCTTGCCCGCGCACGACTCGTAATTGATGCGGGGCAACTCGAGCGGCATGTCGGCCAAGGTCCGGCGCGTGACCGGAGCGTCGCTCGCGAAGGGGATGTGAAAGCGCGTCAGCGTGCCCGTGGCAGTGATCGGAGCGCTCGAGCGGAGCCGGGCGAGGTAAAGCTGATCGATGATCGTGGCGTCGGGATAGACGATGACATCCACGGCAAGACGATCGCCATCGGCGAAGGCGTTGACATGGTGGAACGCGAAGGAGGCGTCCGCCATGGCAGTGCGCACCAGCTTCCCTGTGTCCTTCTCGACGATATGGAACACGAGCCCGCGCTCAGGCTCCCAACGGTAGTTTTGGATGAAGGGCTTGCCTGACAGCCTGAGGTCGATTGGGTTGACCACCAAGGGGAACTCGGTGAGCACGAGGTGATCCTGGCTCATGCCGAAGCTGTGCATATAAGCCGGACGCTCGACGGGGAGCTTGGCGACGACCCTCTGTTTGCCGTCGTCGCCTATCCGGCACAGGCGATAAAGGCTCTTCATGCCGAAATGGACGATGTAATTGTAATGGCAGGCACGCTTCGCATCGTAATGCGGGTGCGCCGTCGAGACCTGACCTTTCAGAGCTCTGCGATATGCGAATACACCGAGTGTCTTGAGCGTGTCAGACGAGAAGCGCATCGGCATCGACGTCTCGGTGAAGGCGACCGCATCGCGCGCATAGTCGGAGACGTTGACGCAGCAATTGTCGGTGAGCTTTGGATCGAAGATCGCGGCGACGCGCCCGAACAAGGTTCGGCAGGGGTCGGTGGCGAATTCGGCATAGGAGATCTTGCCGGTCTCCGCCGCGGCGCGGAACGCTTTGCTCTCGAGGAAGCGGTTGGCATAACTTACGCGCCCGCCCGCGAAGGCGAAGCGATGCAGCATCACCAACCCGTCGAACCAGTGATTATAGGTGCGGGCGCCTACCTCGAACTTCGAGGGCCCGGTTCGGAGCAACGCGCCTTTCAACCAGGAGGGAAGCGCGCCCGTGACGGGGAGCGCAACGGGTTCGGCGATCTCGACCGTCAGCGAGCGGAAGCCTGCGCCATAGGGAAACGAGGGTTTGTCCAGCATCGATCCTCGCCAGCTCAACGCGACGAGCTTAGGGCGCGTTCCTTAAGATGGGCTCAATCCGGACGGCGAGATCGAGCAGCGCCTCGTCGCCGCCTTTCCAGCCAATGAAAGAGAGGCCGATGGGGCAGCCCGCAGCCTCGGTGGCGGGAATGGAGATTTGCGGCAGACCGGCATGGCCGGCGAGGCATGTGCTCTGCAAGGTCAGCGCGCGGAACTCCGCGGTCGATACCCCCTCTTGAATGTCGCGCGCGGGCGGCAAGGTCGGCGTGGTCGGGAGCACGATCACGCTTCCCCGCTGGGCAATCCCGTGCAAGCGCTTGGCTATCTCGGCCCGAACCGCGCGGGCCGCTTCCACCTCGGCAAAGGTGATTTTCGCCGCCATCTCGAAGCGCTCCTTGATGCCGGGTCCGAGCTCGACATTGTGGGACTGGATGAAGGGCAGCAAGGTGGACTGGATCTCGAAGCCCTGAATGACGCGGAAGGCATCGCGCCAATCGTCGATCTCTGCTCCGGCGACGATTTTCCGCTCGGCTTGCGGCAGCGCGCGGCCGATGCGTGAGAACACCTGCCAAATCGCCGCGTCCACGCTGGTGTCCGCACGCTCGAACAGGTCCTCGGCAAGGATCAGGCGCTTGACCTCCGCCTCGACCCGCTCGCCGTCGAGCAGCGCGAGGCCGAGGTCGCGGAACAGTTTCGCCTCGCGCGCCAGGACACCGATCGTGTCGAAGCTCGGCGCCATGGGGGTCGCGCCCCTGGTGTCGATGCGGCCATGCGTGGGCCTGAGGCCATAGAGCCCGCAGAAAGACGCCGGCACGCGGATCGAGCCGCCGGTGTCGCTGCCGAGCGCGAAATCGCACATCGTGGCCGCCACCGCCGCCGCCGAGCCGCAGGAAGAGCCTCCCGTCACGTGCCTCGGCGCGCGCGGGTTGACCGGCTGGCCGTAGTGAACGTTGGTGCCAAGCACGCTGTAGAAGAACTCATCGCAGATGGTGATGCCGGTGCATGAGGCGCCGGCTTCGAGCAGGCGGGTGATGACGGGGGCCGTCTCCGGCGCGGGCGTGGCATGCTCATAATAGTTGGGGTTGCCGTTTCCGACCTTGTGACAGGCGATGGCGAACAGGTCTTTCACCATGAAACTGAGGCCCGCGAGCGGGCCTTGCTCCCGGCCAACCAGGGGCTCCTTCAGGGTATGGGGGACCAGGGCGTGGACGGGGTCGGCGGGGGGACATGTTGGCATGGCGCGCGCTTCCCTGGTCTAGGGCACGGGAAACGCCATATAACGGCTGAAACGCCTCGCGCCAAAGCTCATGACCGGCACCACACATTTCCGCAAGATGAACGGGCTCGGCAACGACTTCGTCGTGCTCGATGCGCGGCCGCGGGCGCTCGCCCTTGGGCCCGACGCGGTGCGCGCCATCGCCGACCGCAAAGAAGGCATCGGCTGCGATCAGATCATCGCGCTCGAGCCGTCGCGTAAGGCCGATGTGTTCATGCGCATCTGGAATGCCGATGGCGGCGAGGTGGGCGCGTGCGGCAACGCGGCGCGCTGCGTGGCGGCGCTCGTCGCCGCCGAGCGTGGCGAGCCAAAGGTCAGCATCGAGACGGAGAGCGGGGTGCTCGGCGCGGTGGTCAACGAAGACGGCAGCGTCACCATCGATATGGGCGCCCCCCGCTTCGCTTGGGATCAGATTCCTCTCGCCGAGCCGTTCCATGACACGCGGCGCATCGAGCTGCAGGTTGGGCCGATCGACGCCCCGGTGCTGCACACCCCGTCGGCGGTCAATGTCGGCAACCCGCATTGCCTCTTCTTCGTCGATGACGTCGAGGCGCACGATCTCGCCCGCTTCGGGCCGATGCTGGAACATCACCCGCTGTTCCCCGAGCGCGCCAATATCTCGCTGGTCCAGGTGCTCGGACCTGAGGCGATCAAGGTGCGAACCTGGGAGCGCGGCGCAGGGCTGACGCGGGCCTGCGGCACGGCGGCGTGCGCCGCGGCCGTCGCCGCCACGCGGCGCGAGTTGACCGGCCGCAAGGTCAAGGTGAGCCTGCCGGGCGGCGAGCTTCTGATTGAATGGCGGGAATCCGACGGCCACATCCTGATGACCGGGCCCTACGCGCTCGACTATGAGGGGACCTTGCCCGCGGCGCTGTTTACGCCTGCCCGTGTTTAGCTCCGGCTTGGGGTCGCTGGACCCAATGTTTCATGTTAGAAGCCGCCAATGTCCGATATCGAAATCATCACCTTCGGCTGCCGGCTCAATGCCTATGAATCTGAAGTCATGCGCGAGCATGCCGCCGCCGCGGGGCTCAGCGACGCGGTGATCGTCAACACCTGCGCGGTGACGGCCGAGGCCGTGCGCCAGGCAGGGCAGGCGATCCGCAAGGTCCGGCGCAAGCATCCGGAAGCCAAGATCATCGTCACCGGCTGCGCGGCGCAGATCGATCCCGCGCGCTTCGCCGCGATGGACGAGGTCGATCATGTCATCGGCAATCAGGAGAAGCTCGACGCCAGGACCTTCGCGAGCTTCGGCATCGAGGGGAGCGAACGGGTCGTGGTCAACGACATCATGTCGGTCAAGGAGACCGCCTCGCACCTGATCGAAGGCTTCGGCAGCCGCGCACGGGCTTATGTGCAGATTCAGAATGGCTGCGACCACCGCTGCACCTTCTGCGTCATCCCCTTCGGCCGCGGGCCGTCGCGCTCGGTGCCGGCGGGCGAGGTAGTAGCGCAAGTCAGGCGGCTCTCCGGACGCGGCTATGCCGAGATCGTGCTGACCGGCGTCGATATCACCGCCTATGGCAAGGATCTTCCCGGCGACATGACCCTCGGCAGGCTGGTGCGCACGGTACTCAAGCTCGTGCCCGAGCTTCCGCGCCTCAGGCTCTCTTCGATCGACTCGGTCGAGGCCGACCCGGCGCTGTTGGCGGCCATCGCCGAGGAAGAGCGGCTGATGCCGCATCTGCATCTTTCGTTGCAATCGGGCGACGACCTCACCTTGAAGCGCATGAAGCGGCGGCATGCCCGCGCCGACTCGGTCGGCTTTTGCGAGGCGGTGCGCCGTGCCCGTCCTGACATGGTGTTCGGAGCCGATCTTATCGCCGGCTTTCCCACCGAGACCGAGGCGATGTTCGAGAACTCGCTCACGCTGGTCGACGAGTGCGGGCTCACTTTCCTGCATGTGTTCCCCTATTCGGCGCGGGAGGGCACGCCGGCGGCGCGCATGCCGCAAATTCATGGCGCGGTGATCGCCAGGCGCGCTGGCGAGCTGCGCGCGAAGGGCGTCGCGGCGCTCAAGTCGCATCTTGAAGGCGCCAAGGGGCGCCGCATCAATGTGCTCATGGAGAACGAGGTTCAAGGGCGCTCTGCCGATTTTACGCCGGTGCGCCTCGAAGCCGAAGAAGGCGCTGGCGCGCTGGTCGAGGCGATCGTGGCCGGCGACGACGGGGCCGCACTCCTCGCGGTGAGGCCATGAGCGACGGCAAGAAGCCGGCCGAGACCGAGAAGAAGCGGAGCTGGTTCGATCAGCTCCGCAACGGTCTCGCCCGCACCTCCAATGCCCTGTCCGACAATCTCGCCAGTGCGCTCACCAAGCGGAAGCTGGATGAGGACACGCTCGATCGGCTCGAAGAGGTCCTGATCAAGGCCGATCTCGGGGTCGCCATGGCCGGCCGCATCCGCGCGGCAATCGCCAAAAGCCGTCACGACCGGGGGCTCGATGAGGGAACGGTGCGCGAGGTTCTGGCCGCAGAGATCGCCAGCGTGCTCAAGCCGGTGGCGGAAGCCTTCCCGCTCTCGGGCGCACGCCCTCATGTCTTCCTGGTGGTCGGCGTGAATGGCACCGGCAAGACCACCACCACGGCCAAGATGGCGCATCTTTTCAAGCGCCAAGGTTTGAGCGTCATGCTCGCCGCCGCCGACACCTTCCGCGCCGCGGCCATCGATCAGCTCAAAGTGTGGGGCGGGCGTGTGGGGGTCGAGGTCGTCGCCAAGGAGGCGGGGTCCGACCCGGCAGGGGCCGCCTATGAAGCGTTCGAGCGCGCCCGCGCCGAAGCCGCGGATGTGCTCCTCATCGACACCGCCGGGCGCCTGCAGAACAAATCAGACCTCATGGCCGAGCTCGCCAAGATCGTGCGGGTGCTGAAGAAGCTCGACGCGACTGCGCCGCACGGTGTCATCCTCGTGCTCGACGCCACCACCGGGCAGAACGCGCTCAATCAGGTCGAGATCTTCAAGGAGATCGCGGGCGTCACCGGGATCGTGGTGACCAAGCTCGACGGCACGGCGCGCGGCGGCATCCTTGTCGCCATCGCCGAGCGCTTCAAGCTTCCCATCAACGCCATCGGCATCGGCGAAGGTCTCGACGATCTCAAGCCATTCGATGCGCAAGACTTCGCGCGTGCGATCGCGGGAGCAAAGAGCGAGAATGAAGCAGCCGCCTAAGTCCAAGGTCGCGGTGCCCGGGGAGGCCGCTTCCTCCCAGCCCGCGCTGTGGCCCAAGCTCGCCATCGAGCTCGGACCTCTGCTGGTGTTCTTCGCCGGCAACGCCGTGGCGGGGATCTATGCCGGCACGGCCGCGTTCATGGTGGCGACCTTGATCTCGCTCGCGGTCGCCCGCCTTCGCTATCACAAGCTGCCGGTCATGCCGCTCGTCAGCGGCGTCATCGTGCTCATGTTCGGCGGGCTCACGCTCTATCTGCGCGACGATACCTTCATCAAGCTCAAGCCGACCATCGTCTATTCGATGTTCGCCGTGCTGCTCGCCGTGGGGCTCCTGCTGAAGAAGCCTCTGCTCGAGGTGTTGTTCGGTCCGGTCTTCGCGCTCACCGAGGAGGGCTGGCGCAAGCTCACCGTGCGCTGGGCGGCCTTCTTCGTCGCCATGGCGGTCGTCAACGAAATCGTCTGGCGCAATTTCTCGACCGATGCCTGGGTCAGCTTCAAGGCGTTCGGCTTCCTGCCGCT
>DASWJG010000070.1:0-8001 GCA_036397315.1 Methyloceanibacter sp. | reverse complement strand
AAGGGACATATGCTGATGGCTCGTCCTTTAAGACCTATGCCCCTGATGATCCGGAACTGATCAGCCTGTTGCGGGAGCAGGGGGTCGCTATTGTGGCTGAACCGGATGAAACCAACAGTTTCTGGATGACCATGATGGTCTCCTGGGGACCGATACTGTTGTTGATTGCCGTCTGGATCTTTTTCATGCGTCAGATGCAGTCCGGCGGCGGCAAGGCGATGAGCTTCGGCAAAAGTCGCGCCAAGCTGCTCAGTGAGTCTTCGGCTAAAATCACCTTCAACGATGTGGCCGGAATCGACGAAGCCAAAGATGAGCTTGAAGAAGTCGTCTCTTTTCTGAAAGATCCGAAAAAATTCTCCCGACTCGGCGGGCGCATCCCGAAAGGGGTCCTGCTGGTTGGTGCGCCGGGAACCGGGAAGACCTTGCTGGGCAGGGCGATCGCCGGTGAGGCCGGTGTACCATTTTTCTCCATCTCCGGTTCTGACTTTGTCGAGATGTTTGTCGGGGTTGGCGCCAGTCGTGTCCGCGATCTCTTTGTGCAGGGCAAGAAAAATGCACCCTGCATTATCTTCATTGACGAAATTGATGCTGTCGGTCGCCATCGCGGAGCCGGTATGGGAGGGGGACACGACGAACGTGAGCAGACCCTCAACCAGCTGCTGGTTGAGATGGATGGCTTCGAGTCAAATGAAGGCGTCATCCTGATTGCCGCCACCAACCGTCCAGACGTTCTTGATCCGGCACTGCTGCGTCCCGGACGTTTTGACCGACAGGTTGTTGTGCCGCGCCCTGACGTTCGTGGCCGGTTCAAAATCCTCCAGGTTCATGCCCGCAAGGTTCCTTTGGGCGAGGATGTCGACCTCAATGTCGTCGCCAAGGGCACACCCGGCTTCTCGGGAGCTGATCTGGAAAATCTGGTCAATGAAGCTGCTCTTCTGGCGGCACGGGCCAATAAGAATGAAGTCAACCGGCAGGATCTTGATAGCGCCAAGGATAAGGTCATGATGGGCGCCGAGCGCCGCTCCATGGTGATGAACGAGGAAGAGAAGACGCTGACCGCCTATCACGAGGGCGGCCATGCGCTCGTCGCGCTGCATCAGCCTGCGTCCGACCCGGTGCACAAGGCGACCATCATCCCGCGCGGCCGCGCCCTTGGCATGGTCATGCGCCTGCCCGAGCGCGATCTGCTCTCCTACACCCGCGCCAAGCTCAAGGCCGACATAACCGTCGCCATGGGCGGCCGCGTCGCGGAAGAGATCGTGTTCGGCTACGACAAGGTCACTTCCGGCGCCGCCTCCGACATCAAGATGGCGACGCTGCTCGCGCGCGCCATGGTCACGCAATACGGCATGAGCGACAAGCTCGGGCCGCTCGCCTATGGCGACAACGAGGAAGAGGTGTTCCTCGGCCATTCCATCGCGCGGACGCAGAACCTCTCCGACGAGACCCAAACCATCGTCGATGAGGAAATTCACCGCATCGTGGACGAGTCCTTCGAGGAGGCGCGCAAGATTATCTCCGGCAATATCGACGATCTGCATACGATCGCCAGGGGCTTGCTCGAATACGAAACGCTGTCGGGCGAGGAGATCAAGGACTTGCTCAAGGGCAAGCCGCCGGTGCGCGAATTCGCCGCCGAGGTCGCGCCACGGCCAGGGCCGGCCTCCGCCGTTCCCGCGGCAGGCCGCGCCAAGAAGCCGCCCGAGCCTGAGCCCGATACTGGCGGCCTGGAGCCCCAGCCCCAGACTTGAGGCTGCTCGTCCCACATCATCAGATGCCCGGCGTTCGCGCCGGGCATTTTTCGTTTTCGGCAAGTCCTTCACAAAAGCTTCGTGCTAAGGCTCGCGCATGGCAAAGGCGAGGCTCTATCTCCGGCCAGTCGGGTTGCTCTATGGCGCGGTCGCCGAGGCGGCGATCGCCGAGGGCTTGGCGCTGCCTTTGGCAGGCGGCGGAATTGCCTTCACGGCCGCCGAGCTGATCGAAGGCGAAGCCGGCAACACAAGGACGCGGCTGTTCACGGCGCACGCGCTCGCCTCCTCCGGTGATGCGGAACTTGCCGCCCTGCTTCGGCGCGCCACCGCGCCGCGTCCCCCCTTCGCGGGGGTCGCCCTCGACCGCCCCATCCTCATGGGCATCGTCAACGTCACGCCGGATAGCTTCTCCGACGGCGGCCTCTACGACACCAAAGAGGCGGCGATCGTCCACGCGGCAGAGCTTGCGGCCGCGGGCGCCGACATTATCGACATTGGTGGCGAGTCGACCCGGCCGGGGTCCGACGCCGTGGACGAGGCGGAGGAGCTTCTGCGCGTGGTGCCGGTCATCGAAGGCCTCTCAGGCCTCCCAGCCGTCATCTCGGTCGATACGCGCAAAGCCTCGGTGGCGCGGGCCGCCGCCAAGGGAGGCGCCAAGATCCTGAACGACGTGTCGGCGCTCACTTACGATCCCAAGAGCTTGCAGGCCGCGGCTGACACCGGGCTCGGCGTGGTTCTCATGCACGCGCAGGGCGAACCCAAGACCATGCAGGACGATCCGCGCTACGGCGACGTCGTGCTCGAAGTGTTCGACTATCTGGAAGCGCGCATAAAGGCGGCCACAGCGGCAGGGATCGACCGCTCCCGCATCGCCGCCGACCCAGGCCTAGGCTTCGGCAAGACGCTCGCGCATAACCTCGCGCTGCTGTCCCACATAACCCTGTTCCACGGTCTGGGCGTGCCGCTTCTCGTCGGCGCCTCGCGCAAACGCTTCATCCAAGGGGTCTCCGGCGGCGAGAAGCCTTCGGGTCGCGAGCCGGGCTCCCACGCCGCGGCGATAGAAGCTGCGGGGCAGGGGGCACAGATTTTGCGGGTCCATGACGTGGCCGGGAGCCGCCAAGCGCTTGCGGTCTGGCGGGCCGTCGCCTTCAACACTGAAAATTAAGGCAAATTCACCCCAGAGGACCCGATCTGGTGTAACTTTTGCTTACATTTTTTGAACTCAAGGGTGGTACACCAGGAGCATAATCCCAATGAGGCGCCGGTCAGAACATAACAAGCGACAGGCACCGACGGGGAACATACGGGGGGGCCTCACCATGCCTCGCAAGTATTTTGGCACGGATGGCATCCGTGGCAGCGCGAATACCTACCCCATGACCTCTGAGGTGGCCCTCAGGGTGGGGATGGCCGCGGGCAAGCTCTTCACCAACGGCTCCTATCGCCATCGCGTGGTGATCGGCAAGGATACACGGCTCTCCGGCTACATGATCGAGTCGGCGCTGGTCTCGGGCTTCACCGCTGTGGGCATGGACGTGTTCCAGCTCGGCCCGATGCCGACGCCGGCGGTCGCCATGTTGACCCGCTCGCTCCGTGCCGATCTCGGCGTGATGATCTCGGCGTCGCACAATCCCTTCGTCGATAACGGCATCAAGCTGTTCGGACCCGACGGCTACAAGCTCTCCGACGAGAAGGAGGAGGAGATCGAGCAGTTGATGGAAGGCGATTCCTCAGAGCTGCTGGCGGCCTCGGAAATGATCGGCCGCGCGACCCGCATCGACAGCGCGCGCGAGCGCTATATCGAATTCGCCAAACGCACGCTGCCGAAGAACATCCGCTTCGACGGCATCAGGGTGGTGATCGATTGCGCCAACGGGGCGGCCTACAAGGTGGCGCCGGAGGCTCTGTGGGAGTTGGGCGCCGAGGTGATCAAGATTGGCGTCGAGCCTAACGGCTTGAACATCAACAAGGATTGCGGCTCAACCTCGCCCGAGGACCTGATCCGCAAGGTCAACGAGGTGCGCGCCGATATCGGCATCGCGCTCGACGGCGACGCCGACCGGGTGGTCATCGTCGACGAGAAGGGCGCCATCATCGACGGCGACCAGCTCATGGCGGTCATCGCCGAATCCTGGCTGAAGCGCGGGCGGCTGGCGGGCGGCGGCATCGTCGCCACGGTGATGTCGAATCTCGGGCTCGAGCGCTATCTCGAGAGCCTCGATCTCGGCCTCGCCCGCACGCCAGTGGGCGACCGCTACGTGGTCGAGCATATGCGCCAGCACGGCTACAATGTCGGCGGCGAGCAGTCGGGCCATATCGTGCTGTCAGATTTCTCGACCACGGGGGATGGCCTCGTCACGGCGCTCCAGCTCCTCTCCGTGGTGGCCCAGAGCGGCAAGCCGGTGAGCGAAATCTGCAATCGTTTCGAGCCCCTGCCGCAGGTCCTGAAGAACGTCCGCTACAAGAACGGCGGCCAGCCGCTCGACAATGTGGCGGTGCGGAGAGCCATCGACACCGGCAAGTCGAAGCTGGGCAAATCGGGGCGCCTGGTCATCCGCCCGTCGGGGACGGAGCCCGTGATTCGGGTTATGGCCGAGGGCGACGACGAGAAACTCGTTAAGACCGTGGTCTCCGATATCGTCCACGCGCTGACCGACGCCGCGGCCTAAGCTCGACCGGCAGGCCTGGCCTCGACTTAAACACCAAAATTATCATGACGTTGTCCGCTACTGTGGCGCGCTTGCCACGGCCTGTCCCCGCGAGGCACCGCAGTTAGCATTTCGTTAACCATTCCCCAGGGACAAACTCGCTCAATCATCATTGGACTTGCCCTGCTTTTGGGCCAGACGGCAGCGGCTTACGCCGCAGATCTCGGCCTTCCGCCTCCGGAGCCTGAGCCCTGCGTCGGCTGCGCCGGCCCTTGGTACCTCAAGGGCTTCGTCGGGGCCGCCAATCCCGATGTCGGCGACATCTTCGCCGAGGAATTCGAGTTCAACGACTTCATCGTCTTCGAAAAGGATATCAAGAGCACGCCGCTCTGGGGCCTCGGTTTCGGCTACGACACCGGCCATTATTTCCGCTTCGATATCACCGGCGAATATCGCGGCAGCGCCGTATTCCTCGCCAATGATAAATATCCAGGCGGTAACGGCACCTTTGACATTCAAAGCAACTTCGAGGATGAAACCTTCCTGCCTGGCACTAACGAATACACGGCCGATATCGAGAGCTGGGTCGGCCTCGCCAATGCCTATATCGATCTCGGCACCTGGCATTGCGTCACGCCCTATGTCGGCGGCGGCGTCGGCTTCGCCTCGATCGACGTCATTGGCTTGAAGGACGTCAACGTGCCAAACCTGGGCGTCGCCTTCGCCAAGAACAACACCGAGACGAACTTCGCCTGGGCGCTTTATGCCGGCCTTGCCTACAAAGTAACGCCGGGCCTCACCATCGATCTCTCTTATCGCTACACCGATATCGGTGACGCCAAGAGCGGTATTCGTACCGCCTATGACAATTCCGGCACCGCCGGGGGAATCGAGATCGAGGACATCACTTCGAACGACCTCCTGCTCTCGGTGCGCTGGGCGCTAGGTGCTCAGCCAGCGCCGATGCCAGTCGCTTTCAAATAAAGCCCCTCAACCATCTGCTAGCCGACTCACCGCCCGTCTTTTCGACGGGCGGCTTTTTTGTGGTTGATGCCTGACCGCCGCTGCCCTTGACCTCTCATGCAGCAAGACGTACCTGCCCTACAGTTTTCCGTCATGGCCGGGCTTGTCCCGGCCATCCACGTCTTTGATCCCTGGCGGAAATTCGTGGATGCCCGGCACAAGGCCGGGCATGACGGATTGAAGAGAGATCGTCTCTTGTGAACGGAGAGCGATGCGGTGACGAGCATCAAAAAGCCGGCCCTGCGACCAAAAAATCCGCGCTTCTCTTCGGGACCCTGCACCAAGCATCCCGGTTGGTCCGTGGACGGGCTCAAGGGAGCGCTCCTCGGCCGCTACCATCGCCAGCCCGAGACCAAGGCGAGGCTCGAGCTTGCGCTCAAGCGGACGCGTGAGTTGCTCAAGCTTCCGGGCGGCTATCGCGCCGCCATCGTGCCCGCTTCCGACACCGGTGCCGTGGAGATGGCGCTGTGGTCGCTGTTGGGTCCGCGCGGCGTCGATGTGCTCGCTTGGGAGGCTTTCAGCCGGGATTGGGCCACCGACATCGTCGAGCAGCTCAAGCTCAAGGATGTCCGCGCCTTGCTCGCACCCTATGGCGAGCTGCCCGACCTGTCAGAGGTCGATTGCGACCGCGACGTGGTGTTCGCCTGGAACGGCACGACCTCCGGCGTGCGCGTTCCCAATGCCGATTGGATCGACGCCGGCCGCAAGGGACTCACCATTTGCGACGCGACCTCTGCGGTGTTCGCGCAAGAAATCGAATGGCCGAAGCTCGATGCGGCGACCTTCTCCTGGCAGAAGGTGCTTGGCGGCGAGGCGCAGCACGGCATGTTGATCCTCTCGCCCCGCGCCGTGGAGCGGCTGGAAAGTTACCGACCGCCCTGGCCTCTGCCCAAGCTCTTCCGCATGACACGCGACGGCAAGCTCAACGCCGCGTTGTTCGAGGGCTCGACCATCAACACCCCCTCCATGCTGTGCTTGCAGGACTATCTCGATGCGCTCGACTGGGTCGAAAGCGTGGGCGGGCTTCAGGGGACCATCGCGCGCTCAAACGCCAATGCCGCCGTCCTCGCCGAGTGGGTGGCGCGAACGGCGTGGGTCGATTTTCTCGCGCGCGTCCCTGAGACGCGCTCGAACAGTTCAGTCTGTCTGAAAATCGTGGACCCCGAGGTGCTGGCGCTTCCGCCCGACATGCGCGATGGGTTTCCAGGGCGCATCGCGGCGCTGCTCGATGCGGAGAACGCCGCCAAGGACATCGCCTCCCACCGCGCCGCCCCTCCGGGCTTGCGCATCTGGACCGGGGCCACCGTGGAGAGGAGCGATCTCGAGGCGCTCTTGCCCTGGCTCGATTGGGCTTTCGCCGAAGTGAAGCAGGCCCTCGCTAAGGCCGCTTAGCCGCCCCTCCAAACACGTCATGCCCGGGCGAAGACCCGGGCATCCAGGGGAGGCAGGCTCGGAGCGCGCCCTGGATTGCCGGGTCAAGCCCGGCAATGACAAGGAAGAGGGAGGCTCGCATCGCCTGCGGCGACGCGCTATAAGGTGACACGGCCCTGCCAGCGAGCGGGGCCGTTTCTGCGTCCCGGCCTGGAATCAAAGGACTTTTCACGTGGCCAATGTCGTGGTCGTCGGCTCCCAATGGGGCGACGAAGGCAAGGGCAAGATCGTCGATTGGCTGTCGGAGCGCGCCGACATCGTGGTGCGCTTCCAGGGCGGCCATAATGCTGGCCATACGCTGGTGATCGACGGCACCACCTATAAGCTGTCGCTGCTGCCGTCCGGCGTGGTGCGCAAGGGCAAGCTCTCGGTGATCGGCAACGGCGTGGTGATCGACCCCTGGGCGCTGGCCGAGGAGATCGCCAAGATCGAGAAGCTTGGCGTTAGCATCTCTCGCGACAATCTGCGTATCGCCGAGAACGCGACCTTGATCCTGCCGCTCCACCGCGAGCTCGATGCGCTGCGCGAGGCTTCCGCAGGCGAGGGCCGGATCGGCACGACCAAGCGCGGCATAGGACCGGCCTATGAGGACAAGGTCGGCCGGCGCGCCATCAGGGTGATGGACCTCCAGGACCTGCCGTCGCTCAAACCCAAGATCGAGCGCATCCTTAGCCATCACAATGCGCTCCGACGGGGCTTAAGCGAGCCAGAGATTTCCGCCGACGAGCTGTGCGATCAGCTGAGCGAGATCGCGCCCAAGATTCTGCCCTACGTGGACACGGTGTGGGCGCTGCTCGACGCCAAGCGTCGCCAGGGCAAGCGCATCCTGTTCGAAGGCGCGCAAGGGGCGCTGCTCGACATCGACCACGGCACCTATCCCTTCGTCACCTCGTCCAACACCGTCGCCGCCCAGGCCGCGATCGGCACCGGACTTGGGCCGAGCGCGATTTCCTATGTCCTCGGGATCGCCAAGGCCTATGCGACGCGGGTGGGCTCCGGGCCGTTCCCGACCGAGCAGGCCAACCCGATCGGCGAGCGCATCGGCGAGCGCGGGCGCGAATTCGGCACCGTGACCGGCCGGCCGAGGCGGTGCGGCTGGTTCGACTCGGTACTGGTCCACCAGACCGTGCGCACCAGCGGCATCAACG
>DASWJG010000069.1:0-5987 GCA_036397315.1 Methyloceanibacter sp. | reverse complement strand
ATGTCGGGAAGATCGGGGGCGGAGTAGGGGAGCCCGACCACGACCATGCCCTGATGCAATAGAGTCCAATGGAAGGAGACGATGGTCGTCTCGTTACCGCCGCCGGTCGAAGTCGAGGTGAACACGCTGCCCACCTTGCCGATCAGCGCGCCGCTGACCCAGAGCGGCCCGGTCTGGTCGAGGAAATTCCGCATCTGCGAGGTCATATTGCCGAAGCGGGTCGGCGTGCCGAAAATGATGCCGTCGTAATCGGCAAGCTCCTGCGGGTCGGCGATCGGGGCCGGCTGGTCCACCTTCATGCCGGCGCCGCGCATGATCTCCTCCGGCATCAGCTCGGGCACGCGCTTGACGCTGACATGCAAGCCTTCGACTGCGCGCGCACCATGGGCCACGGCATAAGCCAGGGTCTCGGTATGCCCGTAGGACGAGTGATAAAGAACGAGCAGTCGCGCTGTGTCGGCCATCGTCGCCCCCGCTTATCTCACAAAGGGGCGCGGCTCAACGGCCCCTCCTCGCCAGCCTCATAAGTGTAGCAGATTCAAATATATGAGGAGAGGCGATAAACGCTTGGTGAACGCGGGACAGTTTCGGGACGTTTGAAGCGGCGTGAGGCAACTTGCCCTCGATCTGCTAGACCGGCGTCCCCGTCCATGATAATGCAGCGCCGCCATGTGGACGAGGATCTCCCCCAAGACGCTTCCCCGACGACGAGGGCGCGCGCTGTAAGCGCGCACCGCCTAGCCCCTCGCCGCCGACACCTTTGGTTGCATTTCCTATGGTGCCCCCGTCGCGGCTGAGGGATTCCCTCTCGACCAGCCTCTTTGGGACCCTCGACCTCATGTCCTCCTCAAGCTTTAAGATCCGCCTCGAAACCGATGGCGACGCGCAAATGTTGTCGGAGCTCTCCGCCCAGGCTTTCGGTCCTGGCCGGTTTACCCGGAGCGCCTACCGGGTGCGCGAAGGCGTTCCGCTGGTCGGCGCGCTTTGCCTCTGTGGGCTTCTCGACGAGAGATTGGTGGGAGGCATCCGTTTCACGGCGATCCGGATCGGGGGAGAGGAGGGGGCGGCGCTGCTCGGGCCGCTCGTCGTCGACCCGGTGGAGAAAGGCAAAGGCTTCGGCAGGGCGCTTGTCGAGGAAGGATTGGCGCGGGCCCGCGCCGAAGGTTTCAGCCTCGTGCTTCTGGTCGGCGACATGCCCTATTACGGGCGGTTCGGCTTTCAGCCTGTCCGGCCCGGACAGATTACCCTGCCGGGGCCTGTGGACTCCGCACGGCTGCTTGCGCTTGAGCTCATTCCCGGCGCACTTGCCGCTGGCGGGCAGGTCAAGGGCTATGCGCGCTAGTGGCCTTCGCGGAACCAGGTGGCGGCCAGGAAGCCAAGCAGAAGACCAAGGGCGAGGAAGCCGGTGAAGAGCGGGAACAGCCGCACGCCCTTGACGTGATAGGCGTCGCGCTTATGCAGGCCGAGCCAATCGTCGCCGTGCATGACATGGCCGCCGCGAAGCATCACGAGCCGCGGCATCTTCGCCGCTTCCGCATCGTCTCGCCCCAGCCAGAAGCTGCCGCCGCCGGTCTCATCGATGACCGGCGAGAGCGCCTCGTCGGTGGCGGTCACGGCGGAGAGTTCCCGCGCATTGGCGTTGCCCACCGTGACCACGCTGGCAAGTTGTCCCGAGGACACGCGGTAGACGCCCTGCTCGCTCGCTGTCAGGGCCTTGCGCCATAGACCCCGTTCCCCCTTGTCGAGGGTGACGGTCTCCTCCTTGCCGGACGGCGCGGTCACCGTGACTTGATCGACCTCGTCCTTGACCGAGCGCCGTTCGATGGAGAGCGTCTGGCCACGGCTCGTCGCCTTCAGCGTCTCTTCCTCGAGGTCGGGCTCCTTCATTAGCCAATGGGCGAGCCTGCGCAGGAGGTCGGTATAGGGTCCGCCGCCTTCATAGCCGCGCGCCCACAGCCAGGCATGGTCGGATAGGAGGAGCGCGACTCGACCCTTGCCGCGCTGGCCGATCACGAGCAGCGGCTTGCCTTGCGCTCCCTTCATGAGCACCTCGGCGTCGCGCGGGTCGGCTTCGACGACGCGGAACCAGCGCCCCCAGGAGGGCTCGTCACCGACCGCGCCCGGCAAGTCGCTGGTAACGGGATGCTTCTCGCCGAGTTCGGTGAGCTGCGGCTTGAAGGGCTCGTCGACCACGCGGCCTGAGGGTACGGCCGGGAGGACCTGGCCAAGCGGCGTCCGATAAAGACTGAGCGGCGAGGCGTAATCGTCGCCCGCCGAGACCAGCACGGCGCCGCCCTTCTCCACGTAGCGGGCGACATTCTCCAGATAGAGCAGGGGCAGCACGCCGCGGCGCTGGTAACGGTCGAAGATGATCAGGTCGAACTGATCGAGCTTCTCCTGGAACAGCTCACGCGTGGGAAAGGCGATCAGCGACAGCTGATTGATGGGCGTGCCGTCCTGCTTCTCCGGCGGCCTCAGAATAGTGAAGTGCACGAGGTCGACGGAGGCGTCCGACTTCAGCATGTTGCGCCAGGTGCGCTCGCCCGCATGCGGCTCGCCGGATACGAGCAGCACGCGCAAGTTTTCGCGTACACCCTCGACCGTCAGCACGGCACGATTGTTGACCGTGGTGAGCTCGCCAGGGGCAGGCTCGGCTTCGATCTCGACGATGTTGGGTCCGGCGTGGTCGATATTGACCAGGATCTCGATCTTCTCGCCGGTGCGGGCGGTCCGTGTCACAGGCGCTTGGCCCTGATGGGTGATGGTGAGCTTGACCGGGCCTTCGGTCCCCGCCGCGGTCGTGTCGGTCACCTTGAGCTCGATCGCTTGGGCGCTGCCGACGATGCCGAACCGGGGCGCGCTCAAGATCTGGAGTCTGCGGTCGAACTCCCCGGGCTTGCCGGTGAGAAGCGCATGCACCGGCGCATCGAAGCCAAGGCCCGCGGCGGAAGCCGGAACATCATGCACCTCGCCTTCCGTAATCATGACCATGCCGGCGAGCCGGTCGGGCGGCACGTCGGCAAGCGACTGAGCGAGATCGGTGAAGAGCATGGTGCCGTCGCGCTCGCTGTCGGCGGAGGTCGAGTTGGAATGCACCCAGCGCACGTCGAGATTGGGGAAGGCCTTGAGGCGCTCCTCCAATTCCTTGCGGATCTCATCGGTCCGCGCCGTGCGGCCCGCGATCGCCTGGCTCTGGCTGTCGTCGATGACGACGGCGAGGACGTCGCTGAGCGGCTCGCGGTCCTCCTGCTTCAGCTGCGGGTTGGCGATGGCCAATAGCAGCAGCGCATAGCTCAAGAGGCGCAAGATCGCGCCCCGGCGCGAGCGCCAGAAAAGAAGCGCGAGCAACACCGCTCCCACTGCGGCCAGCGCCCACAGCACCGACCAGGGCACGAAGGGTAAGAATTCGACCGACCAGCTCATGGTCTCATTGTCCCAGACGCTCGAGCAGGGCAGGGACGTGCACCTGGTCGGCCTTGTAGTTGCCGGTGAGCGCGTACATCACGAGGTTGACGCCGGCGCGGAATGCCATCTCGCGCTGCACCTCGCCGCCGGGCACTGTCGGATAGATCGGCCGGTTCGACTCGTCGAGCGCCCAGGCGCCGGCAAAATCGTTGGAGGTGATCACAATCGAGCTCACCCCGTCGGTGCGGCGGGAGCGCTCGCTGCGCTCGGCCTCGTCGACGGGCTCGGCCTCGACCCAGAGCGCACCGCCGTCCCAGCGGCCGGGGAAGCTGCGCATCAGGTAGAACGATTTGGTGAGGACGTGGCTCTCGGGCACCGGCTCGAGCGGTGGAATGTCGAGCTGACCGATCAGCCGGTTGAGCGCCTTGGCTTGCGTGCTTGTGCCGGAGAAGCCCGTTTCATGGTCGCGCGTGTCGAAGACGATGAGGCCGCCCTGCTTCATGAAGGCATCGACCTTGGCGAGCGTGGCGTCGGAAAGGGGGCTCGTATCCTCGCGCACCGGCCAATAGAGAATGGGGAAGAAGGCAAGCTCGTCCTTGTCGATATCGACGCCCATGGGGTCGGCGGGCTCGAGCGCGGTCCGCGCACGCAAGACCTTGCTCAATCCCGACAGGCCTTCCTCGCTGGTGCGATCGATCTCCGGGTCGCCGGTGACCACGTAGGCGAGGTGGGTCTGTAATGAGGCCTTCAGCGCGAAATCGTCGGCGGAGGCGGGCGCGGTTGTGGTCTGGGGGGCTGCCGCCGGCGCCGGTGTGTCTTGTGCGCTTGCAGAATCGGATGGCCCGGGAAGAAGCGCAAGCGCCAGCAGGATGGCGGCGCTTGTCGCCGCAGCACGGCGTTGCAACCGGAAGCCCCCACTCAGCACCAGCAAAGCGAGAATGTCGGCAGCAAAAAGCGCGATGGCGGCAAGATAGAGCCAAGGCTCGAGTGCCATGGGCTTCTTGAGGGTGTAGCCGCTCACCGCACTCCCTTCAATCGCGGGCAGCGGCTTGAGCACCGTCCTTGCGGTGATGAGGTTGAAGGCGCGGGCGGCGCCGGACGGACCGTAATAGCCGGGCGGATGATCAGGCCCGGGCACCGTCAAGTCGAGCTTGTCGGGCGCGATCGGAGCCGCGCGGAGCGGCGGCGAGGTGAGATGGCCGAAGCCGTCAAGGGTCTGAAGCGGGGGAAGCGCGCCCGACGAGGAGGCGGCGCGCTGAACGGCCGGCGAGGCCTCGACCGAGGAGGCGTCTCCACCCGTCTCAAGTCCCACCTGGCTTGAACCGAGCGTCACGACGCGGCGCAGCATCTCCACGAACAGTCCTGACAGCGGCAGATTCGACCAGTCGGAGTTCGCCGTAACGTGGAAGAGCACGATGAAACCTTGTCCTTGCTTCGAGGCGGTAACCAGCGGCGTGCCGTCGGCGAGCGTCGCCCAGACTTCGGCTTCGCTGGCCAGGGTGGGGTCGGCAAGAACTTGCCGGTTGACCCTCACGTCTCCGGGTACGGCAAGACCGCGGAAGGGACTCTTCTCCTCGAACGGCGCAAGCGGCTGCGGCGTGCTCCAGGAGAGCGAGCCGCCGAGCGAGCGGCCGCCGCGGCGCAGGGCCGCGGGGAGCAATTCGTCGCCGCCTTGCTCGAGACGCGGGCCGGCAAAGCGGATGAGCACGCCGCCAGATTTGAGCCAAGCTTCAAGCTCTTCCTGCGTGCCGGCAACGAGCTTGCCGATATCGGCGAGCACGATAGTCGAGACCTTCTGCTGGAGGAGATCGTGCACGGCGTTGGCGACGTTGCCCTCGCTCGGCGTGATGATGTCGGCGTAAGGAGAAAGCGCGCGCTGCACGTAATAGAGAGGCGAGAGCAGCGGTTGAGCGGCTTCCCGCGATTCGCCGGAGACGATGCCGACGCGATGCCACTGCGAGCGGGCATCGAGAAGATAGACGGCGCCCGCCGACGGCTCGCCGGCGATCTCGATGCGGGCCACCTGATTGCGGATTTCGAGCGGCAGGTCGAATTGGGCGGTGGCCGCGCGCGCGCGCGCCCCGATTGCGAACGTGGCTTGGCCGAGAGGCTCGCCGCGGCCGGTGAGCGCCTTGACCACGCCTGAGCGCGGTCCCTCGGCGCCGCTCAAGACACGGGCGACAAGCTCGCCGCCTTCGCCTGCGGCCTGACCGAGGGCGAGCGCGGCGTCGTCTTTCTCGGGGCGAAGCACGGCGACGCTGCCGGTTGCCCCGGCAAGCTTCTTAAGGACGGAAACGAAAGCTTCGCCTTCGCCATAGTCGAGTCCGTCGGAGAGCCACAGCACGCTGAAGTCGGTCTTGCCGCCGAGTTCTTTCTCGAGCGTCGCGGCGAGCTCGGTGCGGTCAGGCGCGTAAGGCTCCGGCATGAGACCGCCCACGCGTTCGCGCGCCTGGTCGGGACTCAAGGGATCGCTGACCGGCTGGCCTGGTGCCGAGGGCGCAAGCACGATGGTTCGGCCGTCGCGTCCGGCGCGGTCGATGGCGCCCTCGATCGCCTCCCGCCGCTCGGCCCAATGGGCCGCC
>DASWJG010000068.1:0-8454 GCA_036397315.1 Methyloceanibacter sp. | reverse complement strand
TACTTCTTCGCCTATCTCACCCACAAGCCGCACGAGGTGCATGAGCGCTATCGCGACACCAATGTGTTCTGGGTGAAGGGCAAGATCATGGAGCCCGTCGTGAACTGGCTCTATATGTTCCAGAACTTCCACCTGATCCATCACCTGTTCCCGCGGGTTCCCTTCTATCTCTATCCGAAGGCGTTCCGCTCGCTGAAGTCGGTGCTCGAGCGCGAGAAGGCACATATCTACGAGTTTGGGCAGGAACCTACAGCCAGTTCGAGTCATCCCGGCGCAAGTCGGGATGCAGTTCACACCTAAGTAAGCTGCTCTGGATTCGGCTTGCGCCGGAATGACGCCGCCACTCAGCTTTTTTGCTCGAAGGTGAGATCGGCGGGCGAGATCAGCACCGAAAACTGCTGGCACCAAATTACCACGCTCGGAAACTTGGCGAGGTCGACGCCTGCGGGGACCGGATATTTCTGGCTACCCTTGAAGGCGCGCAAGCGCCCAAGGTCCACGAACATCGTGTCGCCCACGTCGCTCGATGAGCGAATATCGGCCTTCGGCACGAGATAAACGTGGAAGTCGGGACCGGGGCCCACCTCGAAGTCCTCGCCGAGGAACACCGTCCCCGCATAGACGCTGACCTCGCCCTTGCCATAATGGATCGGGTCATTGGGATTGGGCTGGATGAAATTGCCCTTGGCGACGAGCTTGCCCGCCTCGGCCTGGGTGAGCTGCTCCTTCGCCTCGGGTGGCGGGAAGACGTAAGGAAACAGGAAGAAGCCGAGCGCCACGCCGAATGCCGCGCCCAACACACCGCCGAACAGGAAAACTGCGAGCCACCGCCACATCGCCCACCTCTCATCGCGCCGGGAAATCTATCGGAGCTTGCCACGGGACGGCTGGGATGGCGACCCCCTGCGCGGCAGATCGACGGCAGGCGCGATCTATCAGTGCAGACGGAGCTCGCCCTCGATGAAGCTGAACTCCGCCGGCGCGATCAGCCTCCGATGTGCGACGCGAATGCGGTACAGCGCGCCGTCGAGATTGGCGTCCCAGAAATCGAGGAAGTCGAGGAGCTTGGGGAAGCGCGGGGCGAGGTCGTAGTCCTGCCAGATATAGCTTTGCAGAAGCTTCGGGTGATCCGGCAAGCGATAGAGAATTTCCGCCGTGGTCAGCGAGAACCCCTCGATCTGGCGAAGGAAGGCAGTGTCCATGGCTTCGTACCCTGCTGGTCAGTCTTTTTCAGTTTTCTAAGTCTTAACCCCCGAGCCTGGTTGCGTCTAGAGCATTTCCCGAATTGAATCAGCTGCTTGGCAGCAACGCCGGACAATTGCTAACGCCTGGCACTCGCCCCTTGAAAGTGCTAAAAGCCGAATCTACATAGCCCGCGGGCGCGCCCACGCGGGCGGCCGTTCAATCACAATCTGCCTGGAGGAGGTCACAAGATGAAGTTTCGTCCATTGCATGATCGCGTCGTCGTGCGCCGGATCGAGGAGGACGAAAGGACGAGAGGCGGCATCATCATTCCCGACACCGCCAAGGAGAAGCCGCAGCAGGGTGAGATCGTCGCCGTCGGCCCCGGCGCTCCGGACGACAAGGGCAAGGTTCAACCCCTCGACGTGAAGCCCGGCGACCGGGTGCTGTTCGGCAAATGGTCGGGCACCGAGGTCAAACTCGACGGTGAGGAACTCCTCATCATGAAGGAGAGCGACATCCTCGGCGTGCTCGAGGGAGCCGCCGTCAAAAAGAAGAAGGCTGCGTAAAAGACATCGTTCCTAATCCTGAGGAGCGCGGGAAAGCGCCTCTCGAAGGATGAGACCACGAATTCGAAGTTCACCCTTCGAGACGCCGGCTTAGCTGGCTCCTCGGGGTGAGGCCCCCCAGTGGAGAAAAGAACATGACTGCCAAGGAAGTGAAATTTGGACAAGACGCCCGCGAGCGCATGCTGCACGGCGTCGACATCTTGGCCAATGCGGTCAAGGTGACGCTCGGCCCCAAGGGCCGCAACGTCGTGCTGGAAAAGTCCTTTGGCGCGCCGCGCATCACCAAGGACGGCGTGACGGTGGCGAAGGAGATCGAGCTCGAGGACAAGTTCGAGAATATGGGCGCGCAGATGGTGCGCGAGGTCGCCTCGAAGACCTCCGATACCGCCGGCGACGGCACCACCACCGCGACCCTTCTCGCTCAGGCCATCGTCAAGGAAGGCGCAAAATCGGTCGCCGCCGGGTCCAACCCCATGGATCTGAAGCGCGGCGTCGATCTTGCGGTCAACGCCATCGTCAACGAGCTCAAGTCGAAGGCCAAGAAGGTCACCTCCAACGAAGAGATCGCCCAGGTCGGCACCATCTCGGCCAATGGCGATCAGGAGATCGGGCGCTTCATTGCCGAGGCCATGCAGAAGGTCGGCAATGACGGCGTGATCACGGTGGAGGAGGCCAAGGCGCTCGAGACCGAGCTCGAAGTGGTCGAGGGCATGCAGTTCGACCGCGGCTACATCTCCCCCTATTTCATCACCGACGCCGACAAGATGCGCGTCGAGCTGGAGAGCCCCTACATCCTCATCAACGAGAAGAAGCTCTCCAACCTCCAGTCGATCCTGCCGCTGCTCGAGGCCGTCGTCCAATCCGGCAAGCCGCTGCTCGTCATCGCCGAGGACGTCGAGGGCGAGGCGCTTGCCACGCTCGTGGTCAACAAGCTGCGTGGCGGCCTGAAGGTCGCCGCGGTCAAGGCGCCCGGCTTCGGCGACCGCCGCAAAGCCATGCTGCAGGACATCGCCGTCTTGACCGGCGGCCAGGTGATCTCCGAGGATCTCGGCATCAAGCTCGAGAATGTCACGCTCGACATGCTCGGGCGCGCCAAGAAGGTAGTCATCACCAAGGACGACACCACCATCGTCGATGGTGCCGGCAAGAAGGCCGACATCGTGGCGCGTGTCGCCCAGATCAAGCAGCAGATCGAGGACACCACCTCCGACTACGACCGCGAGAAGCTCCAGGAGCGGCTTGCCAAGCTCGCCGGCGGCGTCGCCGTGATCAAGGTCGGCGGCGCGACCGAGATGGAGGTAAAGGAGCGGAAGGATCGCGTCGACGATGCGTTGAACGCGACCCGCGCGGCCGTCGAGGAAGGCATCCTGCCGGGCGGCGGCGTGGCCCTGATCCGCTCCCAGAAGGTGCTCGACAGGCTGAACGCTGCCAATGACGACCAGAAGGTCGGCATCAACATCGTGCGCCGCGCCATTCAGGCGCCCGCGCGCCAGATCGCCGAGAATGCCGGCGAGGACGGCGCGGTGGTCGTGGGCAAGATCGTCGACAAGGACGACTACGCCTTCGGCTATAACGCCGCGACCGGCGAGTACGGCAACCTCGTCAAGCAGGGCGTGATCGACCCCGCCAAGGTGGTGCGCACGGCGCTCCAGGATGCCGCGTCCGTGGCCGGCCTCCTCATCACCACCGAGGCCATGGTGGCCGAGAAGCCGAAGAAGAAGGGGCCTGCCATGCCTCCGGGAGGCGGCGGCATGGGCGACATGGACTTCTAAGCATCATCCGGAAAAGTGGGAACCGGTTTTCCGAAAAGATGATGCTCAAACAAGGTTTTGTTGCGTCAGTACGCGTCGGTTGCGTGAGTTAGTTCGCGTCTCTGCGTATCTGTACCCCCTGCGTATTGAGCCGCGCCCTCGGGCGCGGCTCTTCCTTTTGGCGCCCCTCCTCCTTTTGAATTGCCCTCCCGCATAGATTGCAGTTACATTTAGCGCCCTTTTTTGGTGTAGCAGCGGGAGGGGCACCGTGCTCAACCAGTTCATTCGCTATTTCGATCTTCAGTCACCAGCGCGCCGCCGGCAGGAGGCTGATAGAGAGCTCATTGCCAGGGCAACGGAGGGTGCTGAACCGAGCGTGAAGCACGCGCCGGTGCTGCCGCAATATGGGGCGCCGTGACGTTGGGGGTGTTGGTGGACCCGCTCCTCCGCAGTTACATCGACTCGGAGACGTTCAATTTCGATTTCTGGAGTCTGATGGCGAGAGCGGGATTCGCCCTTCTGATGGCGATCTTATTGTTGCCTGCAGTTTACAAGAATGCCTTCGACCCGGATAAGCCCCTTCTCGTCCAGCTCTGTGCACTGTTTACGTCGGGGGTCGGCTGGCAGTCCTTGTTCCAAACCGCGGCTACCGCGGCAAGCTGACGCGAGAGAATCTTCTTGAGTGGAGCGCGCCCTCAGGCACTCTGCGCCGATGACGCGCAGGAAAGAGTCAGGGCGCATACGCGTCGGCATCGGCGGGTGGACCTACGCGCCCTGGCGCGGGGTGTTTTATCCCCAAGGCTTGAAGCAAGCCGAGGAGCTTGCCTACGCCGCATCGCATCTCACCTCGATCGAGATCAACGCCACCCATTACCGGCTGCAAAGTCCTAAGAGCTTCCGCAACTGGGCCGCGGCCGCGCCCGACGGTTTCGTCTTCTCCGTCAAAGGCCCGCGCCTCGTCACGCAGCAGAAGGTTCTCGCCGAAACGGGCAACTTCATCCGCCGCTTTCTCGACTCGGGCCTCGCCGAGCTTGGCGACAAGCTCGGCCCTGTGCTGTGGCAATTTGCGCCCTTCAAGAGATTCGATGAGCCGGACTTCGCCAGGTTCCTCGAGTATTTGCCGCGAGAGCTTGACGGGTTGAAGCTCAACCACGTGGTGGAGGCACGCCACGCGAGCTTCCGGACGCCTGAGTTCATCAAGCTTCTGCGCGGCGCCGGCGTGTCCACGGCCTTCGCCGAGGCCGAGGACTATCCTTCGATCGCCGACCTCACTGGTGAGGTGGTTTATGCGCGGCTGCAGAAGGGCAGCGACGCTCTTCCGACAGCCTATCCGACCAAAGCGCTAGATGCCTGGGCCGAGCGCGCCAAGATCTGGGCGAAGGGCGGGGCGCCGCCGGACCTTCCGCTCGTCGATGCCGCGCACCAACACGACGCCAAGCCGCGCGACGTATTCATCTACTTCATCCATGAAGGCAAGCTGCGCGCTCCTGCCGCAGCCATGGCGCTCATCGAACGTCTCGCCTGACCCCCGCGTCAATAAGCCCATCTTGCCGGGGGAACCTTCCATCTCATCCTCGATTGGAAACTTGGCTGACGTGGGGCCGTAACCAATGGAGGCCGCCATGTCAGACCGCACCACCAGACCGGCCGATGAGAACGGGCAAGCCGGCGAAACCGGTGTCCACCCCATCGTCATCAAGATTGCTATCGGCGCCGTCCTCTGGTTCCTCGCCGTCGTGTGGATCGCCTTTGCCGGCAGCGGTGGGGTGGATTTGGACCTCACCATCGTGACCCTGTTTTTCGCCATCTTCTTCGCGCTGTTCCTGTTGCTCGCATCCTTCAGCCTGTCCGACCCGCGCTGGCCGACCAAGCAAACTAGCTTTCGCGAGTTTCTGAATAGCAAGGTCGGGCTTGCCACCGGCGAAGAAAGCGGCCGCGATGTGCTGATCGAGATCGCCACCGTGCCGGTCACGCTCGCCGTCGCGGCGACCCTTATCGGTCTTGCTTGGGTGATCTTCGGCTGAGCTCGGCCGCACGCGCGAGCAGCTCTTCCCGCGAGAAGGCGAAGCCGGCTGCGATCCAATCCGCTTCGAGCCGGCGCAGGATGTCGCCGATCTCCGGCCCTTTGACATCGCCAAGCGCCATGATGTCGGTGCCGCGCAACGGGAAGGACGGCGCCTGCCAGCGCTCAGGCAGGCTCAGCGCCTCGCGCCAGCTTGGATCGTTAGGCGATGCTCCCGAGTCAGCCCAGGCGATGAGCACGTGGGCGGTAAAGGCGCTCGGCCCGAGCCGATAGAGTGCCCGCTTGGCCGCGCCATCATCAGGGAGCCCGCTCTTGGCATGATCTGCCGCACCGAGCGCAAGCACCGCTTGCTCGGCATTGGAGAGGCGCAAGCGCGCGGCAAGCCGCTCGGCGTCTTCCGCGACGAAGACGGCAAGGGCAGCCAACCTCAGCGTGGCGTCGGGGACGCGCCCGAGCGCCTCTTCGATCGCGATCAATCGCGCGAGTCGCTCAAGCCGCGGCACGCCGCCAAGCAGATCCGGCAACAGTCCGTAATCGAACACCGCCCCGATGGCCCGCATCGCTTGTGGCGCTACGAGCAGTCGCCTGAGCTCGGCCCCGACCCGTTCCGCCGAGAGCTGATCCAGACCGACACGCAGTCTGACGCAGGCCCGCAGTCCCTCCGGATCGAGCGGGCCCTTGCCGTAATAAGCGTTGAAGCGGAAGAAACGCAGGATGCGCAAATAATCCTCTTTAATGCGGGCTTCAGCGTCGCCGATGAAACGCACCCGGCCGGCGGCGAGATCGGCATAGCCGCCCAACGGATCGAACACCGTCCCGTCACTTCCGGCATAGAGGGCGTTGAGCGTGAAATCGCGGCGTCGCGCGTCCTCCACCCAGTCCTCGGTGAAGGCGACCGTCGCATGTCGCCCAAAGGTCTCGACGTCGCGCCGGAGCGTCGTCACCTCGAAGGGCACGCCGTCGACAACAACGGTGACCGTGCCATGTTCGATCCCGGTGGGGACCGCCTTGAGGCCGGCCTTCCGCGCCAGCGCCATCACCTGCTCCGGGAGCGCGGTGGTGGCAAGATCGATCTCGGTCACGGGACGTCCGAGCAAGGCGTCGCGCACCGCGCCGCCGACCGCGCGCGTCTCGACGCCCGAGGCCGTGAGCGCGGCGAAGACGCGCTGCGTCTCAGGCCGTTTCAGCCACTCGGCGTCTTTAAGCGAAGGGGGCGCGGAGGGTCGCGTCAATGCGTGCTCGGGCATGGGGCGGCGCCGTCAGTCAATCTCGCCAGGCTTGATGACGCCGTTCTCCGTGGTCGGCGGATGATAGGTGCCGCCGGGCTGGCCGCCCGAGAATTGGATCAGTGTCGCCAAGGTGACAAGGAGAAGTCCGCATCCCGCGGCCAAGAGCCAGAAAATCGGCGCGCCCTGCCAAAGATCCGCGGGCGCCGTGCCTTTGACCGAGACCATGTAGGCCCCGTAGATCAGAAAGGGCAGCGAGAACAGAAGAACGTCGATCAGCGCAATGCGCAACATCGAAAGTCACGGACCTCTTTCCGGGACCGCACCATAGCGGCGCTTTCCCCACAAAGCGAGTGGCGAGGCGTGGGCTCAGCCGCCGCTTCTTTCCGCCGGGGGGAACGGGAAGAACATCCCGCCGCTCCACACCCCAGGCGCCTCGGATCCGGGAGGCTCGACCGCCAAGGCGGCGAGCTCGTAATAGACGGGACGGGCGAGCCGCGCCTTCAAGCCGGCGCGCACGAGAATGAAGGGGGTGAAGCTCCCTTTTGGCCCGGCCTGAAAGCCGAGAGGATGTTCAGGGCCAGCCGTCACCATATCGTCCACATTGCTGCGGAAGCTGAGGCTCTGCGCCTCGCCGCTTCCCTTCCGCCACATCTCCACCGCGACGAAAGGCAGCGTCTCGACCTCGATGGGCACCTTCTCCACCGGCGTCACCAGGTAGTAGCTTCCGTCGTCCTCGAGGCGCAGCACCGAGGCGAAGAGCTTGACGAGCCTCTTTCTCCCGATCGGGCCTCCCCGGTAATACCAGGTCCCATCGCGGCCGATCTTGAGCCCGATATCCCCGCAAAGATTAAGCTTTGGCAATGCGGCTGAAGGCCGTTTGCCGGGGACCTTTGCAGATGCTACCACAGCGTCTCTTTCGTCTTGGTCAGGCATCTCTATGCCGCTTCTGACCGTCTCTTTGCTCCGCCGGCGAGCGCATCCGCAAGGAGCCTGGAACCAACACGATTGTGACCGAATTGCCGCTCAAAGTGTTTCTACCTACTGAGGCCTTTGGCCCTATAGTCCGTCCCCTACTGACCAGGATCGAGCTAAACTGAAGCCATGACAACACTTGCCAAAACCGAGGCCCAGCTCGTCGATCGTATCGAGGAGGTTGGCGCCAAGATCAAGAGAGTACGCGAGACCACGGCGTCTATCATTTTCGGCCAGGACCGCGTCATCGACCTTGCCCTGATCACGCTTCTGTCCGGCGGCCACGCCCTGCTGATCGGCGTGCCGGGCCTCGCCAAAACGAGCCTAGTCGAGACGCTTGGCGGCGTGCTTGGGCTCGAGAACAAGCGCATTCAGTTCACTCCCGACCTGATGCCCTCCGATATCGTGGGCTCGGAGGTGCTGGAAGAGAGCACGGGCGGGCGACGCGGCTTCCGTTTCGTCAAGGGCCCGATCTTCACCCAACTCCTCATGGCCGACGAGATCAACCGCGCGAGCCCCAAGACGCAGTCGGCGCTGCTCCAGGCGATGCAGGAGCATCATGTCACCGTGGCCGGCGTCCGCCACGACGTGCCGCGCCCCTTCCACGTGCTCGCCACTCAGAACCCGCTCGAGCAGGAAGGCACCTATCCCCTGCCCGAGGCCCAGCTCGACCGCTTCCTCTTGCAGATCGACGTCTCTTATCCGGACGCCGCCGCCGAGCGCCGCAT
>DASWJG010000067.1:0-7639 GCA_036397315.1 Methyloceanibacter sp. | reverse complement strand
GGGGGCCAGACCCCGGAAGCAACCGTTAAGCCGGAAAGGCTTAATGGTCCGTTCTGACACAGGCCCCGGAACCCTTGCATGAGGGCCCAAATCCACCCTATAAGGCGCACCACTAGGAGCCGCCCGGCGGGGCATGCCGTGGCGGCTCGCATGCTTTCCAATCGCTGAAACTCATCTCCGCCCAATGGCCGACTTTCCAGGCCGTGAGCCGGGGTCAAACCAAGGAAGCCAAATGCCCAAGCTCAAGACCAAGAGCGGTGCCAAGAAGCGCTTCAAAGTCACGGCGACCGGCAAGGTGAAATGCCAGGCCTCGCGTAAGCGTCACGGCATGATCCAGCGCCCCACCAAGTTCATCCGGAACGCGCGTGGGACCATGGTTCTGTCGGACGAGGACGCCAAGATCGTGAAGAAGAATTTCCTGCCCTACAGCCGCTAGCGCCAGGGCCGACTTCGAAGGAGCACCGTCATGTCCCGTGTGAAACGCGGCGTTACCAGCCATGCCCGCCACCGCAAGGTGCTGAAGCAGGCCAAGGGCTATTATGGCCGCCGCAAGAACACCATCCGCGTCGCCAAGCAGGCGGTCGACAAGGCCGGCCAGTATGCCTATCGCGACCGCAAGGTGAAGAAGCGCACCTTCCGCTCGCTGTGGATCCAGCGCATCAACGCGGCCGCCCGCGCCAACGGCCTCACCTATGGGCGGCTGATCGATGGGCTGAGAAAGGCCGGGATCGAGCTCGACCGCAAGGTGCTTGCCGACATCGCCGTGCGCGAACCGCAAACCTTCAAGGGCCTGGTCGAGGCTGCGTCTGCCGCTGCGCGGGGGTGAGCCGCGAAGCGAGCTTGGCCCTAGCCTGGGAGCCTGAGCCATGAGCGCGCTGGAGCTCTACAGCCTCAAGACCGAGCTGCTTCACGCCATCGCGGAAGCCTCCGATCTCGACAAGCTTGAAGAGGTCCGCATCGCGGCGCTCGGCCGCAAGGGCCGCATCTCCGAGCTGATGCAGGCGCTCGGCTCGCTGCCGCCGGACGAGCGCAAAGCCTACGGTCAAGTCGTCAACAGCTTGAAGGCATCCATCGGCGAGGCGCTCGAAGCAAGGCGCCGAGAGCTTGCACGCGCGGCAACGGCTGAGAAGCTGGCGCATGAACGCGCCGACGTCACGCTCCCCGTGCGCGAAGGCCCGCTGGCCGAGGGTCGCATCCATCCCGTCAGTCAGGTGAGCGACGAGATCACCGAGATCTTCGCCGATATGGGCTTCTCGATCGCCGAAGGCCCGGACATCGAGACCGATTTCAACAATTTCACCGCACTCAACATTCCGCCCGAACACCCCGCGCGCCAGGACCACGATACGTTCTATTTCGCACCAAGCGCCGACGGGACGCGCCCGCTGCTACGCACGCATACGAGCCCGGTGCAAATCCGCACCATGCTTAAAGAGAAACCTCCCTTGCGCATCATCGCGCCGGGCAGGGTCTATCGCTGCGATTCAGACCAGACCCACACGCCGATGTTCCATCAGGTCGAGGGACTCGTCATCGATGAGGAGACCCATCTCGGGCATCTGAAATGGGTGCTGGAGGAGTTCTGCAAGGCCTTCTTCGAGGTGCCCGAGGTGAAGATGCGTTTCCGCGCGAGCTATTTCCCCTTCACGGAGCCGTCTATGGAAGTGGATATCGGCTACGCCAAAGTGGGTGACGAGATCAGGATCGGCGAGGGCGATCAATGGCTCGAGATCTTGGGCTGCGGCATGGTGCATCCCAACGTGTTGCGCAATGTCGGGCTCGATCCTGACCGCTATCAGGGCTTCGCCTTCGGCCTCGGCATCGACCGCATCGCCATGCTGAAATACGGGATGCCGGACTTGCGCGCGTTCTTCTCGGGCGATCTCCGTTGGCTCAAGCATTACGGCTTCCCGCCGCTCGCTATCCCCACGCTTGCTGCTGGACTCTCCTGAGCCATGAAATTCACGCAGGCATGGCTGAAAGAGCATCTCGACACCAAGGCGAGCGTCGAGAAGATCGCCGATACCCTCACCCGCATCGGGCTCGAGGTCGAGGAGCTGTTCGATCCCAAAACCGCGCTCGCCCCGTTCCGCGTGGCGGAAGTGGTGAAATGCGAGAAGCACCCCAACGCCGATAAGCTCAGCGTGTGCGAGGTCGATACCGGCAAAGAGCGCCTTCAGGTCGTGTGCGGCGCGCCGAACGCGCGGGCGGGCATGAAGGGCGTGTTCGCGCCAGTGGGCAGCTACGTTCCAGGAATTGATCTTACCCTCACCAAGGCCAAGATCAGAGGCGTCGAGTCGAGCGGCATGCTGCTTTCGGAGCGCGAGCTTGAGCTCTCGGACGAGCACACCGGCATCATCGAGCTCGATCCACGCGCCAAGGTGGGGAGTTCCGCCGCCAGCGCGCTCGGGCTCGACGATGCGGTCATAGAGGTCGCCATCACGCCGAACCGTCCCGATTGTCTCGGCGTGCGCGGCATTGCTCGCGACCTCGCCGCGGCCGGAATCGGCAAGCTGAAGAAGGACACGGTCAAGCCGGTCAAGAGCGGCTTTCCCAATCCGATCCCGATTGAGCTCGAGTTCGCCAAGGAAAGTGCGGACGCCTGCCCCGTCTTCGCCGGGCGGCTCGTGCGCGGCGTCAAGAACGGGCCCTCCCCCGACTGGCTCCAGCGCAGGCTCAAGGCCATCGGACTTCGGCCCATCAATGCGTTGGTCGACATCACCAATTTGATCGCCTACGACCGCGGCCGCCCGCTGCACGTCTATGACGCCGACAAGCTCACCGGCGCCATCCGCGCGCGGCTGGGCAAGAAGGGCGAAAAATTCCTCGCGCTCGACGGCAAGACCTACGAGGTCGATGAGGACTGTTGCGTCATCGCCGACGACCGTGCCGTGCTCGGATTTGGCGGGGTGATCGGCGGCGCGGACACCGGCGTTACCGAAGCGACCACCAATGTCTTCATCGAGTCGGCCTATTTCGATCCTAGACGCACGGGGCGCACGGGGCGGAAGCTCGGCATTCAGTCGGACGCGCGCTTTAGATTCGAGCGCGGCGTCGATCCCGATTTCGTCGTGCCCGGACTCGAGCTTGCCACGAACCTCGTGCTGCAACTTTGCGGCGGGACCCCAAGCAGGATCACGGTCGCCGGCAAGCCGCCGAAGCCCAACCGGCCGTTCAAATTCGATCTCGGCCGGGTCAAGCGCCTGAGCGGGCTCGACCTGGGTCCAGCCGAGATCAAACGCCTACTTGCAGCTCTCGGCGTCGCGCTCGATGGCAGAGGCAAGCATCTCAAGGCGGCGGCGCCCTCCTGGCGCCCCGACATCACCGGCCCTGCCGATCTCGTCGAGGAGGTGGTGCGGCTCACCGGCGTGGATGCTGTTCCCGCCACGCCGATGACTCGCGAAGCCGGCGTGGCGCGGCCCGTGCTCACCGAGGCGCAAAGGCGGCAGAGGCTGACGCGGCGCCTGCTCGCAGGCCGTGGGCTGGTCGAGGCCGTGACCTGGTCGTTCATCCCGCCGGAAGAAGCGAAACTGTTCGGTGGCGGCCAAGTCGAGCTTACCTTGAGCAATCCGATCTCGACCGAGCTTGCGCAGATGCGTCCCTCGCTGCTGCCGGGGCTGATCACCGCCGCGCAGCGGAACCGCGACAGGGGCTTCGCCGACGGCGCCCTGTTCGAGCTTGGTCAAGCCTATCGGGGCGCCGCACCAGAGGACCAGATCGTCGCAGCGTCCGGCGTTCGCTTCGGCCGCTCGACGCTCTCAGGCTCAGGCCGCCATTGGTCGGGTGAAGCCCCTGCCGCAGACATGTTCGCCGCCAAGGCCGACGCGGTTGCCGCACTTGCGGCCCTTGGCCTCGACCAGGCCAGCCTGACCGTTACGCGCGAGGCGCCGTCATGGTTCCATCCCGGCCGCTCCGGCACGCTCAGGCTCGGGCCTAAGACCGTGCTCGGGATGTTCGGGGAATTTCATCCCGACCTTCTCGCCAAGCTCGGCATCGATCCGCCGATCGCAGGCTTCGAGCTTTACCTCGACGCTGTGCCGGCTTCGAAACGCAAGGGCGCCGGCAAGGCGCTCGAGGCTTCCGACCTCCAGCCGGTCAGGCGCGACTTTGCCTTCCTGCTCGACCGCGAGGTTCAGGCCGGCGATGTGGTGCGCGCCGCTTCGAGCGCCGATCGCGCGCTTATTAGCGACGTAAGCGTGTTCGATGTGTTCACCGGACAAGGCGTGCCGGAGGGCAAGAAGTCGCTCGCCATCGAGGTGACGCTCCAGCCACGCGAGAAGACGCTGACCGACGCCGAGATCGAGGCGGTGGCGGAGAAGATCGTCGCCGCGGTCAAGAAGGCGACCGGCGGGCAGTTGCGCGGATAGCTTCGCCTAGAACGGGCCGCCGAAGGGGAAGGGCTGGGCCGCCGGCCTGCGGCGCTGCGGCAGGCGGCGCTTGACCAAAGCCGGTTTGCCGTAGAACGGCTTGTCCTCACACGCATCGGCGATCTTGGTGGCGAGCTTCTTGTCCGGCTCTCCGGCTTGCTGCCAGCCCTGGCACAACGTCCCAAGCTTGCCGCCAAGCTCCGCCGCGCCGTCGGCGCAATAGAGCCCGGAGCCGTCGGCTTGCGGCGTGAAGCGCACGCCCTTTGCAGTTTTTTCGTCGTCGAGCCCGGCCGCGAGGTGATTGAGCGCATAGATGCGCTTGGTCCCTTCCTCCGCCTTGAAGCGCCCGGGCTTCATCTGCGTGTTGGTGAGAGGGATCGCCTCGATGGCCTCTACCCGCCAGGCGCCGTCGATGCGCGCCAGATGTACCTTGGCCATCACCCCATAGTCGCGGCACAGCCCGAAGCGGGTCATCTCGGCGGTCCCGGGATGCAGGAAATTGCCGAGTCCGTAGAAGATAAGCGACTTGCCGTTCAGCTCCACGCCTTGGGCCACATGCGGATGATGGCCGACGATGAGATCGATGCCCTTCTGCTCGGCGGCAAAGCCACGCCAATCTGCAAGCTGCCGCTCGTCAGGTTCGACGCGGCCTTCGAGCCCGTAATGGATGGAGAGAATGCGGTAGTTGGCCGGCAGGGCGGCGAGCTTATCCACCGCCGCCTCGAAATCGGGGCGATCGCGGTAGGAAGCCTGTCCAGGCTTGTTCGGGCCGGCGCGATATTGCGGCTGATCGCCGGTCATGATGCCGATGGCCGATAATGCGATCCGCGTGCCTTCGAGGTCGATGCAGCCGGGGCGGATCGCCTCCTCGAAATTGCTGCCGATGCCGGCATAGGCGATAGCCCGCTCAGCGTTGGCCACGGCGAGGTGGTAGAGCGTTTCCTCGATCCCGGGGGCGCCATAGTCGAAGGCATGGTTGTTGGCGAGCGAGAATAGATTGAAGCCGGCATCGATCAGCGCTTTTAGCGCGGCCGGGTGGCTTCTGAAGTGGAACGCGCCCTTGCCCTTGGTCTCCGGCGCGAGGTCGTTGCGGTCGGTGACGACGGTCTCGAGATTGATGAAGGCGAGATCGCCGTCGACGTCACGGGTAATTCCGGCGAGCGTCTCGGTGAAGCTCATCACCTGCTTGCCCTTGCGCAGGCCCTTGGCATCGACCTTGGCATCGGTCGGGTTGAAGCCCGTGTCGCCGACAAGCACGATGGTGAGGCGGTCGAGGGCCGATCGTTGCGTTGATGCGTCTTGGCTGGCGCCGATCGATGCCGTGAGCTCGGTCCGGTCGCATGGCGCCACACGCGCGGCGGCGTAGAGCAGGCTGCCGGCGACCGGAAGAAGCGCGGCGCCCGCCGCAGCCATGCCAAGCGATTTGAGCCAGAGGCGTGCCATGGTCAGGCAACCCTCATGTCAGTGCCTGGTCCGCCTCCTGGCGGACACGCGGGCCAGTATCGAACCCCAGATTGTGGTCGCGGGCAAGATGCACCATGGCCCGCTCGGTGAGCGCCGTAATGGTGAGCAGCGGATTTACGCCGATCGAGCGCGGGATTGTCGACCCGTCGCAGACATAAAGGTCTGCATGCACGCTCTCCCTCCCCTTGCCATCGAACACCTGGCATTTGTGGTTCACCACGCCGCTTTCCGCATTTTGTCCCATGCCGCAGCCGCCGAGCGGGTGGGCCGTTGCAGGTTTCGTGCCCATGTTCGTCGCGGCCAGCGGGCTCTTGATGTAGCGCGCGCCGACGGCTTGCGCCGCCTTGGTCAGGGCCTCATCGACGCGGGCATAGACGGGTTGGTCGGCCACGCCGGGCCAGTGGACCTGGGCGCTGCCGTTATCGAGCCTGATGCGGCCACCCGCGTCGTCGTGGGACACGACGAAGAAGGTGTGAAGATGGGACAGCGGGCCCTGATAGACACCCTTGATCAGACTTTGCGCAGCGCCAAGCAGCCTGCCGCCTGAGATGAAGAACACCGGGAGCAGCGGCGCCAGCGCCGAGGGAAGCACGCCTTCTTGCAGGATCATGGAGCGGTCGAGCTCGTTTCCGTCGGGAAGCTCGATCTGCCCCGCCACGCAGGCGCCGATCGCGTCGCCGGCGAATTTCGGCGGGTGGCCCACGCCGATGCCGTTCACCCGCTCGCTGCCGCCAAGGGCGAAAGCGATGATGTCGCCATTGGCCGAGAACCCCTCCCCTAGCCGATCGGAGAGGCCGAGCCCGCGCTCGCGGGATCGCAGCAGGATCTCGGTCGAGCCGAGCGTGCCGGCGGCAAGCACCACGGTCCTCGCATCGACGAAGCTCGGGGTCGCGTCCTTCGCATCGGACGGCGCGAAATAGACGCGCCAGCCCCCCTCCTCTTTGGCCACGTGACCGACGCTGAGCTCGGTGAAGATGTCGGCGCCATGCGCTTTGGCGTCGGGGAGATAGGTCATGGCGACGGTGTTCTTGGCGCCGACATTGCAGCCGGAGCAGCAATCGCCGCACAGCGTGCAGGCAGCTTGCGCCACGCCGGCCGGATTGACGATTTCTTCGAAGCTCACCACCACGGGCGCCGCCACCGGGGGCACGCCGAAGGCGGCGCTTGACGCTTGGAGGGCGCGGTATTTGGTCAGCTCCGGCGCGTTTGCATAGCGGGCCGGGCGGAGCATCGACGCCGCCCGCTTGAAGCCACGCTCGAGCAGCCCGTCGGCGGCGACCTCTTCGGGCCAAGCGGGGTCGGCAAAGACGCGGGCGTCGGGTACGAGCGCAACGCCGGCATTGATGAGCGAGCCACCGCCAAGGCCGCAGCCGACCAGCACATGAATGTCGGCGCCGAGCCTGAAGTCGAACAGGCCGGTGCGTGAGCCCGAGCGCATCTTGCCGCCATTCAATTGCAACTCACGCCGAAGCTCAGGCAGGCGACTCGGAAACGATCCGGTGGGAAACTCCTTACCCTTCTCGATGACGCAGACGCTTTGGCCCGCGCGGGACAGCCGCGAGGCCGCGACGCCGCCGCCATAGCCCGAGCCGACCACGACCACATCATAGGCGCGCTTGATTTCGCCTTGGGGCGAAGAGAGAAGCTGTTGCATCACCCCTGAATAGCCCAAATGGCTAAGCCCGCCCAAGCGCTTATCGGCGGGCGCACCGGCATCAATTCATTTCACGGTCGCGCGAGAGCCACTTTGCGCCCTTCCCGGCACTTCTTATGGTTGCGGCCAGACCGCAAACTGGAGGACTCCATGA
>DASWJG010000066.1:0-1810 GCA_036397315.1 Methyloceanibacter sp. | reverse complement strand
CTACGACTCACGCGCGATTCCGTGTATGGTCGAGGCCCATGGCGCGGTACGTCTTCATTACCGGCGGCGTGGTTTCCTCACTCGGCAAGGGGCTCGCCTCGGCGGCGCTCGGAGCGCTGTTGCAGGCCCGCGGGTTCAGCGTGCGTTTACGCAAGCTCGACCCCTATCTCAATGTCGACCCGGGAACCATGAGCCCCTATCAGCACGGCGAGGTGTTCGTCACCGACGACGGCGCTGAGACCGACCTCGACCTCGGCCATTACGAGCGCTTCACCGGGCGTCCCGCCTGCCAGGCCGATAACATCACCACGGGGCGCATCTACCAGGAGATCATCGGCAAGGAGCGGCGCGGCGATTATCTAGGCGCGACGGTGCAGGTGATCCCTCACGTCACCGACGCTATCAAGGCCTTCATCACCTCCGGCAACGAGGGCGTCGATTTCGTGCTGTGCGAGATCGGCGGCACCGTGGGCGATATCGAGGGCTTACCCTTCTTCGAGGCGATCCGTCAGCTCGGCAACGAGCTGCCGCGCGGATCGACCGCCTTCATCCATCTCACGCTGGTGCCCTATATCCCGAGCGCCGGCGAGCTCAAGACCAAGCCTACCCAGCATTCGGTCAAGGAGCTCAGATCCATCGGCATCCAGCCCGACGTGCTGCTCTGCCGCACCGACCGGCCTCTGCCGAAGGACGAGCGGCGCAAGATCGCGCTCTTCTGCAACGTGCGCCCCGAAGCCGTGATCCAGGCACTCGACGTGGCGAGCATCTACGACGTGCCGGTCGCCTATCACGCCGAAGGTCTCGACCGCGAGGTGCTGGCCGCCTTCGGCATTACCAATGTGCCGGAGCCGGACCTCGAGCGCTGGCGGCAGATCTCCGAGACCATCGCCAATCCCGACGGCGAGGTGAACGTGGCCGTGGTCGGCAAGTACACGGGCCTCAGGGACGCCTACAAGTCGCTCAACGAGGCGCTCGTCCATGGCGGCATCGCCAACAAGGTGAAGGTCAACTTGCAATGGATCGAATCGCAAACCTTCGAGAGCGAGGACGCCTCCGCCTATTTGGAGGACGTGCACGGCATCCTCGTGCCGGGCGGCTTCGGCGAGCGCGGCTCCGAAGGCAAGATCCAGGCGGCGGGCTATGCGCGGATGCGCCGCGTGCCCTATTTCGGCATCTGCTTCGGCATGCAGATGGCGGTGATCGACGCCGCGCGTGAAGCAGGCATCGAGGGGGCGAGCTCGACCGAGTTCGGCCCGACCGCCGAGCCGGTGATCGGACTGATGACCGAATGGATGAAGGGCAACGAGCTTCAGTTGCGCCAGGCCAACGGCAATCTCGGCGGCTCGATGCGGCTTGGAGCCTACGAGGCCGTGCTCGCCAAGGGCAGCAAGGTCGCCGAGATCTACGGCACGACCCACATCTCCGAGCGTCACCGCCACCGTTACGAGGTGAACATGCGCTACCGCAACAAACTCGAAGCCGCGGGCTTGCGCTTCTCGGGGCTCTCACCCGACGGGCTGTTGCCTGAGATCGTCGAGATCCCCGACCATCCCTGGTTCATCGGCGTTCAGTTCCACCCCGAGCTCAAATCGCGGCCCTTCAGCCCGCATCCGCTCTTCGCCTCCTTCATCGGCGCCGCCGTCGAGCAATCGCGCCTGGTGTAGGCGACCGGTCTTTCGTTCATCCTTGGAAGGCCGCCTATCGTCACCATGGCATTAGCGCGCTATAAGGCCTCGTGAACCAGCATCAGTCTTTGCGTCCCAAGGCACGGGTTGAGATCGGCGGTGCGTCCTTCGCGCAAGAAGCGCCG
>DASWJG010000065.1:0-8375 GCA_036397315.1 Methyloceanibacter sp. | reverse complement strand
TCTCTAGAGGTGACATGGCAACAACGCGGGTGACTTAAGCAGCCGCAATCCATTCGCCGGCCACGTAGCCGAAGGCAACTGCCTCAGGATTTCGCTCGGCGGCTTGGTGCAGCCTGTCCTCGGAGTCCACGATTACCGCGCAGACTGCGTTGCCGGGCCTGCTATTTTCCTGGAAGCCACTCAGGAGGATGATTTTCCTGTCGCCCAGGAGAATTTTCGGGAGTGCCATCTCACCTCCTCGGGTTTGCCAGCAGAACGGCTCTGAAAGCACACACGTGCTCCCGCTAGCTCTGTTGGCACTGACCCTTCGTTCAACGGCGACCCCCACGTCAGCCGAGATCTTCGTATCAAGCAAATTAGACGATCATAAGACCGGTGCAGTTAGACCTCTTGCCCAGCAGGCAGCCACACCGATCGCATCGTCCCGCAATGGGCGGTTCACGATGGCCACGTTCGATCCGAATTTGGCAGGATGCAAGCGTCACGACGGCCGAACCACCGATAGCGGTGGCGCGCGACCAAGTCATAGATCAGGTCGCGGATTAGCCGTGGGATGAGGTGGAAGACCCATGTCCACTGCCAGCGCGGAAGCTCGCGCGCAATGCGCAACACGGCTTCGGATTTTACATAGGCGCGGCCCTTCGCCACGAAGGCAAAGGAATCCGGGTGATCGGGATCGATGCCGAGCTGCTCAGCGAGCGGACGTCCCTCGGCCAACTGGACCGGAACGAAGCGAAAATAGCCGCTGCGGTCAAGTTTGCTTACGAAGCGGCAGCCGCGGGAGCATAGAACGCATACGCCGTCGAACAGAATCAGGCCGTGCGGCGAGTTGACGCCGCCGGGACTTTTCGGATTCACGACGATTGACTGCTCCGCCTGCATAGAGAAACCAAACACCTGCAGACGGCCGGCGCAATAGGGGTGGTCCTCGCCTCGGAGCCTATCTCGACAAGGCTGCCGACATCATGACCGAGCACTGGCCGGCAACCTCGCTCCATACCGGAACGGGTCAGTAGCTGAATGACAGCCGCCCATCGAGTTGGTCCGCTTCGTGCCAATAGCGGTCGTTTGGGTGACGAGCCAAATTCGACAAAGGATTGCGGTGTTGGCTGCGTCCGCCGACTCTATCGAAATCCACATGCAGTGGTAGCCACATACGGGTTCCGGTCCGCCAGGAATGTTAGCTCTCGGCTACACTTTGTGCAGACGAACACTTCTCTTTGTTTTCCAAAGGTGCGGTCAGCCGGCTTAATTAGCTTGAGCTGCAACTCGCCACCGCACACGCAACGCAACGAGGGCGGAGGTTCAACGAGGGGACGCATGTGATTTCCCTCACACTTCGGAGCGGGGAGAAATGCGTGGAATTTCCCTAACGTCGACGAGGTCCACGAGTTCCCATAGGATGCGACGATTATGCTGCTGTGGACAAAGTCTATTAAAGCCCACGACATCTAAGGTATCAGGGAAAGGGGGTTAGCTCATGTCACTCGGCACAATCCTTATCATCATATTGATTCTTATCCTGATCGGCGCCATGCCTAGATGGGGTCGCGGCTGGGGCTATGGTCCTTCGGGATTAATCGGTGTCGTGCTCGTCGTCGTACTCATATTGGTCTTGCTGGGAAAGATTTAGGAGCGCTAAAATTTAGGGAGCGTGCCCGAGGGGGGCGCGGCAGAGCGCCCCCGGCAAGTGTCTTCGATGCCTCGCACCGATCACCCCAGCCGAACCCACAGACGATGTGTGATGCCGTCGTCGGCCAGTGGCACACGCAACGGCCGTTCCACGATCACTGTGTCGTCTAGCTGGGCCGAGGCAATGCCTCGGCCAGCGCCGCCGGGGTTTTCGACCAGCACCTCGTATCGTGCGGAGCGGTACCGGACCATCATCTCGAAGCTCGGCCAGGCCTTCGGAATGCACGGGTCCAGATGCAGAACCTCGCCCTGCAGGCGCAGCCCGAGGATGCTCTCAATGCCCGCGCGCTGCATCCATCCCGCGGAGCCCGTGTACCAGGTCCAGCCTCCGCGCCCGACGTGGCGCGGATTTGCATACACGTCGGCGGCAACCACGTAAGGCTCCACCTTGTAGCGCTGCACGCCCGCCCGGGTCCGGGCGTGATTGATGGGATTGAGGAGCGAAAACAGCCGCGCCGCCTTGTCGCCTTGGCCGAGTCGCGCAAAGGCCACCACCGCCCACAGAGCGGCGTGCGTATATTGGCCTCCGTTCTCCCGAATGCCTGGAGGATAACCCTTTATGTAGCCTGGATCTAACCGCGTCTGGTCGAACGGTGGCGTGAACAGGAGCGCCAGTCCGTCCTGCGGTCGGATCAGTTCGCGCTCGACCGCCGCCATGGCGCGCGCAGTGCGCCCGCTGTCCGCGGCCCCCGAAATCACTGCCCAGGTTTGCGCGGTCGAATCGATACGGCACACCTTGCTCGCCGCCGAGCCGAGCGGCGTACCGTCGTCGTACCAGCCGCGCCGGTACCAGTCTCCGTCCCACGCCTCACGCTCGAGCGAGCCCAGTAGGGCGGCGGCTTGAGTTCGCCACATGGCGCCGCGGCTCTTTTCGTGACGTGCGTCGGCGAGCAGAGCGAATGCGGTGAGCGTTGAGTGCAGGAGCCACCCGAGCCAGACGCTCTCGCCCTCGCCACGTTCGCCGACGCGGTTCATGCCGTCGTTCCAGTCGCCGGTACCGATAAGCGGCAGGCCGTGGACGCCGAACGTGAGGCTTTGGTCCAGACCGCGCGCGCAGTGCTCGAACAGCGTGGCGACTTCGTCGGAAACGGTGGGCTGGAAGAAGCTGTCGTGCTCGCCCACCGCGAGCCTCGGGCCTTCCAGGAAGGGAACCACCTCATCCAGGACGGCGCCGTCGCCGGTCGCGTTGATATAATGGGCGGTAGCGTAGGCGAGCCACGCGCGGTCGTCGGAGATCCGCGTGCGCACCCCCTGCCCGGAATGCGGCAGCCACCAGTGCTGAACGTCGCCTTCGACGAACTGCCGTGCCGCTGCTCGCAGCAAGTGCTCGCGCGTAATCTCCGGTCGGGAGGCGGCGAGCGCCGTGCCGTCCTGGAGCTGATCGCGGAAGCCGTAGGCGCCACTCGCCTGATAGAAGGCAGAGCGGGCCCAGATACGGCAGGCGAGCGTCTGGTAGAGGAGCCAGCCGTTCAGCATGATGTCCATGGGCCTGTCGGGCGTCTTCACCTGGACCGCGCCGAGGACATCGTCCCAGTACTTGCTGACCTCGGACAGGACGGTGTCAAGATTGGCCGCGCGATAGCGCGCGATCAAGCTCCGCGCGTCTTCCGCGCTCGCAGCCTGCCCGAGAAAGAACACGACCTCGACGGTGCCGTACGGTGGGAGTTTGATGTTGGTGCGCAGCGCGCCACAGGGATCTAGGCCGGCCCCTACGGTTTTGGAGAGCGCGGTCGCGCCGGCGAGCGCCGCCGGGCTCGAGAGCGTACCGTTGCGGCCAATGAACTCCCGCCGGTCGCCCGTCCAGTCCCTTTGACATCCGTCCAGATCGGCGAAGGCGACCCGAGAGCCGAAGGCCGCGTTCCACGCGTTGCGCGCGAACATCGCGCCGGTCAACGGATCAATTTCCGTCATTACGAACGGTGCCGAGACTGTCCGTGACGGACCGAGAACCCATTCGGCATAGGCAGTCACCGATAGATACCGGGTGCGGCTCGACATGTTGTGTAGCTTCAGACGCGAGATCTTGATCGGATCGTCGAGCGGCACGAATTGCAGGAGATCGAGCGCAATCCCGTGCGCCGTATGCTCGAACCGGCTGTATCCCCTCCCGTGGCGGGCGACGTAGCTGCCCGCCTCGTCGCGTATTGGCAAGGCCGTAGGGCCCCACAGGGTACCAGTCTCGTCGTCGTGAACATAGAACGCCTCGCCCGGACGATCGGTAACCGGATCGTTCGACCAGGGAGTGAGCTGGTTCTCCCGGCTATTGACGGACCAGGTGGTACCGCCGCCTTCGGTCGCCACCTGAAAGCCGAAGCCGGGATTGGCGACGACATTGATCCAGGGGGCCGGCGTCGACTGATCAGGGCCGAGGATCGTTACATATTCCCTTCCGTCCTCGGCGAAACCGCCGAGACCGTTGAAGAACTCCAGGCTCGGCAGAGACGGCGGCACCTTCGCCTCCGAAGCGAGGACGGCCCGCTTCGAAAGGGTTTGGGCAGGCATTGCGCGCCCCGAGACACGGTCAAGCTGATCGGAAAGGCGCCCGCGCTGTCCGACGAACACCGCCCGCGCCACTGACATGAGAAGGGCGCATGTCTCCGCCGAGATCAGGTCGGCTCTCAGCACGAACACGCGGCCCGGAGGTCCCTCCACGCCGACCCGCGGCCGTGACTGGCTCGTCCGCACCAGCGTCTCGAGCGCGATCTGAAGGTCCTGGACATAGGAAGACCCGTGCTCGTTGAGGATCACGAGATCGAAGGCGAACTGCTTCATCCGCAAGTATTCGTGCGCATGAAGCAATTGGCGGGCGACGTTGAGGTGCTCTGTGTCGGCGATGCGCAGAAGCAAGATCGGCAGGTCGCCGGAAACGCCCAGCGGCCAAAGCCCCGACTGCGCGCCGGCGCCTCGAAGGATGACGTCAGAGGAAGGTCTCAGTGTCGGAGCTGAGTAGATGAGGTGTCCCGCGAGACGCTGGAACAGGCCTGCCTCGCCCGAATCGATGCCGAGATGGTGGAGTTGCACCTGGGCCTGGGTCCAGGCGAGCGTCGCCGCCCGCTCGAAGGCGGTGGTGTCGCGATGCTTGTCGATAAGGTTAAGCAGCGCTTTGCGAGAGGATGCGACCACGGTCCAAAAGGCGACGTGCACGATCGCGCCGGGTGCGATCCGCACGCGCCGGCGCAGGGCGAAGACCGCATCGAGCACGGTACCGACCGTGTTCGAGAGCGGCCGACCGTCGATCACCGCGATTGCCGTTCGGACGCCGCCACCGCGGCCGAGGAACCGGGCCCTATCGGTTTCCACCTCTGGCTTTCCCACGGCGCCGCCGTCGACGACAGCGAGGTGTGCAGCCCAGATTTCCGGCTCACTCGGCGCACGCCGCCGCCGCGTTGCCAAAATGGCGCCGACTTCAGCCCGATATTCGGTTTCGACGAACAGCTTGGAAAAGGCTGGATGCATGACGTCGGCAGCCTGGGGCGCCAGCACGAGCTCAGCATAGGACGTGACTTCGATCTCCCGCACGCGGGTGCCGGAGTTCGATATGGAGACGCGACGGACCTCGGCATCGTCTTCGACCGAGACGAGCACCTCCATGGTCGTCGTGAGCGTTCCGTCGCGGCGCGTGAACTCGGCGCGATCCTCGTTGAAAGCGACATCGTAGTCGTCAGGCTCGGTGCCGCTCGGCTGAAATCCAGCCGACCATACGTTGCCGCGGTCCACGTCGCGCAAAAAGACATAGGAGCCCCATTCGTCGCAGGTGGCGTCCTCGCGCCAACGGGTCACGGCCAGATCGCGCCAGCGGCTGTAACCCGAGCCGGCGGCCGTGAGCATCACCGCATAGCGGCTGTTCGAGAGCAGCTGGGTGACGGGAGTCGCGCCATGCGCTGTGGCGAGCCGCCGGCCGCCGGGCGGCTCCACGTCCCAGATTTTGGCGGCTGACTCCGCCGCCGCCCAGGGACGCGCCACCGCCACGCCACGCGGCGCGCGCTCCTGCAGCAACAGCTCCGTCGCCTGCACGATGGGCTCGGCGTGGAACCGCGCCCGCATCACGCCGTCGAGAAGCGCGTCGGCGATGGCCACGATCGTCATGCCCTGATGATGCGCCATAAAGGCCCGCACGATCGCGACGGTCTTGCCTTCCGGCACGCGGGCCGGAGTGTAGTCCAGGGCCTCGTAGAAGCCATAGCGGCCGCCCGCGCCAGCTCCGGCAAGGCGGTCGAAGTTGCGCGCCGCAGCCTGCGGATCGACCATGCTCGCGAGCGCGGTCGCGTAAGGGGCAACGACGACGTTCTCGCCCAGCCCGCGCTTCAGCCCGAGGCCGGGCACGCCGAAGTTCGAATACTGGTAGGTGAACTCCAGGTCGCGGGCGTTGTAGGCGGATTCCGAAGCGCCCCAAGGCACCCCGAGCTTGGCCCCGTAGGCGATCTGGCGCCGCACGATCAGCCGGCTCGTCCGCTCGACGAGGCTGCCCTCCGGCGCCCGCATGACGAGCGATGGCATCAGATATTCGAACATCGACCCCGACCAGGAGATCAGCGCCGCGCCGTACGCGACCGGCGTGACGGCACGGCTGAGGCGAAACCAATGGCGGGCGGGGACGTCTCCCTTAGCGATCGCCATGAAGCTCGCCAGCCGTGCCTCCGAGCCAAGGAGATCATACCAGCTCGGGTCGAGCGTGCCCTCGGCCACGAGATAGCCGATCGAGAGCAGTTTCCGGTCGTGGTCGAGCAGAAAGCCGAACTCCATCGCGAGCGCTGTCGCCCGCGCGGCCTCCTCCAGGGCCGAGAGGCGCGCCGCCAAAGAAGCGGCTGCCTCCGCCGACCCATCGATATCACGGCGGTGGCTCTCGATCGCGCTTCTGGTCGCCTCCGCCCAAAACAGCATGTCGGCGCTGGTGTCGTCGCTTCGTTCGGTCGCGAGCGCAAGCGCGATGTCCGCCAGGGTCTCGGCGTCGACCGCGAGCGTCGAGAGGCGTTTAGCGATCCCCTCTCCGTCGACGAGTGCCCGTCGCAGGTTGGCCGCCAGCACGGCGAGCGCCTCGTCCAGCTGACGCCACGTCACCGTTTGCGTTCGGCGACCTTCGCGCAACCCGCCCGCCTCTTCGCGCATGAGCTCGAGCGCGTCTGCGACACCGGCAAGACGCCGCTCGTCCGTGAGCGGGTGACCGGCCCATTCCCGGCACGCATTGGCGAGGGCGATGAGATGTCCTGCCAGATTGCCGCTGTCGACGGACGATATGTATCGGGGATCGAGCGGCCGCAGAGTCCGCGTGTCGTACCAGTTGTAGAAATGGTCGCGGAAGCGCGCGAGCCGGTTCATGGTGGAGAGGGTCGCCTCCAGCCGCTCGACTGCATCGATCGTTCCCGTCCATCCGAAGTCGCGGGCGCTCACCACCGACAGGAGATAGAGGCCGAGATTGGTCGGCGAAGTCCGATGCGCCAGCACCGGCGCCGGATCTTCCTGGAAATTGTCCGGTGGCAGCATCTGATCAGCCGGCGTCACGAAGGTTTCGAAGAACCGCCAGGTCCGCCGTGCGATCAGCCGCAGGGCGCGGGCATCGCCGTCGGACATTGAGAGCCTGCCCGCCACGACAGGAGATCGGCTCGTCCAGCGCGCGATCGCCGGCGAGGCGATCCAGAGCGCCGCGAATGGCAGCACGAGCGGCCAAGTCCCGTGCCCCCACGCCGAAGCGACGATCACTGCCACAACGGCGATGATGACCGCGCCGGCCATCCGGCGATAGAAGCCGAGAAGGTCGAGCCGGGGACCGATCGTCGCCTGCGCCGCGGTAACCCATTCGAGGAGATGCCGACGGGTGACGAACAGCCGGGTCACGGTTCGTGCGATCGCGTCGCCCATCAGCCACGTCTGATGCGCAAGGGAGATGATCATGAGCGCCGACTGGGCGAGAGCGCGGCGGAGATCGGCGCCGAGCGCGCCGAGGTGGCTGCGCACCGTGATTCCGGTCCGGCCCGGGACGACTGCAGCGACGACGGGGATCAGGGTCGGTAGCACGATCGTCGCGAGCACGAAGAAGGTCCAAACCGCCGCGGCCTCGAACGGCAAGGCCCATCCCGCCAATAAGGCGAGGATGGCCGCCGGTGCCGACAGCGTGCGCCGCAGATTGTCGAGCATCTTCCAGCGGCCGATGGCCGGGATGGCGCCGCGCTTCTGATCCCTGTCGGCGATCGGGCCGCGACCCAAGATCCAGGGCAGCAATTGCCAATCGCCGCGCGCCCAGCGGTGGTGGCGCAGGGCGGCCACATCGTAGCGGGCGGGGAACTCCTCGACCACCTCGATGTCGGAGGCGAGACCGGCGCGCGCGAACACGCCCTCGAACAAATCGTGGCTGAGCAACGTCGAGTCCGGAACACGGCCGGCGAGCGCGGCTTCAAAGGCATCGACCTCGTAGATGCCCTTGCCGGCATAGGAGCCTTCGCCGAACAGATCCTGGTACACGTCGGACACGGCGGAGGCATAAGGGTTGATGCCGCCCATGCCGGAGAAGACGCGCTGGAACAGCGAGCCCTCACGGCCGATCGGCAGTGACGGCGTGACTCGCGGCTGCAGCACCGCGTAGCCCTCGACGACCCTGCCGGCGTCGGCGTCGAAGCGCGGTCGGTTGAGCGGGTGCGCCATCTTGCCGATCAGGCGACGAACCGTGTCGCGCGGAAGTCTCGTGTCGG
>DASWJG010000064.1:0-6198 GCA_036397315.1 Methyloceanibacter sp. | reverse complement strand
GCAGGCGCTAAGCCGCTGAAGCCCCGCATGGAGGTCTCGTCACATGGCCGGATCGGTCAACAAGGTCATTCTGATCGGCAATCTCGGTGCCGATCCTGAAATCCGCCATACCCAGGATGGCCGCCCCATCGCCAATCTACGCGTGGCGACGAGCGAGAGCTGGCGTGACAAGGCGTCCGGCGAGCGCCGCGAGAAGACCGAATGGCATCGTGTGGTCATCTTCAATGAGAATCTCGCGAGAATCGCCGAGCAATATTTGAAGAAGGGCGCCAAGGTCTATCTCGAGGGTTCGCTCCAAACGCGCAAATGGGAGGACCAGCAGGGGCAGGAGCGTTACACCACCGAGGTCGTGCTCCAGGGGTTCAACGCCCAGCTCACCATGCTCGACGCGAAACAGCGCGACGGCGCGGGCGAGAGCGAGCAACGCGGCGGTGGCGATTTCGGGCGATCCGGTCCGTTTGCCGGCGGGGGCGCAGGTGGCGGGAAGGGCGGCGCCGCCTTCGACAAGGAGCTTGACGACGAGATCCCGTTCTAGGAGAGCCCCGCTTGGCATGTCGCCTGATTTTTGCCTCCGGTACAATCCTTGCTTGGGTCGAGTGCGCGAGGCCACAGCAATAGCCGCACGGATTCGTTAGCGGGAGTAGCTCGCGGGATGGGCCTATGGCGAACACGATCGCCGCTCTGCTTCACGGCAGAGACAACAATTTCAATCTGATCAGGTTCCTCGCGGCCTCGGCCGTGATCGTCGATCACAGCTTCACGCTCGTCGCGCACGACCAGACGGCGGACGCGCTCATCGACGTCGAGAGGCTCGAGATCGGGCGCCTGGCGGTCGACGTGTTCTTCATCATCTCGGGCTTTCTCGTCACGCGCAGCGTGATGACGCAACCGACCCTCGTCGATTATGCCGTGGCGCGCTTCCTTCGCCTGTTCCCCGCCCTTCTCGTCGCCTGTATCGGCATTGCCTTTGTGCTCGGCCCGGTCGTGACCTCGGCCTCGCTCGGGGAGTATTTCACCGATCCGCGGCCCTAGCTGTTCGTGCCGCTGACTGCGTCGCTCGTCACCCATTCGATGACGTTGCCCGGCGTGTTCGAGCAGGTCCCTGAAAGCGGCGTGATCGATCCGCCGCTTTGGACCTTGCGTTATGAGACCGTGTGCTACGTCTTGCTCGCGCTCTTCGCTCTCGTCGGAGTGCTGGCGACACGATTCCGCGCCACGCTGACGCTCGCCGTGATCCTCGGCCTCTATGCCTTCGTCACCTTCGCCACCTCCTGGCGCACGGACATTGGCGCGATCGACAGCGCGACCCGTTTCGTCCTCGATTTTTTCCTGGGCGGCGCCTTCTATCTCTTCGCCGACAAGATTAGGTTGGATCTCAGGGTCGTGCTCGTGCTGGGCGTGGCGGCGGTGGCGACCTTCGGCACGGCAGCCTACGAGGCGGCGTTCAGAGTGGCGCTGACCTACGGCCTCCTCTGGTTCGCCCTGGTGCCGGGAGGGCCGATTCGGCGCTTCAATCTGATCGGCGACTACTCCTATGGCCTCTACATTCTCTGCTTTCCCATCCAGCAGACCTTCGTCATGCTCAATCCTCTGATCACGCCGGGGTGGCTGTTCGTGAGCAGCTTCCCCGCCGTGCTCGCCTTCGCGGTCCTGTCGTGGCACTTCGTCGAGCACCCGGCCCTAAAGCGGAAGGCCTGGGCCGGAGACTGCGTGGGCAGCCTCATGCGCGGCGCGCAGCAGCGGTTCACGACCCTCTTGGGGCTGGGGGCAGCGCCTAAGCCGCAAACGTCCGCGAGCGAGCGCTAAAAAGCCCGGCCTGCCTTTTGCCGGCAGGCCGGGCTCGGAACCCCTACGCTCGTGACGTTAAGGGGGACTCTCCATACGCGTTACGGGCTAGGCTGGTCGCCAGTGTCCTCGCGGTCGCCCTTATTGGAACCCACGGCGACCTGCTGCTCGGCCAGCGTCTCGTAATCGGGCGCCGAGGCGAGCGTGTCTTGGTTGAGATCGGCGATCACCTTGATGCCGTTGTCCTCTTCGCGGACGAGCCTGAGGTCCTCGAAACGGATAGCCACGTCCTTCTCGCCCATGCCGAGGAAACCGCCGGCGCCGATCAACACGGCGACGACCTTGCCGCTCTCGTCGGTGATGAGGTCGTTGATGCCGCCAATGGCCTCATCCTGACCGTTGTAGACCGACTCGCCGATCAGATTGCTCGCCAGAACATCGCCGCTCTCCTGCTTCGTGAGGAACTGAGCGCCACCGGAAGCCTCGGCCGACTTCGGTGCAGCTGGTTCAATCGACAGCGGCGCCTCTGAGGATTGCGGCGGAGGCAATGCTTCGCCGGGCTGTGCCGGCGGTTGCGGCGCCTCTGAGGATTGCGGCGGAGGGGTTGCCTCACCGGGATCCGTCGGCAAAATCTGAGGCGACATCTCCGAGGAGTCGCCCGGGATCGGGGCTGCCGGGTCTGAGGGCTCAGAGGGCTCAGCCGGCATGGCCTCGGAAGGCTGCGCCGGTTGCTCGACGGCAGGCGGGGCCTGCGTGTCGTCGGCCGGAAGCTGGGGCTCGGCCAGTGCCGGCGAAAGGCCCAGCACGAGGCCGAGGGCCGTGCATGAAAGAAATCGATTCATCGTTTCACTCCGTCTGTTGTTCATCGGGGGTAGGGGGTATCGCTTCGCGATCCGGGCCGCGACGTCACGGCGCGTGACCGCCTCCCTGAACAACGTCTCGGCGACTCGTTCGTTCCCCTATTTTTGCTTTCGGCGCGACTCTCCGGCGGCTGACGAATCGCTCTCTTGTGCAACGCGGAATTGTCGCCCCGGTGTCAAGTTAAGTCTTTGGAAACGTGGCTGAAATCAGATGCCCTTTGCCCCCTCTGCGCGGTTGCGAACACGCCGCCAAATCAGCTATAGAGAAGCGTCTTACTTCCATCGTTTTCGGTCTCGCGCGTGACAGGCTTTCGCCGTTCCGCCGCCGACGGCATGGGCTTCGCTCACCTCTTTAGAACAGGCTTCCTCCTTCCTTGGCTGACAACGACAAGACAGAGGTCGAGGGCCCGGTCCCCTCTGACATCAGGCCCATCTCGCTCATCGACGAGATGAAGCGCTCCTATCTCGATTACGCCATGAGCGTGATCGTGTCGCGCGCGCTTCCCGACGTGCGCGACGGGCTGAAGCCCGTGCATCGCCGCATCCTCTATTCGATGCACGAGAACAATTACACGCCGGACCGCGCCTACAACAAATCGGCGCGCGTCACCGGCGACACCATGGGTAAGTACCATCCCCACGGCAATCAGGCGATCTACGACGCGCTGGTCCGCCTGGCGCAGGAATTCTCGATGCGCCTTCCCCTCATCGATGGGCAGGGGAACTTCGGCTCCGTCGACGGCGATCCGCCCGCGGCCGAGCGCTACACCGAGGTCCGGCTGGCGCGTCCCGCCATGACCCTGCTCGACGACCTGGAGAACGACACGGTCGATTTCCAGCCGAACTACGACGGCCGCGAGCGCGAGCCGGTCGTGCTGCCGGCGAAATTTCCCAATCTTCTGGTCAACGGCGCCGGCGGCATCGCTGTCGGCATGGCCACCAACATCCCGCCGCACAATCTCGGCGAGGTGACCGACGCCTGCATCGCCTATCTCGACAATCCCGCCATCGGCATCGATGAGCTGGTGGAGATCGTCCCCGGTCCCGACTTTCCCACCGGCGGGCTCATTCTCGGCCGCACCGGCATCCGCTCGGCCTATTACAAAGGCCGCGGCTCCGTTCTCATGCGCGGCCGCGTCACCACCGAGACCGTCCGCAAGGAGCGCGATGCGCTCATCATCACCGAGATCCCTTATCAGGTGAACAAGGCGGCGATGGTGGAGAAGATCGCCGAGCTTGTGCGCGAGAAGAAGATCGAGGGTATTTCCGACATTCGCGACGAGTCCGACCGCCAGGGCATGCGGGTGGTCATCGAGCTGAAGCGCGACGCCATGGCCGACGTGGTGCTGAACCAGCTTTACCGCTTCTCGCCGCTGCAATCGACCTTCGGCTGCAACATGGTGGCGCTGATCGGCGGCAAGCCGGAGCAGCTCAACCTCAAGGACATGATCCGCGCCTTCACCGAGTTCCGCGAGGAGGTGGTCGGGCGGCGCGTCAAGTTCCTCCTGCGCAAGGCCCGCGATCGCGCTCATGTCCTGGTGGGCTTGGCCATCGCCGTGGCCAATATCGACGAGGTCATCGCCGTGATCCGCAAGGCGCCGGATCCCGCCACGGCCCGCGAGCAATTGATGGCTCGCGACTGGCCGGCCAAGGACGTGGTCGCGCTGGTCGAACTGATCGCCGACCCCCGCCACAAGGTTTCCGCCAAAGGCACCTACCGCCTGTCCGAGGACCAGGCCCGCGCCATCCTCGATCTCCGCCTGCAGCGGCTCACCGCGCTCGGCCGGGACGAGGTCGGCGACGAGCTGAAGACGCTCGGCGAGCAGATCGGCGACTATCTCGACATCTTGCGTTCGCGCGCCCGCATCGTGTCGATCGTCAAGGACGAGCTGACAGCAATAAAGACCGAGTTCGGCACCCCGCGCCGCACCGAGATCACCGAAATGGAAGGCGAGGTTGAGGACGAAGACCTGATCCAGCGCGAGGACATGGTCGTCACCGTCTCCCACAAGGGCTACATCAAGCGCGTGCCGCTATCCGCCTACCGCTCCCAGCGCCGCGGCGGCAAAGGCCGCGCCGGCATGGCGACGCGCGAGGAGGACTTCGTCACCCGCATCTTCATCGCCAACACGCACACGCCGGTCCTGTTCTTCTCCTCGCGCGGCATGGCTTACAAGATGACGGTATGGCGGCTGCCGCTGGCGGCGCCGCAGGCGCGCGGCAAGGCGCTGGTCAATCTCCTGCCGCTCGGCAAGGACGAAACCATCACCACCATCCTGCCGCTCCCGGAGGACGAGGCCACCTGGGCGAAGCTCGACGTGATGTTTGCCACCAATTACGGCAGCGTCCGGCGCAACAAGCTCTCCGACTTCATTGAGGTGCGCCAGAACGGCAAGATCGCCATGAAGCTCGATCCCGGCGACCGCATCGTCGGCGTGGATGTCTGCAACGAGCAGCAGGACGTGCTGCTGACCTCGGCCGAAGGCCAGGCTATCCGCTTCCCGGTAATCGATGTGCGCGTGTTCAAGGGCCGCGAGTCGCCCGGCGTGCGCGGCATCAAGCTCGAGCGCGGCGACCAGGTCATCACCATGGCGATCCTCAACCATATCGAGGCGTCGCCGGCCGAGCGCGCCGCTTATGTCCGCCAGGCCAACGTCATTCGCCGCGGGGGCGTCGATGTCGAGGAGATGGAAGCCGAGGGCAACGGTCAGGAGACGGTGGTGTTGAGCCCCGAGCGTTACGCCGAACTCAGCGCGCACGAGGAGTTCGTGCTGACGGTCTCGGAGAACGGCTACGGCAAGCGTACATCCGCCTACGAGTACCGCATCTCGGGCCGCGGCGGGAAAGGCATCATCGCCATGATCGTCAACCAGCGGAACGGTAAGCTGATCGCTTCCTTCCCGGTCGAGGAGACCGACCAGATCATGCTCGTCACCGATGGCGGTCAGCTGATCCGCGTGCCGGTTCAGGACATCAGCCTGATGGGGCGCTCGACCCAAGGGGTGATCGTGTTCTCGACCGCTGAGGGCGAGCGCGTGGTTTCGGTCGAGCACATTCCCGACGAGAATGGCGGCGATGAAGCCGACGGCGGCGAGGGCGTGGAGCCGTGAGCACGCGTATCGGCCTATATCCCGGCAGCTTCGATCCCGTCACCTACGGCCATGTCGACATCGTGCGCCGGGCGGCCCATCTCGTCGATAAATTGGTGATCGCCATCGGCACCCATCACGACAAGCATCCTCTGTTCACCGCTGCGGAGCGCGTGAAGCTGACCTCAGAGGTGTTGAACCCCGTGGCGCGGGAGATCGGCCTCAAGCTCGAAGTAACCACTTACGATAATTTGACTGTCGATGCGGCTAAGGACGCGAAGGCCACGGTCGTCATCAGGGGCCTGCGCGACGCCGGCGATTTCGACTACGAGATGCAGATGGCCGGGATGAACCAGGCCCTTGCGCCGGAGATCGAGACGGTGTTTCTGGCCTCCTCGCCGGGAGCGCGGCATATCGCGGCAAGTCTCGTTCGCCAGATTGCCGCCATGGGCGGCGATGTTTCG
>DASWJG010000063.1:0-7888 GCA_036397315.1 Methyloceanibacter sp. | reverse complement strand
CCCGGCATGGCCGGAGAGCCAGAATCCTTCTTCGGTCTCTCGGCAACCATCGCTTCCGTTGTGACCAGCAGGCCAGCGACCGAACTCGCGTCCTGTAAGGCGACCCTCACGACTTTGGCGGGGTCGATGATGCCCTTCCCGATCAGGTCGCCGTATTCGCCGGTTTGGGCGTCATAACCAAAGGAGGGCGACTTCTGGTCGGTCACCTTGCCGACAACGATCGAGCCTTCGACGCCGGCATTTTCGGCGATCTGGCGGATCGGAGCCTGGAGCGCCCGGCGGATGATGTTGATGCCGGCCTCTTGGTCCTCGTTGTCGCCTTTGACCTTCAGGGATTTCGCCGCCCATAGCAGAGCGACACCGCCGCCGGGCACGATGCCCTCCTCGACCGCGGCCCGCGTTGCGTTCAGCGCATCGTCGACGCGGTCTTTTCTCTCCTTCACTTCGATTTCACTTGAACCCCCCACCTTGATCACGGCCACCCCGCCGACGAGCTTGGCCAGACGCTCCTGCAGTTTCTCCTTGTCATAGTCGGAGGTGGTGTCCTCGATCTGCTGCTTGATCTGGGCGATGCGGGTCTCGATATCGGCCTTCTTGCCGGCGCCGCCGACGATGGTGGTGTCGTCCTTGGTGATCGTCACGCGCTTGGCACGGCCAAGCATGTCGATGGTCACGTTCTCGAGCTTGATGCCGAGGTCCTCGGAGATGAGCTCACCACCGGTAAGCACGGCGATATCCTGCAACATGGCCTTGCGGCGATCGCCGAAGCCCGGGGCCTTGACGGCGGCGACCTTCAAGCCACCGCGGAGCTTGTTCACCACGAGGGTGGCAAGCGCCTCGCCCTCGACGTCCTCGGCGATGATGAGCAGCGGACGGCCCGACTGCACCACCAATTCGAGCAACGGCAGCAGCGACTGCAGCCCAGAGAGCTTCTTCTCATTGATGAAGATGTACGGGTTCTCAAGCTCCGCCACCATTTTCTCGGCATTGGTAATGAAGTAGGGCGAGATATAGCCGCGGTCGAACTGCATGCCCTCGACCACTTCGAGCTCGCTTTCGAGGCTTTTTGCCTCCTCCACCGTGATCACGCCCTCATTGCCGACCTTCTGCATGGCCTTAGCGATCATCTGGCCGATCGCCTTCTCGCCGTTCGCGGCGACCGTTCCGACCTGGGCGATCTCCTCCGACGACTTAACCTTCTTGGCCTGCCGCGCAATGTCCTTGACGACCTCGCCTACTGCCAGATCGATGCCACGCTTCAGGTCCATCGGATTCATACCGGCTGCAACCAGCTTGATCCCTTCCTTCACAATCGCTTGAGCGAGCACGGTCGCGGTGGTGGTGCCATCGCCGGCGATGTCGCTGGTCTTCGATGCCACTTCGCGGAGCATTTGCGCGCCCATGTTCTCGAACTTGTCCTCGAGCTCGATCTCCTTGGCGACGGTGACTCCGTCCTTGGTGACGCGCGGCGCGCCGTAGCTCTTGTCGAGGACGACATTGCGGCCTTTGGGCCCGAGCGTCACCCTGACAGCGTTGGCAAGGATATCGACGCCATGCAGCATCTTGTCGCGCGCGTCGGTGGAAAATTTGACGTCCTTGGCAGCCATTTTGGTTCTCCTAAGTTGAACTGATGGAAGGCTACTTCAAGCCTATGCGGCCTTCCTGCTGGCCTTGGCGCCTTCGAGCACCCCCATGACGTCGGACTCCTTCATGATGAGGAGTTCTTCGTCATCGATCTTCACTTCTGTGCCCGACCATTTGCCGAACAACACTCGATCGCCCGCCTTGAGATCAATGGGGATGAGCTTGCCGGCTTCATCACGCGCGCCAGGACCAACGGCGACGACTTCGCCTTCCTGCGGCTTTTCCTTGGCGGTGTCGGGAATGATGATGCCGGCCTTCGTCTTCTCTTCGCCTTCAAGACGGCGAATGACGACGCGGTCATGTAGCGGCCTGAATTTCATGGGTGCCCCTTGGGATTGATGGGAGTTCGGGATCGAGCGCTTTTGGCACTCGTAGAAGAAGAGTGCTAGTCCCTATAGTTGGGCACGCTCGAGCGAGAAAGCAAGGCAGCGCGCTCTCAATGTTGAACCCCGGGCGTTGTACGTCGCGCGTGCATCCTTCTCGATGCCGAGAACGCAGGAGAAATGCGTTAGAGGGGTCCGCTGATGGCACAAAGCCGACGTAAACCTCCTGGGATTTATCCCCGGCTTGAAAACCTCACGTATCCTGCACCCACCTCGTCCGCTTGAGGGGCGCTCTCGCGAGGCGCGCGTTGGCGGGACGAGGTGCGGCGCCCGCGGGGCTTGTTCGCTTGACAAGCCACCCGGGCGGCGCCGGAGCTCCCCCCGGGACCATTAGGGAGTCCCTGCCAGGAGCTGGCTAACCGACCGGCCATAGCCGGCAACGGAAAGCGGGGCCCGGTGCCGGAAAACGCCGCCTTGGCGCGCCGAGAGGCGCCCGCGCGATCTCGCTAAGATCGCGACACCATACTGGACTGCGCTTTTCGGCGCGCCATCCCCCTCATCCTGAGGAGGGCCAAAGGCCCGTCTCGAAGGATTGAGGGGCGAAATCGTCAAACCCCGGACGCGAATGCGCGTCGCGGCAACGAGGACGCGTGCCTAGTTTTCACATGTCATGCCCGCGCAGGCGGGCATCCAGTAACCACCGACCTTCGCGATTGCGCACCGCAGGGGTTACTGGATCGCCCGGTCAAGCCGGGCGATGACGAGGCGGAGGGGGCGCTTCCTTGAGCGCTGAGCAAATTTGAAGGGCTGGAACCCATCGGCGCTTCAGCCGTTGGCCTTGCAGCCCAAAGCCTACGAAAGGAGGCTTGACGATGAACACCACCCTTTGCCGCGGCGCGCTCGCCCTTGCGCTCCTTGGTGGCGTGGCGCTGATCTCCGCGCCGGCGCAAGCAGGCTCGCTCCAGGATGAGGGCGATTTCGGCGGCACCTGGACCTCGATCGGGCCCAGCGATCACTACCACCACCGCTATGCCGGCCCCGTGTTCGGTCCCGGCTATTATGGTCCGCCGGCCTACGCCTATTACGGGCCCGGGCCTTACGCCGATTACGGGGCGCCGGTCTATGGCGCGCCCGACGAATACGACTACGGACCCGGCATCGCCCTCGTCGCGCCTGGCGTCGGCCTCGCGATCGACATCGACTAAGGAGGAATGCGATGATGCCAGTTCTTCGCTCCGGTTTGTCCATGTCAGTGCTCGAGAAGGCGTTCCGCACCGAGTTGCGCGAGGAGCGCGAGCGCTCCGAGGCAAAGCCGCGGACGGTGAGGAAAACGACGGCGAGGCGGTCTAGGCCGAAGGCGTCCGAGGAGCCGCCGCGCTCATGGCGCGCTCCCGACACTTCCGACACTGGGGAAGAGTCAGGCGGCCGGCCTTGGTCATCACGCCGCTCTAGAGCATGATCCGGAAAAGTGGGCACCGGTTTTCCAAAAAAGATCATGCTCAAACAAAACGCTAGAGCGCTATCTCGATTCCGTTTGATGCGATAGCGCTCTAGCCGAGCCCTTGGTCCTTACTCGCCGAGTCGGGCGCCGGCCTTGGGCTGGAGCGTCCAGCCGAGCGCGGCAAGACCGGCCTTGGCCCGCTCGCTGGCGCGGCCCGTGATCCACATCTCGCCGCCGCGTGCGCCGCTCACCAGTCCTTCGAGCGGGGGCGACCAATAGAGATAGTCGACCGGCAACACGCTCACCGTGCCCTTGCCGGTTTGCAGCATGGGCGCGCCGCCCATGCGCACGAAGGCGCTCACGGGGGAGACCTTCTGATCGAAGCCGGCGATCAGCTCCGCCTGGCGCCGGTAGAAGAAGCCCATCTCGATGCTCTGGGCGTTGGCCGCGCCGGCGATAAAGATCTCGCGTCCGCTCGTGGCGTCCATGCTCATGAGTTCGGCGACGATGATCGCCTTGTCGGTCGGGGACAGGTTCGGATTGCCGTAGAAGGCGTCCATTGTGGCACCAGGAACGCCCATCGCCGCGAGCAATTGGCGGCCCTCTTTCTCGAGCTGCCCCGCCGTCTTGTCGCGCAGCGCGAGCCTCAGCGTGCGGCTCGTGCCGCCGACGCTGATGGCGATGCCGGCGCCGCCGGTGACGAAGGCGAGCCCGGCATTGGTGGTGGTCTCGCCGATGGCGTTGGCCGTGGCGAGCCGCGTCAGCTCGTCGTGGAGCGGCGGGAAGCTGGTATTGGGATCGACGCCGAAATCGTAGGCGAGCTTGCGCCGCGCCGTGGCGCCGCCGGTGACCGAGGCGAGCACGCCCTCTTTATTCGGGTCGGTCGCCGCCATCGAGGCGTCCACGCTGCCGAACAGATTGCCCACGCCCTTGAAGGTGTCGCCAATCGTCTTGCCCGGAGCGGTGACGAGGTCCTTGGCGGTGTTGAGGGGTTTGAGCGCCGTGCGCCCGGCGGCGTTGACCAATGTGCCGGCGCTGTCGATCTCCTCGAGCTTGGCGGTAGCCGCCATCTCGCGCGCCCTGACCCGCATGAGGTCGGAGCCCTTGACGGTGAAATCCCCCCATCGGGTGTCGACCCTGAACACATATTGGAAATTGTCGAGGCCGACGGCGTTGCCCACCGTGTAGTAGGGGCTGCTGAGGAGATTGGGCGGGAGCACCTGGCTCGCCTGGAAGGAAGGCGGCTGCTCGTATTGACCGGCTTGCGCCGCGGCCGCAGCAATGAGCCCCACGCCGAAGATGCATGCCGCATGCCGGGCGAGGCGATGAACTCCGACCAAAATGCTGCCCCTCCTTCACACCCCTGCCCCCGCGGTGAGGCGACTTTAGCGTCAAAACGCCATGCTGAGAAGCACGCCCCACCGCAAGAGAGGGAACAGCGCCCTATTTATTGGTGCAGGTGCCGAAGCCGGTGATCACCGAGTCCGCCGAAGCGAAAGTGATCGAGGCGGCGGGACTGTCATTATGGATCGCCATTTGCCAGCCGAAGGCGCCATCGATGCCATGAACGATGAGCTGATCCCCCGAATCCGCCGCCGCGTCGAAATTGTCCATGTGGGGGAAGCCACTATCGTCCACGGCGGAAACTACCGTGTTCTCGAAGTCGACCGTGACCTTGAGCGGTAGCGGCATGCCGGCCATATCCTTGCCCGGCTTGCAAGCGCCGTCCGGCGAGCAAGCACTCACCGCCTTGAATTCGCAATGCAGCGCCGGGATCGGCGCCGTCTGGGCCGCGGCAGTCTCACTCGCCGGCTCGGCATGGGCCGACAGGCTTCCCGCGATGGCAAACGCGGCAACGGCAACAAGTCTATGAATGACGGTCATGAGGGTCTCCTCTGGCGCGCATGGCAGCGCCGATTGATCGAACTTCGGATGAAGCGGTCGTTGTCGAGAGGCGCGCGCGATCAGCGGCAGTAATAGGGCGCCGGCCCGACCACCGGGCACACCGGATAGGGCGAATACACGGGCGGCGGCGTCACGACCACGGGCGGAGCCACGACCACCGGGGCGCCATAATAATATCTCGGCGCAACGTAGGGCCTGGAGAGCGCGGCTCCGGCGATGGCGCCGGCCGCGAAGGCCCCGCATCCCCAACAGCCGCCGTGCCAGCGGGCTGAGGCGCTCTCGCTCATCGCGGTCAATGCGGCGATCGCGCATATGGCGATCGCTCCCTTGCGTGCAAGACTTCCCATCATCGTCGTCATGTGGTGTGGGCTCCTTGAGTGTGTGTGTGGGGACAGGAAATGAAAAGCGCAGCCGCAAGGCCGATGGGCGATCCTCAGGCGGCGCTGACTCAGTCTAGCGCGATTTAGCCTGAAATCACACCGTCGCGCTCCCCAACTCGTAAGCTGGAATTGGTGTCCGCATTGTGACGGCGCCGGCCCTAAAGGGCCAATTATCGAGGTCTCGATCTCTGTCTATTTGACTCGACCTGTACCTATTTGAACAGCGCGAAATAGATCACATAGAGCCAGCTGAAAAAGCCGTGGATGATGGCCCACAAGATCGAGTGGTTGGTGGTGTAGGAGATGGCGATCGCCAGCGCCGTGCCGAAGCTGACGCCGTATCTGGCGCCTTCCATGCGGTAGTTGTAGACCGTTCCGTTCATGGTTCCCCTCCTTGAGACGGCCAGCGAATCGCTGCCCCTCGGCGGAACTATAGGGCCAAAATGCAAGCGGATGAGGTGAGGCCATGCAGATGAGAGCGGCGATCACTAGCGTCGTTCTGGCCGCTTGCGTAGCGGGCGGAAGCCTCGTCCTCGCCCGCGATCGCGAGGGACCACCAGCCGTCACCGCCGAGCAGCTGATCGCCGAGGCGCTGGCCGGCGAGGAGGGCAAGGAGGTCAACGCGCAGCTCTATACCTTCCCGCCGGGCACCGTGCTCCCCTGGCACATCCATCCCGACGCCCACGAAATTGCCTACATCCTCGAAGGGACCCTCACCTTCCAACGTCAAGGCCAGGAACCCAGGGAGATCAAGGCGGGCGAGGCCGACTATCTCCCCCCCAACGTCGTCCATCGCGGCATGAACCAGGGAGATCGGCCGGTGAAGCTGTTCGTCGTGCGCATCAAGCCCAAGGACAAGCCGCTCGCCGAGGAGGTGCCCCCACCGCCATGAGCCCTCAGCGGAGGCGGCGCCTCCGCCACAGCGCATAAAGCCCGACCGCCCAGGCGGGCAGAACGACCAGCCAGTGGAACAGGTTCACCCGATCGTTGAGCATCATGCCGAGATGGGTGGGGGTGAAGGTGCCGAGCACGGCCACCATCGTATAGAACGCGGCGAAGGCGAGCACGAAGGGCGCGGCATAGCGCGGGCGGAAGAAGCCGATATAGGTGCCGATCAGCCCCCACGCGAGATTGACGCCCGCCAGGATTGGGTCGATGCGGAAGCCGAGCGCAAAGCTCTCGGGATCGCTGTCGAAGCCGTAATAGGCATAGGCCAGAAGGACGAGCGCGCCCTGCGCCAAGAAATAGACACTGAGCCGCGCCGCCCAGACCACGAGCGGCCACGACTCTGTCTGCATGGAGCGGCTCTGCGCATGATGTTCCGCCATGGCGCCATTCGTTCCCCGGGGAAGTCTTTTGCCGAGAGCTTATCCGATGGACGCCGATTGGGTCTATGCTTGGCTAGCACCCTTGCGTGCGGGGCGGATTGCATTTAACCAAACCACGCGTTGATGTTGGCCTGCGGGAGCGAGCGGCGGGCAGCCAAACGGAAGGGGATCTCATGGCGCGTAATCGTATTGCACTGGTCGGCGCGGGCCAGATCGGCGGCACACTTGCCCATCTTGCGGGCATCAGAGAGCTTGGCGAAATCGTCCTGTTCGACGTGGTTGACGGCGTGCCGCAAGGCAAGGCGCTCGACCTGTCCCAATCGGCCCCGGTCGAGGGCTATGTGCCGAAGTTCAAGGGCACCAACGAATATGCCGAGCTGAAGGACGCCGATGTAGTGATCGTCACCGCCGGCATCCCGCGCAAGCCCGGCATGAGCCGCGACGATCTCATCGAGATCAACCTCAAGGTCATGGAGCAGGTGGGCGCCGGTTTGCGCAAATACGCGCCCGAAGCCTTCGTCATCTGCGTCACCAACCCGCTCGACGCCATGGTCTGGGCGCTCCAAAAGACGAGCGGATTGCCGCGCAACAAGGTAGTCGGCATGGCCGGCGTGCTCGACGCGGCGCGGTTCCGCTACTTCCTCTCCCAGGAATTCGACGTCAGCCCCGAGGACATCAGCACGATGGTGATGGGCGGCCACGGCGACACCATGGTGCCGCTCATCCGCTATTCGTCGGTCGCCGGCATTCCGCTGGCCGACCTCGTCAAGATGCGCTGGATCACCCAGAAGCGGCTCGACGACATCGTGCAGCGCACGCGCGACGGCGGCGCCGAGATCGTCGGCCTGCTCAAGACCGGCTCGGCCT
>DASWJG010000062.1:0-5926 GCA_036397315.1 Methyloceanibacter sp. | reverse complement strand
GGCCTGGCAGCGGCAGCCGCCGAAGTCGATCTCCCTGAAAGCGCAAGAGCGGCAGGGCTCCTTCATCCAGTCCGTGCCGCGGAAGGCATTGAAGGCATCGGAGTTGAGCCAGATGTCGAGCAGCGGACGATCCTGCACGTTGTCGAAGGAGAGCGTCTTGATCGTCTCGGCGGCGTGGCAGGGGAGCACCTTGCCGGCAGGGGTAATATTCATAAAGCCTTTGCCCCAGCCGCCCATGCAGGGCTTCGGGCGCTTGGCGTAGTAATCGGGCACGACCATGTCGATGGTGAGCACGCCTTTCAGCCGCTCCCTCTCGCGCTCGACGAACTCGATCGACTGAAGGGTCTGATCATAGGTAGGGATCAGAGCGGCGCGATTGAGATAGGCCCAGCCATAATATTGCACATGGGCGATCTCGAGCCGTTGCGCGCCGAGCTTGATGGCAAGCTCGATATAGCGGCCGACATTGTGGATGTTCTGGCGGTGGATGGGGGCGTTGATGGTCAGCGGAAGGCCAAGCTCGGTCACCCAGCGGGCGACATCAAGCTTCTTCGCGGTGGCGCCGGGATAGGCGCCGATCCGCTCGGCGTTCTCGGCGTCGACGTCCTGGAACGAGATCTGGACGTGATCGAGCCCGCGCTTGGCGAGGTCTTCGAGGCGGGCGCGATTAAGCGTCACGGCGGCGGTGATCAGGTTCGAGTAGAGGCCTGCTTCGGACGCCGCCGAGACGATATCCTCGAGGTCCTTGCGCGCGGTGGGCTCGCCGCCCGAGAGATGCACCTGGAGGATGCCCATCTCGCCGGCCTGGCGCATCACCGAGCACCACATCTCGGTGGAGAGCTCCTTGTTGACGCGCTCAAGCTCGATGGGATTGGAGCAATAAGAGCACTGCAAGGGACAACGATGGGTCAGCTCGGCGAGCAGCCCAACGGGAGCGCGCGCGCAGAGTGCCGCTTGAGCGTCGCCGCTCACGCCCTCGGTCGGCTCGTCGTCCACGACGACCGTTTGGCAATGCCCGTTGGTCCTAAGCTCCTCGCTCATCCTTTGATATATCCCTTGTCCGCCAGGCCTTGGAGCAGATCGAGCACGTCGGTGCGGATCACGTCCGCCGGCGCCGAATACTCCTTGGCGAGAGCCTCGACGATATGCTCCACGGTGCGCTTGCCGTCGCAGAGCTTGAGCACGGCGACGGCGGTGTCGTCAGGCGTCAGCACCCGCTCCGGCGCCAACAAAATCCAACGGCCTCGCCCCGCATCGTGGCGGAGCCTCAGATAGGCCGGCAAATGAGGCCGCGTCTCCCGTCCGACGATCAGGCGTGCAGGGGACGTGGTCTCTGTCATGCTTTGGCCGGCACGAAAGCGCCGGGCGGGATCAGCCCAGGCTCGACATAGGCGTAGTGCAGCGCATCGAGCTGCGCCCAAAGCACGTTACATTTGAAGCGCAAGGCATCGAGCGCGGCGGTTTGCGCCTCGGGCGTGCGCGCATTGCGCTTCACGTATTCCAAGGCAAAATCAGCGTCGCGCGGCGCCTGGGTGAGACGGCGCTTGAAATAGGCCATCACCTTGTCGCTGATGAAGTCGTAATTCTCGAGCATGCCCGAGATGCGCTCCTTGTGGATCTTGGGCGCGAACAGCTCGGTGAGCGAGGAGGCGACCGCCTCGACCAGGGTCTTCTCCCGCACGAAGTTGACATAGGCCTCGACGGCAAAAACGGTCTCGGGCAGGGCGCCTTTCCTCGAAATAACGTAGTCCCGATCGAGCCCGAGCCCGTCGGTGAGCACCAGCCAGCGCTCGATGCCGCCTTCCTCTTCGCCGAAGCCGTCATGGTCCATGATGCGATGGATCCAATCGCGCCTGAGCTGCCGGTCGTGGCACCGGCTCATCAAGGCTGCGTCTTTGCGCGGCACCGCCGACTGATAGCAGTAGCGGTTGAGCGCCCAGGCCTGCACCTGGCCTTTGTTTAGCTTGCCGCCATGCAGCAGCTTATGAAAGTGATGCTTATCGTGATAGCGCTCAGCGCCGATGGCGCGAAGCTCCTGCTCCAGTTCCTCGGGGCTCATGATCTTGGTCACGGTGTTCTACCTCTTCCTACCCAGTCCTGATCTAGGAACCCGGATAGTCCTCCCTAGAATTCGCCGCTCTGATGCACGTCAACGGCTATACTTCGGCGCGGTCAGTCTCGGGGCGTACTTCCACGCACTTAATATAGGAAGCGCAGGTGAGAGCGGCATGGCCTCGTCATGAACACTACCTTGATGCCACATTAAGAAAATCTGAACGGAAGATTTGCCAGCCCGGTTGCAAAGGCTAGTCCAAGGCCAAGGCAAGCGCTCCCTCCGGGAATATAAGACCCAGCGCTGAAAAGCGAAACGGCGATCGGGCTTCCGCCGGATCGCCGCTCGCATTCGTTCCGAGATGAGAGAGCGGATTAAGCGCGATCCAGCTCTGCCGGCAGGTAGCTCGTGACTTCCATGCCAGACTCCGTCTCCACAATCGTCGGCTTCAGCCACTCACGCATGGTAGCTCTCCTTCCGCGAGTTAGGGCCAAGCGTCGGCCGATGCAGCCAGATGTTTTGCGAACCCGGATGTGGCTGCGAGGGCTCTGCCATTTGAATATGGTTTCCGCTCATGATAATTTCCAATCGTATTTCCTTATAGAAAGCATAAGCGGTACTTATCGTCATGGTTTCGCTGAGGCAATTGCGCTACCTGGAATCCTTGGCGGAAACCCGCCATTTCGGCCATGCGGCGGAAGCCTGTGCCGTCAGCCAGCCGGCGCTCAGCATGCAAATCAAGGAGCTGGAGGACGAGCTTGAGGTGAGCCTCGTCGAGCGGCGGAAGTCGGGCATCGAGCTCACCGAACAGGGCGAGGAGATCGCCAAACGCGCGCGCACCATTCTTGCCTCGGTGCGCGACCTGCTCGATTACGCCAAGCATCAGGAAGGGGTGCTGTCGGGCGTGCTGAAGCTCGGCGCAATTCCCTCGATCGCGCCCTATCTCCTGCCGGCGGCATTGCCGGAGCTGCAGCGGCGCTTTCCGGCGCTCAATCTGCAGCTCCGCGAGACCCTGACCTCGAATCTCGTGCATGAGCTCGTGGCCGGAGGCCTCGACCTCATCCTCATCGCGCTCCCCATCGATGATCCGGAGGTCGAGACACTCCATCTGTTCGACGACCGGTTCATTCTTGCGACCAAGGCGACGAAGCGAAATCAGCGGCTCCGCCACGCTAGCGCCGAGATGCTCGCCGATGATCGCCTCCTCTTGCTCGAGGAGGGCCATTGCATGCGCGACCAAGCGCTGTCCTATTGCCATATGCTGACGCCAGAGGCCCGCGACAGCTTCGGCGCCTCCAGCCTCGCCACCATCGTGCAGATGGTCGCCAACGGCTATGGCATCACGCTTCTGCCGGAGATGGCCATCGCCAGCGAGGTGCATACAGGCGGCGACATCCGCCTGTTGCGCTTCCGCGCGCCGGAACCGAAGCGCGAGATCGGGCTTGCCTGGCGCAAAACCTCGCCGCGCAAGCGGGACTTCATTCAGTTGGCGGAGCTCTTGCGCGATGTTGCGCCGCGACGGGAAAACAGGCGCTCAAGTAGCGCAGCGAAGCAGGGAAGACGGTGACGCTGGCGACCAAATTGCTCATCCTGGCGACCTTGGCGCTCTACGCCAGGGCAGGCGCCGTCGCGCTCAGGCGGCCGATCTCCGATTTCTATGTCGCGGGGCGGCTTGTGCCGGCTCTGTTCAACGGCATGGCGATCGCCATTTGCCTGATCCCGGTGCTCGCCTTCGCCGGGCTCGCCGGCGCCCTTAGCCAGGGATGGGATGGAGCTTCCCTGTTGGTCCTCGGCGGGGGAGGGGGGGTTCTTCTTATTGCGCTCTTTGTGGCGCCTTATCTTCGCAAGTTCGGCGGTTGTACCGTGCCGGATTTTCTTGGCGAGCGGTTCGGCGCGCCGGGCGTCAGGCCGCTCGCCGTGCTCGCCGTGATCTTGTGCTCCTTTCCCGCTCTCGCCTTGGTGCTCATGGGGCTCGGTGCCATAGCCATGCGCGTCTTCGCCGTCGGCGCCGAGACGGGCATCGCGGCTGGCGTAGCAATGTTGCTCGTGTGCAGCATTGCCGCCGGCATGCGCTCGGCAAGCCTGACGCAAATCGTCCAATACGCCGTGCTGCTCGCGGCCTCGGTCGTCGCGTTGGCGTTTTTCTTCTGGGAACAGGGAACGGTGTTTTCTGGGATCGAGCCCGCCGGCCTCAAATCGGCTCTCGCAATCTTCAAGCTGGACAGCTTCGCCGCGGAAGACAGTCTCAACGGCTTTGCACTGCTGTTCTGCCTTGGCGCGGGGATTGCGTCGCTGCCGCATCTGTTGATGCGGGGTCTCGTCACACCGTCCATCGAAGAGGCGAGGACGTCGTTTCTCTGGGCTCTTCCCTTTACCGCCGCGCTCCTACTTGGCGCGGCGCCTTATCTCTCGCTGTTCGACGCATCACCGGCGGCTTCGTCCGAGGCGAGCGCGATCCTCTCTTTCGGGCTGATCGCCACGGGGACGGTCGCCGCCTTGCTTGCCGCCGGCAGCGGACTCGTGCTCGCGGTCGCTAACGCGCTGTCTTACGACCTCTATTACAGGAGCCTGCATCTCACCGCCTCGACGGAGCGGCGCATCCTCGTGGCGCGTGCGGCGATCGTGTTGGTCGCGGGGCTTGCCACCTGGGCCGCGTTCGCAGCGCCCGAAGCTATTCCGGCCATGACAGGAGCTTCCTTCTCGTTGGCGGCGAGCACCCTTCTGCCGGCGCTTCTGCTCGGAATTTGGTGGAAGCGCACCACCGGCGACGGCGCTCTGGCGGGCATGCTGGCAGGCCTTGCCGTGTGTCTCTATTACATACTGGCGCCGCGCTATATCCCGTTCGCCTTCTACGAGACCTCGAGCTTCCTCTCCAACGCCACGCCAGACGAGGCGGCACGCTATAGCGCGCTCAGGCAAGGCTATTACCTCGCCGACGAGACGGCGCGGGCGGCGGCCTTGGCGGCGTGGGAGGAGACGGCGCGGTCGGTCGCCAATTGGGGCGGCATCAAAAAGGATTTCGCCGCCGTGTTCGCGGTGCCTATCGGCTTCTTGGTGATGTTCGGCGTGAGTCTCTTCACACCGACCCCATCGCGGGACGTCCAGAGTTTCGTCGAGGATCTGCGCAAGCCGTCGGTCGCCTAACCGATAGAGATCCAGCTACGGCGCAGGCGGATTGGCAGCCGATTGCGAGTCCGCTCCATCGCCGAGCAGGCGGAAGGAATCGCGGAAGCGTCCCGCATCGTCGCCGGTGGCGTGGCCCTTGGGGCCGGCCGTGACGAGCATGTAGATGCGGTCGCCGGCAGGCACGACATCGATCAAATGACTGAGCTTACTCTTGCCGTCGTCGGCGATCGCCTCGAAGCCGGAGCGGCCGGCGATGGTCGCCGGGCCCCTCTTGCGCAGGCGGGACTCGCTGCCCTTGGCGTAGGCGTTCACGAGCTTGAGGTAAGTGTCGGTGTCGGGGCTCGGCCCCTTGCCGGCCGGATATTCGAACACCACGACGCTGTAGACGGTGTCCTCGCCGAGGCTCACCTGAAAATCGTACTGAAGAAGGGGATTCTGACCTTCGACCGGCGCGCTTGTCGCCTTGGGGGTCCCGGGGAAGGAAATGGCGAAGCCCCGCTCAGGCGATTGGAACTCCGCCCATTGCGGCTCTTCCGGGGCCGCTGGCGTCGCGGGTTGGTCCTCCGCGAACGCGGTCGAGCCCGCCGCGAGCAAAAGCAAGCCTACCGTTGCGCCTCGGAGTGACATCGCCGGGTCCCCTTCGTGTTCTGCCCGAATCGGCATCTTAGCCGATCCGGCGCAAGGGTTCACCCGAGTGGCGCCTGTTCCGCCTTACCCTTGCGGGGATGACTTCAGAGCCCGTTCGTA
>DASWJG010000061.1:0-3804 GCA_036397315.1 Methyloceanibacter sp. | reverse complement strand
GCGAGCGCGAGCATGTACCTCACCTTCCTGCTCGCGTTGGCCTTCATCTACCTCGTGTTGGCGGCGCAATTCGAGAGCTTCACCGATCCTTTCATCATCATGCTGACGGTGCCGCTGTCGATCACCGGCGCGCTGCTGGCGCTGTGGTGGAGCGGAGGCACCCTAAACATTTATAGCCAGGTCGGACTCGTCACCCTGATCGGGCTCATCACCAAGCATGGCATTCTCATCGTGGAGTTCGCCAATCAGCTCCGCGCCAAGGGCCAGCCCCTGCGCGAGGCCGTGATCGAGGCGGCGGCGCTCCGGCTCCGACCGATCTTGATGACCACCGGCGCCATGGTGCTCGGTGCCGTGCCGCTTGCGCTTGCCACCGGGGCGGGCGCGGAGAGCCGCCAGGACATCGGCTGGGTCATTGTCGGCGGCCTTCTGGTCGGCACGCTGTTCACCCTGTTCGTAATCCCGGTGGTCTACACCTATCTCAGCCGGCGCGTGTTCATGGAGGCCGACGACGCATTGACGCCCGACACGTCGATACCCGCATTGCCGGCGCCGAAAGCGGGCGGCGTGCTCGAGCCGGCCGAATAGCGCGCCTGAGATCAGGGTGAGACGGCGAGCGGCGCCCTGAGATGCCACGCAGGTCCGGCCAAGAGCTGATGCGTGCAAAGATTGGTCTCGACCGTGCCGCCGCCTTTGACATCGCCCGCGATCGCCGAGCAGCTCAGTTTGTATTCGAGAAACAGCGAGACGTGTGGACTGAACCGCCACTCCATCCCGCCGAGCACCTGCACCGCGGGACCCGCCAGCTGATACTCCGAGGTGCGCGTCTTGACCGGCCAGCCGGTCCGTCCAACCTCCACATGCGGAATGGCGACGCCCGCGCCTGCGCCGGCATAAGCGACCAAGTTCTTTGCGCGAAGAGCGCTCCGGCGCACGAGGTTGAGCGTGAAGAGATTATAGCCGTGAGTGAATTCGAGCTTGCTGAAGGTGGCGGTCAGTTTCTCTTTTGGTGGCACGGGCAGGCCGTCGCGCGTACCCTGTTGCTCAACGGGCGTCTCCCATATCGCCTTTGCCTTGATATGCGTGAAATCGGCCATTACGCCTTGCGCCCCGTTGCCGGGCCAGAGGATGCCACGCAACCCGTAATAAGGCGGAGACTTGAACGGTTGGCCCTTCCAGGGGACGGCGCTGAAACTGAGATCGGTGCCGCCGGGCTGGGTGAACTTGACCGCGCTCGGCATCGTATAGGCCGGGCCACCATAGGCGGCGAGCTGAAGGTCGGATGCGCCTTGGGCGCCATCGCCGCCGCTCAGGAACGCCGGCCAAGCGAGGAGGCCAAGATAGATCGCCCCGGGAAAGACCTCGAAGGGGAGATGGAGTCTTGCACCGCCCGAAGGTGCGCTGAGTGACGCAACAGCGACGGCGGAAGCGAGGAGGAATGTTTCGGCAAGACGGCGGCGCGGCCTCACATGCATGGCGAAAGTCTATGCACGAGCGAAGCGGCCGGCTGCAAAAAAGAAGAGCCCCGGCGCGGGGAGTGCCGAGGCTCGTACGCAATTACACAGAACGCACTACCGACCCAGACCGAACACAACTGGGCAACTACAGCATGCCTCCGGCCTGTGGCAGTTCTGTGACGAATCCTTGTCAGTATCTTTAATAACCACAAGGATTTGCGGGCGCGCTTTCACCCCGCGTGGCGCTTCGCGTGGAACCCCCGCCGCGACCCGCAAGGCCCCCCGGCCAACGAATTCCCCGCCAAAGCTGGAAGCCTTGTGCGGCGGCTCGCCGCATGCACAATGGGTAAAAAGCGGGCAGTCCTGGCCCCGAGGCCAAGGTCACGGAAATGCGCTGGCGCGGCGAACGAGAGAGCGAGAACGTCGAGGATCGGCGGGGCGAAGGCGGCGGCTTCCGCTTCCCGTTCCCAGGCGGCGGCGCCCGCTTTCCGAGCGGCGGCGGCTCAAGCGGCCGCGGCGGCGGCATCGGCATTGTCGGCCTTCTCATCATTCTCGGCCTGATGCTGTTCTTCGGCGTCGACCCGAGCGTCATCATGCAGGGCGGTGGACCGGGTGGCGACGCCACGACCTTCCCCGATATCCGCCTGCCGCAGTCCCGCCCCGACGCAACCAATTTCCCGATTCCGGGACAACAGGGCCCGCCGGTGGAACGTCCGCAGACCACCAGCGAAGACGCTCTCAAGCGCTTCGTGTCCGTCGTGCTCGCCGACACCGAGGATGTCTGGCGCGACCTCTTCGGCCGCTATGGCCGACGCTATAGGGATCCTACGCTGGTGCTGTTCTCCGGCGGCGTGCGCTCGGCTTGCGGCATGGGGCTGGCGCAGATGGGCCCGTTCTACTGCCCGGGCGACGAGAAAGTGTATATCGACCTCGATTTTTATGAGGAGCTGAAGAACCGCTTCCGCGTCCAAGGCGACTTCGCCCAGGCCTACGTCCTTGCCCACGAGGTCGGTCATCACGTGCAGAAGCTCTTGGGCATCGCCGATCAGGTCGAGGCTTTGCGCCAGCGCATGGGGCAGGCACAGGCCAACGCCCTCCAGGTGCGCATGGAGCTGCAGGCCGACTGCTTTGCCGGCATCTGGGCCAATCACGCCGAGGAGACCAAGAATATCATCGAGCCGGGCGACATCGAAGAGGCGCTCAACGCGGCGAGCGCCATCGGCGACGACCGCATCCAGAGACAGACGCAAGGCTATGTCGTGCCGGACGCCTTCACCCACGGCTCCTCGGCCCAGCGCGTGAGCTGGTTCAAGCGCGGCTATGAGAGCGGCAAGCTCGAGGTCTGCGACACCTTCAACGCCGACCAGCTTTAGGCGAGAAGCACCTGTAGCGCAGGGACGGCACCCCCTAGCGGCGCTTACAAGGTCCACTGGCGGTGGATTTCGCTGCCGTCGATTGCCAAGCGGCGCTAACGGCGTACTCTGTAGCCAAGGAAGGGGATTCGCAGCCTAGCGGCAGGGGTGAGATAGGTGCGGCCTGGGCGACTGTTGACGGCGAGCCTAGCGGCCGCCCTGCTATGCACCGTGGGGGGCATCCCGGCACCCGGCGCCGAGGATATGATCGTTCTTGGCGCCGCCGTGTCCCTGACCGGCAAATATGCGCTGAACGGCGTCAACACCAAGAACGGCTACGAACTCGCCGTCCGCAAAATCAACGACAAGGGCGGGGTGAAAGTCGGTGGCAAGAGCTACAAGCTCGTGGTGCGCTATTACGACGACGAGTCGACGCCGGCGCGCGGCACCGAGTTGGCCGAGCGGCTGGTCAAGCAAGACGGCGTCAAATTCATGCTTGGGCCGTACAGCTCCGGTCTGACCAAGGCGATCCTGCCGGTCGTCGAGAAATACAAGGTGCCGATGATCGAAGGCAACGGCGCGGCGCGCGAGCTGTTCACCAAGGGCTATCGCTACATTTTTGCCGTGCTCTCCACCTCCGACCAATATCTCACCCCCGCCATCGATCTTGCTGCCGAGCATGCCGGCAAGTTCGGCAAGACGCCGGAGACGCTGAGAATAGCCCTTGCCATGGAGAACGATCCGTTTGCGCAGGACGTCCGCGCCGGCGTGCTCGATGACGTGCAGCGCCACGGCATGATGGTCGTCATCGACGATCAGCTGCCGCCCGACCTCAACGACATGTCGGTCACCCTGACTAAGGTGAAGGCCTTGAAGCCCGACGTGCTGGTGATCTCCGGCCACGAGAAGGGCGCGCTCACCGCGGTCAACCAGATCAAGGCGTTGAAAGTTTACGTGCCGATCGTCGCCATGACCCACTGCGACTCGGCCCAGATCGC
>DASWJG010000060.1:0-5024 GCA_036397315.1 Methyloceanibacter sp. | reverse complement strand
CCGAATTCGAGCCAGGCCTGCTCGGCCTCGACCCGCGCCTCGGTGCGCGCGCTGTTCGGCCTGGGCGCGATGGTTTCATCGACCCAGCGGCCCTCCTGATCGCCATAGACCCCGACCGTCGAGAGATAACCGATCCATTCCAGCGAAGAGAGCTTCGCAATCTCCTCCCGGTAATGCTCGAGCACCGGATCGCTCTCCGGCCCCGGTGGGATCGAATGCAGAAGATGCGTTGTGCCAAGAAGCGCGGGGGGGAGCGCGCTGTTTCCGGCCTCCCCCGAGTATTGAGCGATCTCGTAACCGCGCGCTGCCAGCTGGCCGATCTTGCCCACATCGCGTGCCGTTCCCGCGATCTGCCATCCCTTGCGGGCGAGCCGCTCCGTCAAGGTTTGCGCGGAGAAGCCGAGACCGAAAGCGAACAGCCGGCTCACGCCGCTTCCCCCATCCATTCGCTCCGCACCGCTTGGTCAGGCTCATGCGAGAAGCAAGCGGCGCGCAACATGCGGAAGCGATGTGGCGCCAACCGCGACAGCGCCCACACCGCCATGGCGCGCACGAGCGGCGAGTCGTCCTCAAGCCGCGGCTCGATCAGAGGCACGAGCGCCGCATCGCCGGAATTGCCGGCGGCGATGAGCACGTTGCGCAGGAAGCGGTCGCGGCCCGTGCGCTTGACCGGCGTGCCCCGGAAACGCGCGCGGAACGTCGCGTCGTCGAGAATAAGCAACTCGGCGAGCGGCGGATTGTCACTGTCAGACTTGACGCTGAGCTTAGCCTCGCGCGCGGTGCTCGCGAACTTGTTCCACGGGCAGACGGCGAGGCAGTCGTCGCAGCCGAAGATGCGGTTACCCATCGCCTCGCGAAAGCGCGGCGCGATATGTCCCTTATGCTCGATGGTGAGGTAGGAGATGCAGGCGCGCGCATCGATCCGGTAGGGAGCGGTGAAAGCGCTGGTGGGGCACACATCGAGGCAGCGCCGGCAGGCCCCGCAATAGTCTTCTTCGGGTGCGTCGGGTTCGATCGCGGCGCTGGTGAAGATCGAGCCGATGAAGAGCCACGATCCGAACTCGCGCGAGACGAGATTGGTGTGCTTGCCCTGCCAGCCGAGACCCGCGCGTGCCGCCAGCGGCTTCTCCATCACCGGCGCTGTATCGACGAAGATTTTCACCTCGCCTTGGGTCAGCTCCTGCACCCGCGCCGCCAGCGGCTTGAGTTTGGCCTTGAGCACGTCGTGATAGTCGGCGCCTTGGGCATAGATCGAGATGGCGCCGCGCGACCGTTCTTTGAGGACGGCGAGCGGGTCGCCGCCACGCCCATAGTTCAACCCGAGCACGATGACGCTCTTTGCTTCAGGCCACAGCGCATGAGGGGCTTTGCGGCGCTCCGCCGTCGTGGCCAGCCACGTCATGTCGCCCTGCCGGCCGTCGGCGAGAAACTGATCAAGCGCCTCGCCGGCGCCGTTCACCGCATCGGCGGCGGCGAAACGGACGGCATCGAAGCCGAGCGCCTTGGCCTCCTCAGCGATACTCTCTTTCAGCGTCTGTGCCATGCCCACTCATGTCGGGGCGGTTGGCTCAAAAATCGAGGTCGGCATAGGTCCCTGACGGGGTAAAGCCCGCCACGCGGTCCTGGAGCAGCGGCCTGAAGGACGGCCTCGATTTCAAGAGCGCATACCAGTTCTTGGCCGGCTCATGCTCCTCCCACGGCACCTCGCCGAGATAGTCGAGCGTCGATAGGTGCGCCGCGGCGGCGAGATCGGCAAAACTCATGGCATCGCCGGCAAGCCAGCTCCGCGTCTCGGCGAGATGGCCGATATAGGCGAGATGATAGCGTAGATTCTCGTGACCCGCCCGCATCGCCTCCATGTCGGGCGAGGCGCTGTGCGGCCCGAACCGCCTGAACACCTTCTCCTCCACGAGATAGGCGGTTACCTCCTCATGGAACTTGCGGTGGAACCAGTCGACCAGGCGCCGCGCCTCGGCCCGCGCCGCTTCGTTGCCCGGAAACGGCTGGAACAAGCGGCTGTCGCGCTCGTCCGCGGTGTCTCCGAGATATTCCGAGATTGCATAGGCGCCCACGATCGGCCCGCGCTCGTCGGTGATGAAGACCGGCAGCGTTCCGGCAGGGTTCAGCGCCACGAATTCCGGGCGCCAATCCCAAGTCCGCTCCTCAGCAAGCTCGGCCTCGATGCCGCACTCGTCGAGCGCGAGCCGGATCGACCGGGAAAACGCGCACAGGGGATAATGCAGCAGAGTCGCCATTGACCTGTTCGGCGGCTAGGCGTTGCAAAATGAATCGCGCGAGACTAGGGCCTCGTATAGAACCTGCTCGCGCGTCGAACAAGCGGGGCAAGAGGGGCCAATGACGATAGAGCAGATCATCGTCCTTGCCGTGGTGCAGGGGATCACCGAATTCCTGCCCATCTCCTCCTCAGGGCACCTGATTCTTGTCCCCAAACTGATGCATTGGCAGGACCAGGGCCTGGTCGTCGATGTCATGACGCATCTCGGCACCCTCTTGGCCATCCTCATCTATTTCTGGCGCGACGTGTGGCGCATCACGGGTGGTGCGCTCGAGTTGTTCAAGGGCAAGATGACCGACGAAGGACGGCTTGCCATCTACATCGTTCTCGCCACCATCCCGGCAGTCGCCTTCGGCGTGTTCCTGAAGGAATTCGGCTTCACCGACCTGGAGCGCAACGTCGCGGTCGTAGCCTGGAACACGATCCTCTACGGCATCCTAATGCTGATCGCCGATATGGCCAGTCCGCAGGAGAGGACCATGTCGAACATGACGCTCAGCAGCGCCCTCATCATCGGCGTGGCGCAGGCCTTGGCCTTGATCCCAGGCACGAGCCGCTCCGGCGTGACCATGACCGCTGGGCGCTTCTTGGGCTTCACCCGGCCTGATTCCGCGCGTTTCTCTTTCTTGCTCGGCATCCCGGCCATCGCCGGCGCCGGCGTTTTCACCGTCGGCGATGCGTTGGCGAGTGGTGAGCCCATTACCATTGACGCGGTCTATTGCGCCGGCCTGACATTCCTCGCAGGTCTCGCCGCCATCGCCTTCCTCATGGCGCTGGTGAAACGCATCAGCTTTCTGCCCTTCGTGCTCTATCGCATGGTGCTCGGCGGCTTCCTGCTCGTCTTGCTCTACACCTGACGGACTAAGGGCGGTACTGAGAGAACTGCCCGCGCGGGCGGAACTGCTCGAGATAGTCGGGGACCACGGCGGCGACCGCCACCGGCTCGATGCCGAGCCCTTCGAGCGTGCGCCCCGCCTTGGTGGCGGCCTCGCTCACCACATTGTCGGACTGAAGCAGCCGCACCTGGTCGATGGTCAGGGGCGGCTTCGGCAGCCATTGCAGGAAGGCCGCTTGCAGCTTAGCGAGCCAGAAGGGCTCGGGCACGAGCAGCCGTTTGCGCATGCTGTAGGCGAGCACTCGCTCCATCACCTCCTTGAGGGTCAGCACTTCCGGTCCGCCGAGCTCGTAAGGTGCGCTCGCGTTTGCGTTGCCGGTGAGCCCGGCAATGACCGCCTTGGCCACGTCGCCCGCGAACACCGGCTGGAATCGCGTCTTCCCCCCGCCGATCAGGGGCAGCGCCGGCGTGATCCTGGCGAGCTTGGCGAAGCGGTTGAAGAAATCATCCTCGGGCCCGAACACGATGGATGGCCTGAAAATGACGGCGCCGGGGTACAAATCTTTGACCGCAGTCTCTCCGGCCGCCTTGGTGCGGGCGTAGACCGAGGGCGCGTCAGGGCTCGCGCCGATCGCCGAGATATGCACCAGCGCTTTGGCGCCGGCCGCCCGCGCGGCTTCCGCCACGTGCCGCGCGCCCTCGTCCTGCACCGCCTTGAAGGTCTGCTTGCCGGTCGGAAACAGGATGCCGACGAGATTGATGACGGCATCGGCGCCGTCGGCGGCGGCAAGGAGCGAATCGGGAAAGCGCACATTGGCCTGCACGGCGTTGATCTGCCCCACGCCGCCCAGCGGCTGGAGGTGGAGGGCAAGCTCTGGGCGCCTCACCGCCACCCGCATGCGCGCGCCGGTCTTGGCAATGGCCCGCACCACGTGGCGCCCGATGAAACCCGAGCCGCCATAGATGGTGATCAGCGCCGCTTCGTTGAGTTTGATCGCCACGTCCTTGACCCTTGCGCCCTATTGTTCGCCTTTGCAGCAATACACGAGTGGGACGAGCTGTGAAGTGAGGCGCTGATTGACTTTGCTGGGTGCCAATCGTAGTTGAGGCGGGGTTAAGCCCAGGTGGCGGAACTGGTAGACGCGCTAGCTTCAGGTGCTAGTGCCCGAAAGGGCGTGGAAGTTCGAGTCTTCTCCTGGGCACCATTCCCGCTTTTTTAAGCGCCTCGCGTCCATAATGCGGCCGCCAAGGAGCGCTTCGAGTTGAGCCAGCCCCCGACCGTCGAACTCTATAAGGGCGACCTGCCCCCGGGCCGCTTTAGCGGCCGGTCCATCGCCATCGACACCGAGACGATGGGTCTCGATCCCTATCGCGACCGGCTCTGCCTCGTGCAGCTTTCAGAGGGCGACGGCCGAGCCGCGCTGGTGCAGTTTGCCGGCAACTATGCCGCCCCTGAGCTGAAGCGGCTGCTCGCCGATGAGAGCGTGCTCAAGATCTTCCATTTCGGCCGCTTCGACATGGCCGTGCTCAAGCACTATTTCGGGGTCATGCCGCGACCGGTCTATTGCACCAAGGTGGCCTCCAAGCTCGCCCGCACCTTCACCGACCGCCACGGCCTTAAGGACCTCTGCCGGGAGCTTCTCGGCATCGAGCTATCCAAGCAGCAGCAATCCTCGGACTGGGGGGCGGCAGAACTGACCCAGGAACAGCTCAATTATGCCGCGAGCGATGTGTTGCATCTGCACGCCCTAAGGGAGAAACTCGACGCCATGCTGAGGCGCGAAGGGCGCGAAAGCCTGGCCCGTGCCTGTTTTGAGTTTTTGCCGGTGCGGGCCGAGCTCGACCTAAGGGGCTGGTCGGAGATCGATCCCTTCGCCCATTAGGGGCCGAAAA
>DASWJG010000059.1:0-4562 GCA_036397315.1 Methyloceanibacter sp. | reverse complement strand
CATTTATCCGCAAGAGATCCCGGGCCGCGCCATCGTCGCCAAGCATGACGATGCGGAAGCGCTTCGCCGCATTCTCAAACATTTCGGTCTCGGCCTGGTACGTGGCGCCGGTGCCGCCGGGCGCAAGCGCGATCGCGGCGGCGCCGAGGCGGCCCACGGGTTAATCGCCTCGCTCAGGGAAGGTTTCAGCATCGCCTTGACCGGCGATATTCCGCCCGGGCCTGCCCGGAAATGCGGCCTCGGCATCGTGCTGATCAGCAGTCGTTCGGGCCGGCCCATCGTCCCCTTCGCCGTCGCCACCTCCCGCTATCGCTCGGTGAATTCCTGGAGCCGCATGACCATCAACCTTCCCTTCTCAAAGCTCGGCATCGTCATGGGCGATCCGATCCACGTGCCGCGTGAGGCCAGGCCGGCGGAGCTCGAGGTCTATCGCAAACGCGTCGAGGAGGCGCTGAACGACGTCACGGCCAAGGCCTACAGACTTGCCGGCGCCGACATGACGCGCGCAACCCCGGTGCCGAGGCCGGCGCGTTCGTCGCCATCAGGCTAGGGCGACGAAGTCCTAGTCCGGCCTTTGAACCAAATTCGTCCTCGCCTCGTCCAAGGGGAGATTGGCGCTCGCGCCGATCCAACGGAGGAGGATGAGACCATGGAGTCCCACATCTCGCTGACAGGCGTATTGGTTGCAGCCCTGATGTTTGCCGTGACGGTGGCGATGCACGAGGCCGCAAGAGCTGATGACGGACAGGGCCGCTACCACTTCAGGTTAACCTGGAACCAAACCGGTAGTGCTGCAGCACAAGGCGGCACAAGGCTAAGAGCCAACTTTCTTAGCATCCCCGACTCAATTCATAGTGGCTCACCAAAGGGTCCACGTTCAAGGCAGCGGTAAAGACGATGCCCTCTCACGCCTTCCGCGTCGAGGCGGCGCTGAACGACGTCACGGCAAGAGCTTATGAAGTGGCGGGCGCCGACATGACGCGGGCGACGCCCAAGCCGAACGCAAGGGCGCGCTCCTAGCGAGTGTCTCAAGTTTCGCGCCCGACTTGAATCCCAGGATCAGCTCTGGGGGCGGGCATTGGGGAAGAAGAGCGGCTCGCCGTTTATCTTGTAGCCGGCGATGGCCGCCTGTCCTTCTGGGCCGATCAGCCAATCGATGAAGGCCTGCCCCTCCTTGGCCTTCACCTTCGCGTGCTTGGCCGGATTGACCAGGATGACGCCATACTGGTTGAACAGCTTGGGGTCGCCTTCGACCAGAACCTTGAAATCGTCCTTGTTGGCAAAGCTCAGCCAGGTGCCGCGATCGGTGAGCGCGTAGGCCCCTTTGCCAACCGCCGTGTTGAGCGTGGCGCCCATGCCGGAGCCCGTCTCGAGATACCATTTGCCGCTCGACGGTTTGGGATCGATCCCGGCATCCTGCCAAATCTTAAGCTCGGCCTTGTTCGTCCCCGAATCGTCAGCCCTCGAGGCAAAGGGCGCCTCTGCCGCGGCGATCTTCTTGAGGCCCTCGGCGGCGTCTTTGAGTCCGGTGATCTTGGCGGGATCGGCGGCCGGGCCAACGATGATGAAATCGTTGTACATGACGTCGTGGCGCTTCACCCCCCAGCCATCGGCGACGAACTTCTCTTCATCCGGCTTGGAGTGGACGAGGACCACGTCGCCGTCGCCGTTCTCGGCATTCTTCAGAGCTTGCCCGGTGCCGACGGCGACGACGCGCACCTCGACCCCCGTTTTCTTGGTGAAGATCGGCAGGATGTGCTCGAACAGGCCCGAGTTCTGCGTCGAGGTGGTCGACTGCACGATGATGAATTCGTCGTCGGCACGGAGCGCGCCAGGCGCGGCCAAGGCAAGCAGAACAGCGGCGCCGGCAAAACCGAGAACCGTACGTCGGCGAAGCAGCACGGGCATCGATTTCTCCTTCGTCAGAGCACCAGGCCGCCGGCCAGGAAGGCGCGGGCCGGCTCGCTGTGCGGAGACGCGAAAAAGCTCTTTGCCTCTTCATGCTCGGTAACCCGCCCATGATGCAGGAAGACGACATCCTGCGCGAGCCGGCGGGCCTGACCGACATCGTGGGTGACCACGACGACCTTGATGCCGCGGTGCTGCGCGGCGATCAGGAGACCCTCGATGGCGAGCGTCGAGGCGGGATCGAGGCTCGCGGTGGGCTCGTCGAGGAACAGGACATCGGGCTCTAGGCTCAACGCGCGAGCGAGGCACAGCCGCTGCTGCTCGCCGCCGGAAAGCACCCGTGCCGGCATCGAGGCCAATCGCTCCAGTCCGGCAAGCTTGAGCGCTCCGTCGACGCGGATCGCCCGCTCGCCGCGGTCGATGCCGCGCAAGCCGAGCGCATGCCAGATATTGCCCGCGGCAGACCGGCGCAGCAGCACGGGTTTCTGAAACACCATGGCCTGCCGGCGCGCAAGTTCGCGGTCCATGCGCCTTCCCGCCCATAGGATCTCGCCGCTGGTGGGCACGATCAGGCCGTGCATGAGCCGGAGCAGGACGCTCTTGCCGGCGCCGTTCGGCCCCATGATGGCGGTGATGCCGCGCTCCTCGACGGTGAGATCGAGGCTGTCGATCACGCGTTTCCCGCTGGCAGCATAAGTGAGGCGGCGGAGTTCGAGCGGAAGCAGCGGACGCACGCCGTCAAGAGCGGCCTTAAGACCTCCGGGCGGTACGGTTGGATCAAGCATAGGCAAGACGCACTGCAAAGCGGCGCACCCCCATCAGGGCCGCGTTGACGGCGAAAGCGATCACCAGGAGCACGATGCCGAGAGCCAGCGCAAGGGCGATATTGCCCTTCGAGGTCTCAAGCGCGATGGCGGTGGTCATGGTCCGTGTCACATGGTCGATATTGCCGCCCACGATCATCACCGCGCCGACCTCGGCGATGGCGCGACCGAAGCCGGCCAGCACCGCGGTGATCAGACGATAGCGCCCGTCCCATAAGAGCGTGCCGATGATGGCGCTCGACGAGGCGCCGAGGGAGCGGAGCTGCTCGTCATATTCCTCAAGCAGATCCTCGCAGGCCTGGCGGGTCAGGGCGGCAATAATCGGAGTGACGAGGATCACCTGCGCCACGATCATCGCCGTCGGGGTGTAAAGCAGTTGCAGAACCCCCAAGGGGCCCGCATTCGACAGGAGCAGATAGACGATAAGGCCCGCCACCACCGGAGGAAGGCCCATCAGCGCACTCAAGACCGCCGTTACCATGCCACGGCCTGGAAACCGGTAGACGGCAAGCGCGCCGCCCAGCGCAAATCCGATCAGGCTGGCGGCGACCACCGCCAAGAGGCTGACCTGTAGAGACAAGAGGACGATCTCGATCAACTGCGGATCGAGCGTGGCGATAAGCCTCAGGGCGGTATGGAATGCGTCGATGAAACCGGTCATGTGAAGGGCTGGTCGAGTGACTATGTTAGCGCCTTTGAGCTGCCGGAGGTTTTGTAAACTGGGATTCTTGCGAAAAAAAGCGCTAACGGCGTCACGCCCGCCGGCCGAGGGTTTCAACCACTTTGGCACCCAGTGGGCCGCTTGCCGACATAGGTTACTCGCGGTATCACCAACTCCCACGTTTGTTGCCGCCTTTTCGGCACGGCTGGGCCGGATACGGACCGCTAGGCGGGGCCTCAGCTGGAGAGGATAAGTCGAGTGGAGCAAAAGACCCCGAGCGGCGGCGGCCCGGACCGGCCGGCAAGGCATGTCGGCTCGCGCAAGCGGGCGCGGGCCTTTCCCAAGGGGCGCCAGCTCGACCTCGAGGCCCTGGAGGAAATACGTGCGCTGTTGCAAGATCGGCCGCGCCGCCACGATTTGCTGATCGAATATCTGCACCTCATCCAGGACCGCTACCACTCGATCTCGGCGCGTCACTTGAAGGCGCTATGCGAGGAGCTGCGTCTGCCCCAAGCAGCGGCCTACGAGGTGGCAACCTTCTACGCCCATTTCGACGTGCTGAAGGAGGGCGAGGCCCCGCCCCCGCCCACGACCATACGGGTATGCGATTCCATCACCTGCGCCATCAAGGGTGCCGAAGCCTTGTTCGAGGCGCTCAAGTCCCACGCCGATCCAGAAAAGGTGCGCGTGCTGCACGCCCCCTGCATGGGCCGCTGCGACATGGCGCCGGTCGCGGAGGTTGGGCATTATTTCGTCGATCACGCCACGCCAAAGGCCGTCGAGGCGGCGGTCGACAGCGGCAAGCGCGAGGCGCCGATTCCGCGCTACGAGACGTTCGCCGAGTATCGGGCCAAGGGCGGCTATTCGGTGCTGGAGACCTGCCGCGCCGGCAAGCTCAGCTTCGACCAGATCATCAAGGAGATGACCGATGCCGGATTGCGCGGGCTGGGCGGCGCCGGCTTTCCCGCCGGGCGCAAATGGCAGATCGTGCGCTCCTATCCCGGCCCCCGGCTGATGACCATCAACGGCGACGAGGGCGAGCCCGGCACGTTCAAGGACCGCTTCTATCTGGAGCGCGATCCCCATCCGATGTTCGAGGGCGCGCTGATCGCCGCCTGGGCGGTCGAGGCCGAGCGCATCTATCTCTATATGCGCGACGAATATCCGGC
>DASWJG010000058.1:0-1512 GCA_036397315.1 Methyloceanibacter sp. | reverse complement strand
GAGCGGGCTCTCGCACAGGCCGGCGATCATGGCCTCGCGGCCGGCCTCGATGCGCTTGGCGATGGCGATCTCGCCCTCGCGCGACAGGAGCTCGACCGAGCCCATCTCGCGCAAATACATGCGTACCGGATCGTCGGTGCGTTCGACCGGCTCGCGCGTGGTGGTTTCGGCCTTGGCGACCGGCGTGGCGGCGACCACGGCGCGCGGCGCCTCGGCGGCGCCCTCCTCGCCCGCGGCAGGCGTCTCCTCGGCTTCGTCGGTGTCGATGACGTTGATGCCCATGTCGGAGAGCATCGACATGGTGTCCTCGATCTGCTCGGAGGAGACCTCCTCCGAGGGCAGCACCTCGTTCAGCTCGTCATAGGTCACGAAGCCGCGCGCCTTCGCGGTCTTGATCAGCTTCTTGACTGCAGCGTCAGACATGTCGAGCACGGGGCCATCGGCAGGCTCGGCCTGGGGTTGCTCTTGATCCTCGGCTTCAGCGGCTTTGGTTGCCATTCAATTTTACTCCGCAGCGCAGATTTCAGTTGTCAGCGACGCGCTCGCCTCAAGGGCGAGGAGCGCCGATCGATTCGCAAGCGCTCCCACCCATGCGCATATTCCTGCTAGCGATTAACGGGTGCTCCGTTAATCGTCAATTAAGCATGACCCGGGCCCAAGCCTTGTCGCCGCATATTTCTATACTGGCGCCAAGCTTGGGTCGACTGTCACTCTCCCCTTGAGAACACAGGCCCGAAGGCCGAGACAGAAGACTATGAACGTGCCGTTTCTTCCGCAGTGTTGCTCCCATACTATCGTCACTCAGGAGCACGGCCGGTCTGGCGGGGGTCTGCCTCAGCCCTCAAACCTGCCTTCAGGAAGCGCGTCCCGCCCCAAAAACCCATGGCCGCGCGGTGGTTGCACGTCTTGACCATGACTTGGCGAGGGGCGCTCCGCCTGTCAAGGCCGAAGGCCCGTCGCCTTGAGGAATTTCTCGCCCTTGATCCCGATCATTGCCGAGGGAGTTGCAAGAATGGGGCCGCGTGGCGACGGGATCCGTACCGTTCATTGCCCCCATAATTAGGCGCTTCCTCCAGTCCTGACTGGAAGCTGAAGATGCAAGGGGCGCCGATTCAGAACCGGCGCCCCCCTTTCTTTCTCGCGGAGGTTAGCCGCTCTTCTCGGGGCGTCGGCCGCGCCCAAGACGTTCGCCCTTCAGCCGCGCCACCGTCTCCTCGAAGCGTTTGGCGGCATCGCGGTCGCCGGCATCATCGGCCGCGTGCTGGGACCCAACGCTGGCGACCTGCTGTTGGAGCTGGGCGAAGCGCTCGAACTCCGCCTCCGTCACATCGGCGAGGCGATCGGCCCCGTCCTGAAGCTCGCGGGTGAGGGTCGGCAGCGCGCGGAAGCGATAGATCAGATCGGCGAACTGCGCCTCGACCTCGGCCGCGGGGCTCTCCGGCTGAAGGAAGGCGACGCGCTTGAAGGCGCTGTCCCGCCAGAGCGCCGCGAAGAGCTTGCCGTGACTGCTCC
>DASWJG010000057.1:0-3411 GCA_036397315.1 Methyloceanibacter sp. | reverse complement strand
TCCCAACCGCTAGCCTGATCCTGGAGCTTCGAGAGCGGCAATGCTGCATTTCCAAAAATGGAAGCTGATCCTGGCGTTGAGCATCGTCGTGGCCGGGTTCCTGTTTGCGCTTCCCAACCTGTTTCCCGCCGCGACCATGGCGCGCCTCCCCACCTGGCTCCCTCACAAGCAGGTCAATCTCGGTCTCGACCTCCAGGGCGGCGCCCATCTCCTTTATCAGCTCGACGAGAAGGAGATGGTCGAGGATTGGCTCAACAATATTCGCGGCGATGTGCGCGAGACGCTCCGCCGCGCCCGCATCGGCTATTCCGATCTTACGCAGGACGTCGCCAAGCGCTCGGTGTCAGTGAAGATCCGTGACGCCGCCGACTTGGACAAGGCCGAGACCGAGCTGACTAAGCTCGCGGTCCCCATAGGCGGCGACGTATTCGGGGGTTTTTCCGGCAAGGACCTCGAAGTCGCGCCCCAGCCCGACAATCGCATCGCGCTCACCGTCACGGACGCCGGCCTGGCCAACCGCATGACCTCGGCGATCCAGGCCTCGATCGAGACGATCAGACGCCGCGTCGACGCCTTCGGCACCACCGAGCCGAGTATTCAGCGCGAAGGTCGCAATCGCGTTCTCGTTCAGGTCCCCGGCATCCAAGACGTCGAGCGCCTGAAAACGTTGATCGGCGAGACCGGCAAGCTCGAATTCAAGCTGGTCGACCCTGCCGTCGACGCGATCCAGGCAGCCGCCACCAAGCAGGTCCCTCCCGGCGACGAGCTTGTCTACAGCACCGACACGCCGTCCATTCCCTACGTCCTCAAGGAACAGGTCCTGGTGAGCGGCCAGAATCTGGTCGACGCTCAGCCGGGCTTCGATTCGCGCACCGGCGAGCCGGTGGTCACCTTCCGCTTCGACGCCGCTGGCGCCAAGCGCTTCGGCAAGGTGACGCAGGAGAATGTGGGCCTGCCCTTCGCCATCGTGCTGGACAACAAGGTGATCTCGGCCCCGGTCATCCGCGAGCCGATCCTCGGCGGCACAGGGCAGATCAGCGGCAATTTCACCGTGCAGCGGGCAAACGATCTCGCCGTGTTGCTGCGATCCGGCGCGCTGCCCGCCAAGCTCACCGTCATCGAGGAGCGGACGGTGGGCGCCAGCCTCGGCGCCGACTCGATTGAATCGGGCAAGAAGGCGGCCCTCATGGGGCTCGCGCTCGTGATGATCTTCATGTTTGCGGCCTACGGTCTGTTCGGTGCCTTCGCCAACATCGCGCTCATCGTCAATATCGCCCTGATTTTCGCCGTGCTCTCCCTCATGGGTGCGACCCTTACGCTTCCCGGTATTGCCGGCATCGTGCTCACCATCGGCATTGCAGTGGACGCCAATGTGCTCATCAACGAGCGAATACGCGAGGAGATACGAGCCGGGAAATCCCCGTACGCCGCCGTCGATGCCGGTTACTCGCGGGCGCTGATCACGATCATCGACTCCAATGTGACCACACTGATCGCGGTGCTGGTTCTGTTCTGGCTCGGCTCGGGACCGGTGCGCGGATTTGCGGTGACGCTAACCGTCGGTATCCTCGCCTCGATGTTCACCGCCGTGACCGTCACCCGGCTCATGGTCGCCTATTGGCTGCGCTGGGCGCGGCCTCAGCTCATACCGATTTAGGGAATAGCCAAATGTTCCGCGGCTTCCATTTCATCCCTCCCGACACCAAGATCGATTTCGTCGGCTTGCGGACGATCACGTGGATCGTCTCGGCGCTGTTGACCGTGGTCCCCCTGATTCTCGTTGCCACCATCGGCCTGAACATGGGTATCGATTTCCAGGGCGGAACTCTGATCGAAATCAAGACCAAGGAGAGCCCGGCCAACCTTGCCGACATTCGCGGCAAGATCAGCGGGCTCGGCCTCGGGGAAGTTCAGATCCAGGAATTCGGCGCTCCTGATGCCGTCCTCATTCGCATCGCCTCCCAGCCGACGGAACAGGAGCAGCAGGTGTCGGTCGCCAAGGTGAAGCAGGCGCTCGGCACGGAGGTCGAATATCGCCGCGTTGAGATCGTCGGTCCCACCATTTCCGGCGAGCTGATCGCCAGCGGCACCATTGCCGTGGTCGTGGCGCTGCTCGGCATCCTCATCTATGTCTGGTTCCGCTTCGAATGGCAGTTCGCCGTGGCAGCCATCGCCTCTCTGATCCACGACGTGACCGGTACCATCGGTCTCTATTCCTTGTTTCAGCTCGAGTTCAACGTGTCGAGTATCGCCGCGATCCTCACCATCATCGGCTATTCGCTCAACGACAAAGTCGTGATCTTCGACCGGGTCAGGGAGAACTTGCGCAAATATAAACGTATGCCGCTCGTCCAGCTGCTCGATGTCTCGATCAACGAGACCCTGGCGCGCGCCGTCTTGACCCATGTGACGACCTTCCTCGCCATGTTACCCTTCCTGTTCTTCGGCGGGGAGACGATCTTCGGTTTTGCGCTGGCCATGTGCTGGGGCATTGTCATCGGCGCCTATTCGTCGATCTTCGTGGCCTCCCCGCTGCAGCTCATTCTCGGCGTGAGACGCGAGGCGTGGAGCGCCGCGCCTGCGCCGGCCAAGGGAAGGGGGCCGGCAGCGGCCCGCGCTTGATCCTGACGGTTGAGGCGAGCGGACTTTGCTTGAAGCCGAGCGAGGCGACACCGTAAGACGCATCGCGCGGTCAGGGGATCCCGATCGCGCCCTTGCCGCCCTGTTCGCGCCGCGCGAGGCGCGCGGCGATCTCTTTGCCCTCTGCGCGTTCAACGTCGAGCTCGCCCGCATTGCCGAACAGGTGAGCGAGCCCGAGCTCGGCGCCATCCGCCTGCAATGGTGGCGTGAGGCGCTCGAGCGTGCGGCAAAGGGCGAGGCGACCGGTCATCCGGTCGCCGACGCGCTTGGCGTCACGCTTGCGCAGGGCAAGCTCTCGCCCGAGCGCATCGCAGCCCTGATCGATGCCCGCTTCTTCGATGTCGCGACCAAGATCATGCCCGACGGGAGCGCGCTCGAGGCCTATCTCAGGGACACAGCCGGAGCGCTGTTCGCCTTGAGCGCGGAAAGCCTCGGCGCAGGCGGGCCTTCCCTTGAGCCTGCTTCATCTCAGGCCGGCCTTGCTTACGGGCTTACCGGATTGATGCGGGCTTTGCCGGTCCATGCGACGAGCAGCCGCGTCTATCTGCCGGCCGACGCGCTTTATCGCCACGGAACATCGCCTGAGCGCGTCCTGGCCGGGAGGACGAGCGAAGGTCTTCTCGCCGTGCTTGCCGAGCTGAGGGGAAGGGCGAAAGACGCGCTCGGCGAAGCGCGCCGTCATGTGGCGCAGCTCGACCGCTCCGCCCAGGCGGCCTTTCGGCCGCTGTGTCTGGTTGAGCCTTATCTTGCGGCCTTGGAGAAAGCCAAGCG
>DASWJG010000056.1:0-4368 GCA_036397315.1 Methyloceanibacter sp. | reverse complement strand
GCTCCGCTCGGAGATGTCGTTGGCGATCGCATAACCCGCGACGTAATCGAGGGCATCGGCCTCGGGAACGTTTTTTGCGCGCGTGCCGATCACGACTGCGAGCTCGACCTCGAAATCCATGCGATCGAAGCCCTTGGGCTGGAGCACCGGATCGGTGGGACCTGAAACGCAAGAGCTGGCCTTGGCGAACACGATCGGGATCTCGGGAATCGACATTCCGGTCTCCTCGGCATGATCCCGATAGTTCAGCCCAATTCCCAGGAATTTTGGCACGACTCCCACCGGGGCGCCGATCCGGGGGGCGCCTTCAACGACGGGGAGCGCCGCAAGGTCGAGCGCCTTGATACGACTCAGGCTTTCGCGCCCAAGCGTCGCGCCGGCAAAGTCGTCAATCACCCCGGAAAGGTCGCGGATCAGGCCGCTCGCATCGAGAATTCCTGGTTTTTCTTGGCCAATTTCGCCAAAGCGTAGGAGCTTCATCCGTTCTTCCCCCGGTCCGGGTTTTATGCATGATGCACGCGGGCGCGGGGGGCGGCAACGGCCCGCCATTGCCCTGACCTCAGTCGGGGCTTAGTTTTCCAGCGAATCAACCAGAGGGATAGGCTCATGGCACCCCGCTTGCTTACGACTTTGACCGGCAAGATTTTGCCCGTCGCATTGCTCCTACTTATAGCGCTCGTGTCGATGCCCGCTGAATCGGCGACGAAGAAGGCCGCCCCCAAGGGGACCGGCAATCCATTCGATCTATTGAAGGGCTATTGGACAGGTGGCGGCACGGTGACGCCGGGCAAGGGCGGTGCCGAGAAGGTGAGCTGCAAGGTGACCTATATTGTTGCCGGCAGCGCCGTGTCACAGAACATGCGCTGCGCCGGAACCGACTATAAGTTCAACACCGCATCGAAACTGACCTACAAGGGCGGCAAGATCTCGGGCTCCTGGAGCGAAACCACCTACGATGCTTCGGGCAGCGTAAGCGGGACGGCGACCGGCAACACCGTTCATGCTCGCATCAGCGGCGACAAGTTCTCGGGCCGCATGAGCATCAATGTTTCCGGCTCGCGCCACACCATCAATATCGTGCAGTTGGACAAAAAGTCCGGCTCCTATCGTCAGGCGGCCAGCGTGGCGCTGCACCGCTAGGGATGCTCGAGCGGCCCCTTGCGGGTCGTTGGCCAGATGACCCCGAAGCTTGACCAAAACGCCAAGGCCGTCAGGGCCTTGGCGTTTTGCTGCGAGCGGGCCTCCAGGCCGAAGTGAATCACTTCACCACGCTTGTGGCCCGGTCGCCGAGGCCGTTGCCGAACTGCAACAGGGCGCGACAAAGTTTTCCTGCATAACGGCCGGTTCCGTCCGCCTACTGACACTATGCGGCGGACCGGCGCGCTCCTCGATGCCCTGACATCAGGCGAGTAAATTATTGATATAGATTGGGAAAATGGCCCTCTGATCCCGGCTGTTTGCATTTACGCAACAGTGCCCGTCTGTTTTGCAGGCTGAAGCTGCACAATGTTGAAGCTTGCCGCGGGCCTAGGCTAGCCTTGCTTTCACAGATGGGGGACGGGGCTGGGGGGCCTTAGTCTTTTACCGAACGGCAGAGCTTAGAGGGACCTGAAGCAACTCCGAAAATGTAAGGCTCAGGAATAAGATGGGGGGGCGAGCCGAAGCCCGCTGTTAAAGGCAATGCCTTTGGAGCTTGGCTCGTTTCGCAGGGAAGACCGGCCCGGCGCCGTCCGGGCCGGTTCTTTTTTGCCAGCACCAATTCATGCGCCAAATCTCCCGCATTACCCGCCGAATTCCGCGTATTCAGCACCAAATCCCACGCAAGATCCGCGTCAAATCCCGAGCCGCGCGAGCGTGGCTTCGATTCCGCTGAGATAGCCCGACCCGAACAATCTGACATGCACCAGCCGGGGATAGAGATTGTAGATCTCGCGCCGCTCCTCATGAAAGCCCGGCTCTAATTTCACTTGGCCCTCATAGGCCTCGAAGAACGCCTCCCCAAACGTCCCGAACAAGGTCGCGAAGGCGAGCTCGATCTCCGGATGGCCGCAATAGATGGCGGGATCCACGAAGCCGGCGATCCTGCCTCCGCGCACCAGCACGTTCCCGGTCCATAAATCGCCATGCAACAGGCTGGGGAAGGGTGGCTCGATCAGATAGTCGTCGATCCGCCCGGCCAGGCGCTCGATGCGGTGAAGCATCTCGGAGGGCAGGCTCCCTTCCTCATGCGCCTGCCGTGCCATGAACAACAGGCGCTGATCGCGGAAGAAGGGTACCCAGCGAGGAGATTTTGGATTGGGCTGGGCGAGCGGCCCGATCAGCGTGTCGCGCGCATAGCCGAACCCCTCACGCCGCGTGGCATGGAGGCGAGCGATCAGCTCGCCCGCATGGCGCTCGACGCTTGGAGTGATCCCGCCGCCGTCATGCGCGATGAAGTCCATCACCAGCAGGTCTGGCTCGGCATGATGGACAAGCGGGACGGGCAGATCCGACAGCCGCGCCAGCTCGCCCAGCATGTAAGCCTCGAGCTCGAGGCTCGGCTTTGCGTCGCCCGCGCCCTGCCGCGCCTTGACCGCGAGGCGGCGCCCATCGGCGAGTTTGAGCGTGAGGCCTGTGAGTCCGAAGCCAACCGGCAACGAACCTGCCTCGACCACGGGCGAGCCGAGCGCCTCTTCAAGTCGCGTCTTGAGCGCGCCGCCGATCATCGCCTCGTCATTAACCCTGTCGGCCAATGTCACAAGCCTGCAACAAAATCACTTTAAGTGCGCATCCATCGTGTTGAAAAAGCGGGGCGAAGACGACGTGCTGCATGAACCGGGGGTGAGGCGTTATCGCGCACTGTTCATCTCGGATCTGCATTTAGGGACCAAAGCCTGCCAGGCTGAAGCCTTCCTCGATTTCCTTCGCTGCCACGACGCCTCCCAATTCTACCTGATCGGCGACATCGTCGACTTCTGGCGCATCAAGCGCGGCATCTACTGGCCGCAATCCCACAACGACGTGCTGCAAAAGCTGCTGCGCAAGGTGCGCAAGGGGACCGACATGGTGTTCATTCCCGGCAATCACGATGAAGCCATGCGCGACTATTGCGGCATGAATTTCGGCGGCATCGCCATCGAGCGCAATACGATCCATGTGGGGGTCGACGGGCGGCGCTATCTCATCATGCATGGCGACGAGTTCGACGTCGTCGTCCGCTACGCCAAATGGCTCGCGCTGTTCGGCGATTGGAGCTACACGCTCGCGCTCTGGGCCAACACCCACTTCAATGTCGTGCGCCGCTGGTTCGGCATGCCCTATTGGTCGCTGTCGGCCTATCTCAAGCAAAAGGTCAAGCGTGCGGTGAACTATATCGGCGAGTTCGAGACGGCGCTGGCCCAGGAGGCGCGCCGGCACGGAGCGCAAGGGGTGATTTGCGGCCACATTCATCATGCCGCCATGCGTCAGGTCGGCGACGTCATCTATATCAACACCGGCGACTGGGTCGAAAGCTGCACGGCGGTCGCCGAGACCGAGGAGGGAATTTTTGAGATCATCCGCTGGACGCACCCGCATCCTGGCATGAGTATGCCCGAACCCCTTGTCGAGGAGCTCGAGGCGGGCCGCCTGATGCGGGTGCTCGTCGCAACCGATGCCTGGCACCCCCAGGTGAATGGGGTGGTGCGCACCTATGAGCGGCTCGCCTTGGAGGCGCCCGCGCTCGGCTTCGAAATCAGCTTTCTCGCGCCCCCGCTGTTCCGCACCTTGCCCTGTCCCACATACCCGGAGATCAGGTTGGCGCTGGCCGGCCCCCGCGCGATCGCCAGCCATATCGAGCGTATGCGTCCCGACTTCATCCACATCGCCACGGAGGGACCGATCGGGCTCATGACCAGGCGCTATTGCCGGAAAACAAGGTGGCCGTTCACCACGAGCTATCACACCCGCTTCCCCGAATACGTCTCTGCTCGGCTGCCGTTGCCCGAGCGCTGGTTCTACGGCCTGCAACGGCGGTTCCACAATGGCTCCGCCGGAACATTCGTTGCCACGCCGTCGGTCGCCGCCGATCTTGCCGCGCGCGGCTTCGAGCGCCTTATGCCGTGGTCGCGCGGCGTCGATACCGAGCTGTTCAGGCCGCGCAAAGTGCGCCTGTTCGGTGATAAGCCCGTCTTCCTCTATGTCGGCCGCATCGCGGTGGAGAAGAACATCAAGGCTTTTCTCGATCTCGATCTTCCCGGCCGCAAGGTTCTGGTCGGCGGCGGTCCGCAAGCCGAGGAGCTCAAGCGCCTCTACCCCGATGCGCTGTTCGCCGGGCCGCGTGAAGGCGAGGCGCTGGCAGAAGCCTACGCCTCGGCCGACGTGTTCGTGTTCCCGAGCCTCACCGATACG
>DASWJG010000055.1:0-3398 GCA_036397315.1 Methyloceanibacter sp. | reverse complement strand
TCGGTCGCGGCATAGACCGCCTGATCCGGGCTGAAGGCGACGGCGCCCTTGGGCACCGGCACACCGAAGCTCGCCAGCAATTCCTTGGCTTGATACTCGTGAACGTCCACAGTCTCCTCCCTTATTGGGTGTGGTCCGGAGTTTCCCCCGGAAGCTCTAACTCAATTTGCCTCTGACGACTCCGTAGGCCTTCTCGGTCGCCGCTTCGGCCCCGGCCAGAAGCTGATTCAGCTCCTTGAGCTTGGCCTCAGTGAAAGTCTTATCGTTTATCATTCTTGCATTGGTGAAAACATTCAAGGCGGCACTTCGCAGTGCAGCATAAGCGGCGAGCACGCCGACGCCGGCATCCGAAATCACGTTGAGATTGCCCTTGTCCGCCGCGATCGCGCCAAGGTCGATCACCTCCCGCGCCGCATGGCAGCAGCGCATCGGAACGTCGGTCGCCTGCTTGAGCGCCGCCTGGATCGCCTTATCGCGTGCGGCCTTTTGTTGGTCGGTCTCCTTGGCCATGCCGTAGGCGCCCATCACCGCATCGAAGGCCTTGACGTCGTCCTCGATCATGCCAGTCAGCTTGTGGCGGAGCGCCTCGGCCTTGCCGAGGACCTCCTTCATCTCCGGCTCGACATCGGCGTATTTCTTCTTACCGATGGTGAGGTTGCAAATCATGCTGACCAGCGCCGCTCCCATGGCGCCGATGATGGCGGCGGCGCTTCCGCCGCCGGGCGTGGCGCTCTGGCTTGCCAGCGCATCGAGAAATTTCTCGACCTCAGTGTCCTTGATCTGCGTCATCAAGCCATCTCTTTCGCCAGCGAGTAGATCGCCTCGGCATCGAGCACGCCTTCGGAGCTTGCGAACAGCTGGCCAATGCAGCCGCGATGCAGCTTCAATTTAAGCCCGCCGATGCCGAGCGCGCCGAAGACGAGCTTGCCCGACCGGTCCTTGCCTTTGTCGGTGGCTTCGACGCCTTGGATGCCGAGCGGCGGCTGGGCATTGACGTCGGCGAGCAGTTCGATGTTCGGGTTGTTCTGCCAGTCCGGCGCCTTCAACAGCTGCACGCCGATGGCGCCGGCGGCGAATACGACATTGGCATCCTTCACCGCCTGTCCACGCGCGGCGTCGTCGACCGCCTGGATGGGTTTTACCTTCACCCCGAAACGGGATTCGACCGCCTTGGCGGCATTGTCGGCCCGGGCTTGCGCCCGCGAGGTGAGGCTCACCTCGGCGCCCTCGTGGCCGAGGAAGGCCGCCGCGCGCATGCCGACCGGCCCGGTGCCGGCCAGCACCACAGCCTTCTTGCCCTTGAGCTTCTTGGCCTTGGCGAGCAGCGCCACGCCGGCCGCGGCGGTGGTGTTGGAGCCGTTTGAGTCGAGCATGGCGGAGACGCGGAAGGGCCCGAAGAATTTCTTCTGCACCGCCGCGAACAGCGCCTCGCCTTTGGTCATGTCGCCGCCGCCGACGAAGATCGCCGTGTTCTGCTTGTCCTTGCCGCCGCGGGTGAAGATGGTGCCGTCGACCAAGGGGCCGACATTGCCGGGCGTCACGTTGGCGTAGCCCGCCACCCGGTCGGCCCCGCCGTCATAGGCGACCACGGTGTCAAACACGCTCGGGTAAGGATCGGTGTCGAACAGGAACAAGAGTTTCTTCATGGCGCGCTTGCCTCCTCCGGCTCACTCCGACACGACGTTTTGCGGCTTGCCTGCGACGAACGCCTCGACGTTATCGATGAGCTGATCGGCCAGGATCTGCATCGCCTCTTGGCTCGCCCAGGCGACGTGGGGCGTAACGATCAGATTGGGAAGCTTGAGATCGAGCAGGACGTTGCCGTCCTTGGGCGGCTCCTTGGTCAGCACGTCGAAGCCGGCGCCGGCGATGGTGCCGTTCTTGAGCGCCTCGGCCAGCGCCGCCTCGTCAACCAAGCCGCCGCGCGCCGTGTTGATGAGGATGGCGGTCGGCTTCATCTTCTTCAGCTCTTTCGCGCCGATCATGTTCTTGGTCTCAGGCGTGAGCGGCACGTGCAAAGTGATGATGTCGCTCTCGCGCAAGATCGTGTCGAAATCGACCAGGCCAGGTTGTGGCACCACATCGAAGGGCAGCACCTTCATGCCGAGCGCCTCGGCGCGCTTGGCGATCGACTTGCCCAGCGCCCCATAGCCGACAATGCCGAGGGTGGAGCCGGCGATGTCGCGGATCGGGTGGGTCAAGAAGCAGAACTGGCTCGACTTGTTCCACACCCCGGCCTTCGTGTCCTCGACATAGGCGAACAGGTTGCGCCGGAGCGCGAAGATCAGAGCCAGCACATGCTCCGGTACGGTGTTGAAGGCGTAGTTGCGGATGTTGACGACAGTGATGCCGTTTTGCTTGCAATAGGCCTTGTCGACCACGTCGGTGCCGGTGGCCGCCACCGCGATCAGCTTCAGCTTGGGGAGCTGCTTCAAGGTATCGGCGCGCATCGGCACCTTGTTGATGATGGCGATGGTCGCGTCCTTGAGGCGATCGAGGATCTCCTCGACGGTCCACGTCGAGTCATATTCTTTATAGGTATGCGGGAAATTCGGCCTGCGGACCTTGGCGTCGACCGACTCTCGATCGAGAAACACGATCGCGTGCTGCACTGAACTTAAACCCCCTACTCATGCGCGGGGTCTCACCCTGGCGCGCCATGCCTCATCTCCCCCGGCGCGAAGCAAAAAGCGCCGGAGGTCCTGACCAAAACTCAATATCCAGCGGAACCGGCGTTTTCGCCGTTAGCCCCGCGTCTCCTGCCCTATTCGGCGGCGACCTTCGTTTCACGGCCTTGCGCATTCCCACGGAACTGCGCCTGGGCCGCCGCCACTCCAGACCCGAGCTCGACCTCGATGCCAACGTCGCTCATGGCCATCTCGGCACCGGCGATGGCACCGAGCAGCATCAATTCGTTCAGATCGCCCAAATGACCGATGCGGAACAGCTTGCCCGCCATCTGAGAGAGGCCGGCGCCGAGCGCGAGATTGTAGCGGCGATAGGCGCGATCGATCACGTCGGCGCCGTTGAAGCCGTGCGGCACTATGATCGCGCTCACGGTATCGGAATGCCATTTCGGCTCTTTGGCGCAAAGCTTGAGGCCCCAGGCCCGAACGGCAGCGCGGGCGCCTGAGGCCAAATGTCGGTGGCGGGCGAACACGTTGTCGAGCCCCTCTTCCTGCAGAATCGCGAGCGCCTCGCGCAAGCCATGGAACAGCATCACCGCCGGCGTATAGGGGAAGTAGCCGATGGCGTTCGCCTTCATATGGTCGGTGAACTCGAAATAGCCGCGGCGGCAGGTGGCATCCTTCATGGCGGCGAGCGCCTTCTGGCTGGCGCAGACAATGCCGAGACCCGCCGGCAGCATCAGGCCCTTCTGCGAGCCGGTGATGGCGAAA
>DASWJG010000054.1:0-13911 GCA_036397315.1 Methyloceanibacter sp. | reverse complement strand
AAAGCGGCATGCGCCCGGGAACACGGTGGGAAGGGCCATTCGACAGTCTTCCGCGGGCAATGACGATACAAGTTACCGGAAAGAACCTGGACGTCGGTGAGGCGTTGCGCAGTTACGTCCAGGAGCGCGTGGTGCACACTGTCGAGAAGTTCATCGGGCGCGAGACTACGGGGCATGTGCGCATCGAGAAGGAGCACGGGGAGTTTCGGACCAACTGCACCATCCATTTGTGGCAGGGCATGAGTCTCGAAGCCCATGGCGTGGCGCCTGACGCCTATCAGAGCGCCGATCTCGCCTGCGAACGGCTCGAGAAGCGGGTGCGCCGCTACAAGCGGAGGTTGAAGCGGCATGGCGGCGGGGAGACCCCGCGCAAGCAGACGCCGGCGACGTCCTACGTCATCCAGGCCGCGCAGGAGGGACATGAGGAACGCGATGAGGACAATCCCGTTATCATCGCTGAAGCCGAGACCCCGGTGCACGAGATGGCGGTCAGCGACGCGGTAATGCAGATGGATTTATCGGACCGGCCCTTTGTCGTGTTTCGCAACGCGAGCCACGGGGAGATCAACGTGGTCTACCGTCGCGACGACGGCAATATCGGCTGGGTCGATCCTGCGGGGCCGTTGCGCTCGAGTAGCGAAGCGGTAGCGCATCCACGGACTAAGAAGGCGCGCAAGCGGCGCTAGGCGGAACGTCCGCCCTGTCGTCGCTACCGCGCCCATCGGATGGGGTAGGCTGATGCTTCTAGGTGATTTCATCTCCCCCGATTCTGTCGTTCCATCGCTCAAGGCGAAGACCAAGAAACAGCTCCTTCAGGAGCTTTCCGCCCGGGCCGCCCGACTCACCGGGCTTCAGGAACGCGACATCTTCGACGTTCTGTGGCAGCGCGAGCGGCTCGGCTCGACCGGGCTTGGCCAGGGCATTGCCATTCCCCACGGCAAGCTTCAGGGGCTGAAGCGCATCGTCGGCATCTGCGCGCGCGTTGCCGAGCCCATCGACTTCGACGCGGTCGACGGCCAGAAAGTCGATATCGTGTTCCTTCTGCTTGCGCCGGAAGGGGCCGGCGCCGACCATCTCAAGGCGCTCGCCCGCATCTCGCGGCTGTTGCGCGAGGGCAGTGCCGTGGAGAAGCTCCGCGCCTCGAAGGATGCCTCCGCGCTTTACGCGGTGTTGACCGCGGACGAGGCCTCCTCCCACGCCGCTTAGCGCGGCGCGAGCTCGGCGATCAGCTCGATCACTGCCTTCGCCATTGCGTCGAAGCCACCGACGCTGAACTCGTTCATCGACACGAAGACGCCGATGCCGCGCGACGGCGCGAAGGCCACGAAGCTGAACTGGCCCTGCAGGCCCCCCGATTTGTGGAGGATCAGTGGCCGATTGCCCTCGGGCCTCATGACCACCCAGCCGAGCCCCATAGCGTCCATCATCCCGCCCTCGTCCATCCCGTACACGGGATTGAGCCCATCGCGATCCAAATAGGATGCGTGATCGAGGAGCCGCATCTCCGCGTTGGCGGTGGCGAAGCGGTCGAGGTGCCAGCCGAGCCAGCGCAGCACGTCGTTGGCTGTGGAATAGAGGCCGCCGGCGCCGACGATCATCGGCGAGGTGGGGACGAACGGCATGGGAGAGCCGTCGAAATTGTGCCCCTGCATGGTCCGGGACTTGTCGGCCTCGGTCAAATCGAAGCGCGTGTCCCTGAGCCCGGCAGGGTCGAGCACGCGCTCTTTCAGGAGATCCGCATAAGTCTTGTCCGCCGCATTGGCCAAAGCCTGGGCCAGCAAGTCGAACCCGAAATTCGAGTAGAGGACGCCGGTTCCCGGCGCGAAGAGCAGAACGTCCGGCGTCAGGGAGGTCACATAGTCCTCCTTGCTCCGGTCCGACGTTGCTGTCTCCCCTGAAGCCCCTTCGGCCTCGCGCGGCAGGCCTGAGGCATGGGTGGCAAGATCGATGAGCCTGATCGATTTGCCGTCACGCCCGGGAATCTTTACGTCCCACCCGAGTCGATCCTGAAGCCTGTCGGTGAAATTGACCTTGCCGTCAGCCACCATCGAGGCCAACGCCGCGCCGCAAAACGCCTTGGTGATCGAGCCCACGCGCATCAGCGTGTCGCCGTCAGGCTCCTTGCCGCTGCCGTCGGAGATCTCGCCGTAACCGCGAACGACGGTTTCGCCATTGCGGACCGCGCCGATGACGAGGCCGGGTACCTTGGCTTCTAGGTAGATGACGGTTCCGGTGAAATCGACGGTTTCGGCTAGGAGCTTGTCTTCGGCGCGCGCGTGGGCTGCTCCAAGCGTCGATGTAATCGCAACAGCTATCGCGGTCCGGAAAACGAAGTCGCCAAGTCGCGTCGGTCGCATGCCATTCTCCTCTGCCCGCCTCTCCCACGAGGCGGGCAGGCTACACGACTGGCGAGAGGAGGGGAACGTCAGTGCACGCTCACCGGCATCAGGTCGTTCTCGATGGCGTTGGCGATGGCCGCGTTACGGCTGTCGGTAAGGGCAAGCGGCGTGCCGTCGGCGCCGAGCACAGCAAAAAAATCGATGCCCTTCGGCGCGTCGTGCAGCGCCGGGAACAGCCTTTCCGCCGCATCTGAATCGAGCTGCTTGATATAGGCCACTTCGCCGTCGCCAAGCTGCGCGAACTCGCTCCTTGTCATGGGCGCGGGTGTCTGGCGATCTTCTTTTTCTTCTTTTTCGTTCATCTGACGTCTCGTCCTCCGTGAGAGGTGATGGCGAAGCTACGGATAGGGGGCATCGAAAGTTTCAATCGGCCGCCGTAATCCCGACCTTCAGCACGCGCTTCTCCTTGCGCGGCCGGATCAGCTCGATGGCCAGGAGGCCGTTATCGAGCTCCGCCTTGCGTACTTCGACGCCACTCGCGAGCTGAAAGGTCCGCTTGAACTGGCGCGCGGCGATGCCGCGGTGGAGATATTCTCGTGCCTGCTCCTCGCGCTGCCTACCGCGAATGATGAGCTCGCCCTCTTCGATGCTGACCTCGAGATCGTCGGCGCTGAAGCCTGCCACCGCAAGCGTTACGCGCAGGCCTTCGGGCCCTCTCTCGCCTTCCGGCAAGAGCTCGATATTGTAAGGCGGGTAGCCGGCGTCGCCCGCCTTGCCCGCGCCGCTCGGTGCGCGAGGAGCGGCCAGGCTCAGCCAGACATTGCCGTCGAGGAGTGTCATGCGCGACATCGAGCGAAAGCCCTTCCAGATAAGCGGCTGCGCCATGCCGGTGGCGTCTGCGAGGCCCTGACGGCGCCTCAAGAAGCGGCTCAGCCCGCCGCGGCGCCGAGCCCTTGGAAATCCGCCTTCGCATATGGGAAATTGCCCAGCGAATTCAAGCGGAGCGTGAACCCCGATCGCCGGGTCGTGTTTCGCTCCTACCCCTTGCCGCCGCCTTGCACTAAGCTTGCCGTGCTCCGACTCGCCCCGCGACCCTTGAGCGATGATCTGGTACGTCAATTCCACGACCGGCAACGATGCTCATGACGGCCGCACCAGCGGCACGGCCTTCAAGTCGCTTGCCCGCGCCGTCGATGCCGCGAAAGCAGGAGATACCATCCTCATCGCGCCGGGCGCCTATGACCAGGATCTGCCGGCGCGCCTCAGCGCGGCGCGCGCCGCCAATATCGTCGTCTCAGTGGCGGGTAGCGAGTAGGCCGTCAGTCAGGCGATCTAAGTCTAGGAAAATGGTGGAGCCAGGCGGGATCGAACCGCCGACCTCGTGAATGCCATTCACGCGCTCTCCCAACTGAGCTATGGCCCCTTCGCCTCAGAAATCTGAAGTCTGAAACCAGAAATCAGAAGGCGCGGACCCCTGACTTAGGCCGCGCCACTTGAGCGTTCAAGAGAAATGCGAAGCTCGCAAGGAGCCAGAACCTACTCTCCTGGTTTCCTGCTCCCCCGGTCTTGAAACCTAAGTTTCTTCGCCCGGCGTTCCCACAATCTTGGTGACGTCGGCCTCGCCTTCCTCCTCTTCGAGAAACGCGTTCTCGTCTTCTGCTGCCGGGATCACCGGCGCGTCCTCGCCGAGATCGACGATCTCCTCGTCCTCCTCGATGGCGACCTCAGCCCCGGCCTCTTCGGCCTCTTCCAGGCTGATGACGTCGGCGCTTTGGAGCACAGGCGCCTCTGCCTCGGGCTCTATCACTTTTCTTACCTCAACTGGCTGAGCGCGTTCGCCGCGGCGCGACGGAGGTGGCGTCACCTGATAGACGGCCTGGCAGACGGGACAGGTGATCGGCGACCGGTTCAAGTCGTAAAACCGCGCCCCACAGCTCGGGCAAACGCGCTTGGTTCCCCGTGCGGGTTTCGACATTGACACTCCTCGATGCTGGTCTTGAGTTGCGCTCCCCATTGCCACGGCTCATCTGTGCTGTCAAAAGCTATCGAGCGCCCCAAAAGCCCGACTGAGACCCTATGAAGCAGCCCTTGACCGCAAGCCCGTCCGCGCGCCTGTCCGGCCGCATCCGGGTGCCAGGCGACAAGTCGATTTCCCACCGTGCGCTGATCATGGGCGCCCTTGCCACCGGCACAACCCGCATCACCGGGCTGCTCGAGGCGGAGGACGTGATGGCCACGGCCCAGGCCGTGGCGGCGCTTGGCGCCGAGGTTGAAAGGTCTAACGGCGCCGTCGCGGTGAAGGGTCAGGGGGTGGGGGGATTGCGCGCGCCGCCCGCGGCGCTCGACTTCGGCAATTCCGGCACCGGCAGCCGCCTCATGCTCGGCGTCGTCGCCGGGCACGACATGCAAGTCGAATTCACGGGCGATGCCTCCTTGCGCCGCCGGCCTATGGGACGCGTGCTGGCGCCTCTTGCCGCCATGGGGCTGCAAACCGACGCTGACGAGGACCATGCCACGCTCCCGCTCGTGGTTCGCGGCACCTGCGACCTCCTTCCCATCGTTTACGACCTTCCCGTGCCGTCGGCGCAAGTCAAGTCGGCCGTCCTCCTTGCCGGCCTGCATGCGCCGGGCCGGACCACCGTGGTCGAGCCCGTGGCGGCCCGCGATCACACCGAGCGCATGCTCATCTATTTCGGCGCCGAGATCTCGGTCGAGGATCGCGGCGCCGGTGCCCGCGCCGTCACCGTCGGTGGCGACGCCGAGCTTCACGGCGCGAGCATTGCCGTGCCCGGAGACCCGAGTTCTGCCGCCTTCATGATCGCCGCTTCCCTGATCTCTCCAGGCTCGGACATCGTGGTCGAAGGCGTGCTGCTCAACCCGACGCGCAGCGGTTTCATTCAGACCTTGCGTGAGATGGGCGCGAGCGTCAAGGTACTCGACCGCCGAGACGAAGGAGGCGAGCCCGTGGGCGACCTCCGCGTCAGGACGAGCGCGCTCAAAGGCGTCCGCGTGCCGCCTGACCGCGCGCCCACCATGATCGACGAGTATCCGGTGCTCGCCTGCCTCGCCGCCTTCGCCGAAGGCGAGACGCGGATGGAAGGCCTTGCCGAACTCAAGGTGAAGGAGAGCGACCGGCTCGCCGCCACGGTCGCCGGCCTTGCCGCTTGCGGGGTCTCGGCGCGCATCGAGGGCGACGATCTCATCGTCGCGGGGAGGGGAGAGGTCAAAGGCGGCGGCCTGGTCGAGACCCATATGGATCACCGCATCGCCATGGCGTTTCTCACCCTCGGGCTTGGTGCGCGCGCGCCCGTCACCGTGGACGACACATCCATGATCGCGACCAGCTTTCCCGATTTCACGAAGCTGATGACGAAGCTCGGAGCTCAGTTCGCGTGATTATCGCCATTGACGGACCGGCGGCCTCCGGCAAAGGCACCCTCGGCAAGCTGATCGCCGCCCATTACGGCCTCGTCCATCTCGATACCGGCAAGCTCTACCGCGCGGTTGCGCGCGACACCTTGGCGGCAGGCGCAAGTCCGTCGGATGCAAGGGCTGCGCTCTCCGCCGCCAAAGCGCTCGACGTCAAGACTTTGGACGATTCCTCTCTGGCCGACGGCAAGCTAGGCGAGGCGGCTTCCATCGTCGCCAGCCATCCTGAGGTGCGTGACGCGCTTCTGGCCTATCAGCGCGCCTTCGCCAAACGAAAGCCTGGCGCCGTCCTTGATGGCCGCGACATCGGCACCGTCATCTGCCCTGATGCCGACGTGAAGCTCTTCGTCACCGCGACCCCGAAAGAGCGTGCGCGCCGCCGCTATCGCGAGTTGCGCGAGGCCGGCAATGGCGTTTCCGAGGCCGATGTCCTTGCCGACATCAGGCGCCGCGACGAACGCGACAAGGGCCGCACCGCGGCTCCCCTGCGCCAGGCCGAGGACGCGCACTTGCTCGACACCACGAATTTGGATATAGACGCGGCGTTCAAGGCAGCCATCGATGTGATCGATGCTGCGATGGGCCTTGCGGGGCAGGCCGGTTGAGGCTGTGCCCGTTTTGCATTGGCGCATCACTTTTCGATGCTTTCCGCGAGGGTTAGCGAGCGGAGAGGGGTGGGAGCCGGGGGCTCGCCCCTATCGGCTGGCGCGCCTTGGGAAGATTGCGAGCCTCAAGGGAGGCAGGAGACGTGTATGATGATGGGACGCCGAGTAGGAGCCTAGATGAACGAACCGCAGACGAGCATAAGCCATCCGAGCCGCGATGAGTTCGCAGCCCTTCTTGAGGAGTCGCTCACCGGAACGGCGCTCCAGGAAGGCAGTGTCGTCAAGGGCACCGTCGTCGCGATCGAGAAGGATGTTGCGGTGATCGACGTGGGGCTCAAGACCGAAGGCCGCATCCCACTGAAAGAATTTGGCCTGCCGGGCCGCGCGCACGACCTCTCGGTCGGCGACGAGGTCGATGTCTATCTCGAGCGCGTCGAGAACTCCGCCGGCGAGGCCGTGCTGTCGCGCGAGAAAGCGCGACGCGAGGAGAGCTGGACCAGGCTCGAGGAGAAGTACAAGGCCGGCGAGCGCGTCGAGGGCGTGATCTTCAACCGCGTCAAGGGCGGCTTCACCGTCGATCTCGACGGTGCCGTAGCCTTCTTGCCCGGAAGCCAAGTGGACATTCGCCCGATCCGCGACGTGGGTCCCCTGATGAACATGCCGCAGCCGTTCCAGATCCTGAAGATGGACCGGCGCCGCGGCAATATCGTCGTCTCCCGCCGCTCGGTGCTCGAAGAGACTCGCGCCGAGAAGCGGAGCGAGATCGTGGCCCGTCTCGAAGAGGGTCAGGTCATCGATGGTGTGGTCAAGAACATCACCGACTATGGCGCCTTCATCGATCTTGGCGGCATCGACGGCCTCCTGCATGTCACCGACATGGCATGGAGACGCGTCACCCATCCGAGCGAGATCGTGAATGTCGGCGACACGGTGAAGGTGCAGATCATCCGCATCAATCCCGAAACCCAGCGCATCAGCCTCGGCATCAAGCAGCTCGAGGCCGATCCCTGGGAAGGCATCGCCGCCAAATATCCCGTGGGCTCGCGCTTCAAGGGCACCGTTACCAACATCACCGACTATGGCGCCTTCGTCGAGCTTGAGGCGGGCGTTGAGGGTCTGATCCACGTCTCGGAGATGAGCTGGACGAAGAAGAACATCCATCCCGGCAAGATCATCTCGACGAGCCAGGAGGTGGAAGTGCAGGTGCTCGAGGTCGACCCCGACAAGCGCCGCATCTCTCTGGGCTTGAAGCAGACCCAGGAGAATCCGTGGGTCGCGTTTGCCGCCAACAACCCGCCCGGCACGACCATCGAGGGCCAGATCCGCAACATCACCGAGTTCGGCCTGTTCATCGGGCTCGACGGCGGCATCGACGGCATGGTGCATCTGTCGGACCTCGACTGGACCAAGCCCGGCGAAGAGGCGCTCAAAGACTTCAAGAAGGGCGAGACCGCCAAGGCCGTGGTGCTGGAGGCCGATTCCGAGAAGGAGCGCATCAGCCTCGGCATCAAGCAGCTCACGCCGGATCCGTTTGTGTCAGGCGCGCCTTCCACCAAGCTGAAGAAGGGCCTGCGGGTGACCTGCGAGGTGCTCCAGGTCAAGGACAACGGGATCGAGGCCAAGCTGCTCGACCACGACGTCACCACCTTCATCCGCCGCTCCGACCTGTCGCGCGATCGCTCTGAGCAGCGGCCCGATCGCTTCGGCGTCGGCGAGAAGTTCGATGCCGTCGTCACCCAGGTCGACGCCAAGGCGCGCAAGGTCTCGGTGTCGATCAAGGCCCTGGAGATTGCCGATGAGAAGGAGGCCGTGGCCCAATACGGCTCGACCGACTCCGGCGCGTCGCTCGGCGACATTCTCGGCGCCGCCCTGAACAAGGCGAAGGGCGACGAGGGTGAGGAGACTGCCGCAAAGCCCAAGCGCAAACGCGCCGCGAAGGGCGACGCCGAGCCGAGCGCCACGCCTGAAGAGTAAGCGAGGCGCGTCATCGTTCGGAGCCTTGACGTCTAGAGGCACCTGAATTTTGCGCGAGGTTCCATGGTTCTCGACGCCGAAAGCGTGATCGACCGCCGCCGCCTCAAGCGGCGCCTGACGGCTTGGCGGATCGCCGCCGTCGCCTTCGGACTCCTCTTGCTTGGCGTGTTCGTGCTGAGCGATCAGAACATGGCGGGGCCGGGGGGCATTCTACCCCATGTTGCTCGAGTGACCGTGTCGGGCATCATTACCGACGACCGGAAGATGCAGGAGCTGATCGACAAGGTCGCCAAGTCCAATCAGGTCAAGGCCGTCATCCTCGACATCAATAGCCCGGGCGGCACCACGACGGGCGGCGAGGCTATGTACGACGCGGTTCGACGGCTCGCCGAGAAGAAGCCCGTGGTGGCCGTGTGCGGGACGCTCGCCACCTCCGCCGCTTATATCGTGGCGCTCGCCGCCGACCGCATCTTCGTCTACGGCAACACCATCACCGGCTCCGTCGGCGTGATCTTCCAATGGGCCGAGGTCACCGAGCTTCTGCACACGCTCGGCATCAAGGTCGAAGAGGTGAAGAGCGGCCCCTTGAAGGCGGTGCCGAGTCCCTTCGAGCCGATCGACGAGAGAGCCCGCGAGATTACTGAGGAGATGGTGCAGGACGCCAAGGGCTGGTTCGTCGGTCTGGTGGGCAAGCGCCGCGACATCGAGCCCAGTTCCGTCCCGGGGCTGACCGACGGCCGCATCTATTCCGGGCGCCAGGCCGTGGAACTAAAACTTGTTGATGAGATCGGCGACGAGAAAGCCGCAATGAGCTGGCTGACCAAGGAGCGCAACGTCCCCTCGGGGCTGAAGATCGTCGACTGGAAGCCCGCGACGGAAAGCACTGGCCTGTTCGGCTGGCTGTTTCAGTCTTTGGCGGCCTCAATCGGCCTTTCAGCCGAGAAAATTGCCGGCCTCGCCAGTCAAATCTCAGCCACCCTCAAGCTTGACGGTCTTGTTTCCGTTTGGCACCCTGCATCTAACTAGTGGGGAGCGTGGGCCCGCGCCTTTGCGGCAGTCGGCCAAGTGGGGCTTATCATGATCAAGTCAGAGTTGATTCAGAAGGTGGCGGGCGCCAATCCGCATCTCTTCCATCGCGATGTGGAGCGCATCATCAACATCGTGCTCGACGAGATCACGGGGGCGCTGGCGCGCGGCGATAGGGTGGAGTTGCGCGGCTTCGGCGCCTTCACGGTAAAGCATCGCGCGGCGCGCCAGGGACGCAATCCGCGCACGGGGGATACGGTCTTCGTCGAGGACAAGTACGTGCCCTTCTTCAAGACCGGCAAGGAGCTGCGCGAGCGCCTGAACCCTGACGGCACCCGCTAGCGGGTGCGAACGGAAGCCTTAAGGCCGTGTGGCGTAAGCTGATCCTTGCCCTGGTTGTCGTTCCCCTCGGGGTCGTGCTGGTCGCACTTGCCGTCGTCAATCGCAAGCCCGCGCTCCTCATTCTCGATCCCTTCGGCGGCGCCGAGCCCGGCCTTTTCCTCGAAGCGCCGCTGTTCCTGTTCCTGCTTGGCGCGTTCGCTCTCGGGCTCGTGGTCGGCGGGATCGCCACCTGGCTCGGCCAGGGCAAATGGCGGCGCACGGCGCGGGCTGAAGCCCGCGAGGCACGGGAGTTGCGCCGCCAGACCGACCGGCTGGCGAAGGAGCTCGAGGGCTTGGCGCCCTCCGCCCACCGCGTCCAGCTCCCGGCCGAGTAGGCTGCCAGAACCCCGATCTCTGGTTTATGCTGCAGTGCGATGGACTTGTGGCCCTGGATTGGCATAGGGTGGCGCGACCGCGAGCCTCAAAGCCCGCCGAAAACCTCACCCGAGAGCTAGGACGTGCCGGTCAAGGTCAAAATCTGTGGCGTGCGGACGCCTGCCATCGTCGAAACCGCGAGTGAAGCCGGCGCCGATTTCATCGGGCTCGTCCTCGTCGCCAAGAGCCCGCGCCATGTCGAGCTGGAAGAGGCTCGCGTCCTTGCTGCCGTCGCCCGCGGCAAGATCGGCACGGTTGCCGTCCTGGTCGATCCCGACGATGCCTTGGTCGATGGCGTGGTCGAGAGGGTCCGCCCGGACTTCCTTCAGCTGCACGGCAGTGAGACGCCCGAGCGCGTCGCCGCGATCAGGGCGCGCGCGGGTCTCCCGGTCATGAAGGCCGTCGCCGTGGCCGAGGCTGGCGACGTCGCCGATGCCGACAAATACGCGGGCAGCGCCGACTTTATCCTGTTTGACGCCAAGGCCTCTCCTGACGCACTGCTCCCGGGCGGCAACGGTGTCCCCTTCAATTGGGATGCCCTCAAGGGGATTAAGCCGCCCTTCGCGCTGTCCGGCGGCCTCACCGCTGACACTGTCGGCGAAGCCATCAGGCTGACCGGCGCGTCTTTGGTCGATGTGTCCTCGGGCGTCGAGCGTGCTCCTGGCGAGAAGGACGCGGAGCTGGTGAGACGCTTCATTCGAGCGGCGAAGGGGGCCGCCCCGCAGTCACGGGCCAAGGCCTCATGAGCGCCGTCACCGACAATTCTCAGCTGAATACCTATCGCGGCGGTCCCGATGAGCGCGGGCATTTCGGGCTCTATGGCGGCCGTTTCGTCGCCGAGACGCTGATGCCGCTCATACTCGATCTGGAGCGGGCTTACGCCGAGGCTAGGGCCGATCCCTCTTTCCAGGCCGAGATGGACCGCCATCTCGCAACCTACGTCGGCAGGCCGTCTCCGCTCTATTTTGCCGAGCGGCTCACTCAGCACTGCGGCGGTGCGAAAATCTATTTCAAGCGCGAGGAGCTCAATCACACCGGCGCGCACAAGGTCAACAATGTGCTCGGCCAAATCATGCTCGCGCGGCGCATGGGCAAGACGCGCATCATCGCCGAGACCGGCGCCGGCATGCACGGCGTCGCCACCGCAACTTTGTGCGCGAAGTTCGGCCTGCCCTGCATCGTCTACATGGGATCCGTGGACGTCGAGCGGCAGAAGCCGAACGTGCTGCGGATGAAGATCCTCGGCGCCGAGGTTCGCTCCGTCGAATCGGGTTCCAAGACGCTGAAGGACGCGATGAACGAGGCGTTGCGCGATTGGGTCGCCAATGTGCACGACACGTTCTATTGCATCGGTACGGTGGCCGGGCCGCATCCTTACCCGGCGATGGTGCGCGATTTCCAGTCGATCATCGGCCGTGAGACGCGCGAGCAGATGCAACGGGCCGAAAACCGGCTGCCGGATTCGCTGATCGCCTGCATTGGCGGCGGCTCCAATGCCATGGGCCTGTTCCATCCGTTCCTCGACGAGCGCGGGATCGAAATCTACGGCGTGGAAGCGGCCGGCCTCGGTCTCAACAGTGGCAAGCACGCGGCCTCGATTGCCGGCGGCAGGCCCGGCGTGCTGCACGGCAATCGCACCTATTTGTTGATGGACGACGACGGCCAGATCGAAGAAGCGCATTCGATTTCCGCCGGGCTCGATTATCCTGGCATCGGGCCGGAGCATGCCTGGCTCAACGACATGAACCGGGTGAAATTCCTGTCGGCGACCGACGACGAGGCGGTGGCTGCGTTCCAGCTTTGCAGCAAGCTTGAGGGCATCATCCCGGCGCTGGAGCCTGCGCACGCGCTCGCCCGCGTGCTCGACCTCGCGCCGAAGAAGCCGAAGGATCACCTGATGGTGGTCAATCTCTCCGGCCGCGGCGATAAGGACCTGGATTCCGTTGCAAGCTATTTGAGCGCTAAGACGCGAGGGTCAAGCTGACTACTAGGATGACCAGTGTGACTCGCATCGAACGCCGCTTTGCCGAGCTGAAGCGCGAGGGCCGCGCCGGGCTCGTCACCTTCATCACCGCCGGCGATCCCGATTACGAGACCTCGCTCGCCATCCTCAAAGCGCTGCCCGCTTCTGGAGCTGACATCATAGAGCTGGGCATGCCCTTCTCAGACCCCATGGCCGACGGCCCGGCGATCCAGGCATCGTCCCAGCGAGCGCTGAAATCAGGTCAGACCATGAAAAAGACGCTCCGCATGGTTAAGGCCTTCCGCTCGGGCGATGACACGACCCCCCTAGTGCTAATGGGCTACTACAACCCCATATACGTGTATCCGGTGGATCGCTTCGTCGCCGACGCGGGCGAAGCGGGAGCTGACGGTCTGATCGTGGTTGACGTGCCGCCAGAGGAGGATACCGAGCTTCGCCCGGCCGCGACTGCGGCGGGCCTCAATTTCATCCGGCTCGCCACTCCGACCACGGACGCGAGGCGGCTGCCGGCCGTGCTCGCCAATACCAGCGGATTCGTCTATTACGTGTCGATCGCAGGCATTACCGGCACGAAGGCGCCAGACTTGGCCGAGGTCAAAGGCCATGTGGGGCGCATCAAGGCGCATACCAGCCTGCCGATTGCGGTCGGCTTCGGCGTGAAGTCGGAAGAGCAGGTGAGCGCGCTCGCACGCGTTGCCGAGGGCGTGGTGGTGGGCTCGGCCCTCGTCGCCTCCATCGCCCAAAGCCTCGATAAAGATGGCAAGGCCACACGCACCACCGCGCCGCAGGTGCTCGGCCTCGTCGAGCGCCTCGCCGCGGCGCTCCGCCACAAGGCCGAAGCGGCAGTACTCTAGACGCGAGTAGATTTGAGCGACTTTGCAATTTTTGAGAGTTTTGTAGACCCGTGAACTGGATCAACAGCGTCGTCAGACCCAAGATTCGCAGCATCCTTCGCAAGAAGGATATGCCGGACAATCTTTGGGTGAAGTGCCCCGAGACGGGGCAGATGATCTATTACAAGGACCTCGAAGCCAATCAGTTCGTGGTTCCCGGCTCCAACTACCACATGCGCATGTCGGCGGGCGCTAGGCTCAAAGCCCTGTTCGACGACGGCGACTACGAGACCTTGGCGCTGCCCGAGGTGCCCCTCGATCCGCTCAAGTTCCGCGACGAGCGCCGCTACACCGACCGGCTTAAAGATGCCCGCAGCAAGACCGGCTTGACCGATGCCGTGCTTGCCGGAGCGGGGCGGCTCGAAGGCCAGAGGATCGTGGCCGCCGCTCAGGATTTCGACTTTCTCGGCGGCTCGCTCGGCACCGCTGCGGGTGAAGCGGTGGTCGCCGCCATGCGTGCAGCGGTCAAGCGCGGGGCGCCGTTCATTCTGTTCGCAGCCTCCGGCGGCGCGCGCATGCAGGAAGGCATCCTCTCGCTAATGCAGATGCCGCGCACCACCGTCGCGGTGCAGGAGATGCGCGAGGCGAAGCTCCCCTATATCGTGGTGCTGACTCACCCCACCACCGGCGGTGTGACCGCCTCCTACGCGATGCTAGGCGACATCCATATCGCCGAGCCGGGCGCGCTGATCGGTTTTGCCGGTCCCCGGGTCATCGAGCAGACCATCCGCGAGCAGCTCCCCAACGGCTTCCAGCGCGCCGAATATCTCCACGATCACGGCATGGTGGACATGGTGGTGCATCGCCATGCGCTGCGCGGGACGCTTGCCCGCATCTGCCAACTCTTGACCCACCGCAGGCCGGGACGCGATGTCGCGCTGTCCGAGCCTATCGACGGCAAGGTG
>DASWJG010000053.1:0-16115 GCA_036397315.1 Methyloceanibacter sp. | reverse complement strand
ATGCCGACGAGATCGAACTGGCCGAGCAGCTTGTTGTCGGCCGCCATCTCGCGCTCGCCCTGGAAGACGCGGATGGTGACGGCGTTCTGATTGTCCTCGGCGGTGGAGAACACTTGGCCTTTCTTGGTCGGGATGGTGGTGTTGCGGTCGATGAGCCGGGTGAACACGCCGCCCAAGGTCTCGATGCCGAGCGAGAGCGGGGTCACGTCCAGCAGCAAGACGTCCTTGACGTCGCCTTGCAGCACGCCCGCCTGAATGGCGGCGCCGATGGCCACCACCTCGTCCGGGTTCACGCCCTTATGCGGCTCGCGGCCGAAGAAGTTCTTCACCGTCTCGACGACCTTCGGCATGCGCGTCATGCCGCCGACCAGCACCACTTCCTCGATCTCTGCGGACTTGAGGCCTGCGTCTTTCAGTGCGTTCTGGCACGGGCCGATGGTCTTCTGGATGAGATCGTCCACGAGGCTCTCGAGCTTCGCCCGCGTGAGCTTCATGGTGAGGTGCTTCGGGCCGGACTTGTCCGCCGTGATGAAGGGCAGATTGATCTCGGTCTGCGTCGTCGAGGAGAGCTCGATCTTCGCCTTCTCGGCGGCCTCTTTCAGGCGCTGCAGGGCGAGCTTGTCGCCGCGGAGATCGATGCCGCTCTCCTTTTTGAATTCGTTGGCGAGGTAGTCGACGATGCGCATGTCGAAGTCCTCGCCGCCGAGGAACGTATCGCCGTTGGTCGACTTCACCTCGAACACGCCGTCGCCGATCTCGAGGATCGAGATGTCGAAGGTGCCGCCGCCCAAGTCATAGACGGCGATGGTCTTGCCCTCTTTCTTGTCGAGGCCATAGGCCAGAGCGGCAGCGGTCGGCTCATTGATGATGCGCAACACTTCGAGCCCGGCGATCTTGCCGGCGTCCTTGGTTGCCTGGCGCTGGGCGTCGTTGAAATAGGCGGGAACGGTGATGACCGCCTGCTCGACCTTCTGGCCAAGATGGGCTTCGGCGGTCTCCTTCATCTTCTGCAGGATGAAGGCGGAGATCTGCGAAGGGGAATACTGCTTGCCGTGGGACTCGACCCAGGCGTCGCCATTCCCGGCTTTGACGAGCTTGTAGGGCACGAGCTTCTTGTCCTTCTCGACCATCGGGTCGTCCCAGCGGCGGCCGATCAGGCGCTTGATGGCGAAGAACGTGTTCTCGGGGTTCGTAACGGCTTGTCGCTTGGCTGGAAGTCCGACGATGACCTCTCCGTCATCGGTGAAGGCGACCATCGAGGGCGTGGTGCGCATGCCTTCGGCATTCTCGATGACCTTGGGGGTCTTGCCCTCCATCACGGCGACGCAGGAATTGGTAGTGCCGAGATCGATTCCGATCACTTTCGCCATTACGAACCTCTCTTTCTGGCAGACCGTGCGGGCCCTTGAGCGGCACCCGGCATTTCAGCGCTAGGCGTGGCGTCGGTCCCCAATATTCGGCGGGCCTGCCGACTCATCCGGCAGGGTTCCGCGGTTATATAGGTGGCAAGCCTATGACTCGCAAGGAGAAGCGAGGATGGCGGGGGCGCCGCGGAGGCGCGCGTCACGTGACGCGCTTCCAGGCGCCGATGAGGATGGGGGTGAGGCAGTAGTAGCGCCCGTCCGAGCCGGCCTCTTCCATGTCGGTCTTGAACGCGGCCGCCCTGGTCGCATCGGCGATGCCGAGCTCGGCGGCGGCGGCGAACAACCCTTGGTAAACGCCGATCAACATTTGCGCCAGGTCCTTGAGCGGCAGAAATTTCGCCTCGGCATTCGTGCCGTCGGGAAGCCCGAGACCCGCCGCCTCGAACTGCGCGGGCAACTGTCGTCCCGCCCTGAGATTGCGGCCATGCCCTCTGAACACGCCCTCGAACACGCGATTGAACTCAGCCATAGCCGGGCAGAGCGGCTCAACGGCAATGGCGCCGAAGTCGAACTCCTGCGCCACCACGGTGCCACCCGACTTGGTCCAGTAGAGCATCTTCTCGAGCGCCGCGACCGGCTCCTGCATATGCATGAGGAAGAGCCGGCAGAAGGTGAGGTCGAACGGAGCGCCAGGGACCTGATCGAGCTCGAGCATATTGGCGGCGATGATTTCGAACGACGTGCCGCCTTGAGCGCGGAGATCGGCAAGCGCTTGGGCGCCGAGCGCGCCGTCGATCTCGATGCCGGTCACGCGGCCCTGCGGCCCGACGCGGTCGGCCATCAGCCGCATCACCGCCCCTGGTCCTGAGCCCACATCGAGGCAGCTCATGCCGGGTGCCAGGCCTATGCGGTCGAGCACCTCCTCGGTCGCCCGCTGCCACATCATTGCCTGATCGCGCAGACGCTGATACTCGCCCCCGTTCCGGGCATGCACATAACCGTCGGGATTCAATTTTTGCGCTTTTGCCGCCACGGCCTCATCTCCTCATTCGCCGCTGATGCGCTATATGGCAGAGCGTAAGGCAGCCTTGAGGTGTAGCAAAGGCAGCATGAATTATTTTCCGCAACGGCTCGATCGGGGGGCCCAGAACGCGCTTTTGGCCGCTCTGAGGCAGGTCATCGCCGAGGCGCCGCTTTTCACGCCCACCATGCCCCGCTCAGGCAACCCGATGTCGGTGCGCATGACGAATTGCGGGCCCCTTGGCTGGGTGACCGACAAGGAACGCGGCTACCGCTACCAGGCCACGCATCCGGAGACCGGCAAACCATGGCCGCCGATCCCGCCATTGCTGCTCGATCTGTGGGACGGTGTGGCGGACTACCCCTTTCCTCCGCAAGCCTGCCTCGTCAATTACTACACCGGCAGCGCCAAGATGGGACTGCATCAGGACAAGGACGAGGAGGATTTCTCCGCACCGGTGCTTTCGGTATCGCTCGGCGACACGGGGCTCTTTCGCGTGGGCGGAAGATCGCGCAAGGACCCGACCAGAACGATCGAGCTCAAATCGGGGGACGTCGTGGTGCTGGGCGGCGAGGACCGGCTCGCTTATCACGGCATCGACCGCATCCTTCAGGGGACCTCGGACCTCATTCCCGAGGGCGGCCGCTTCAACCTCACCTTGCGTCGGGTGACAACGCCGAAATGAGTGCGCCGAGTTAACTTACCTGAGCGTCAGTCGCCGGGCTGCGCCCCATCCGGGAAATCGTCGTTGGCCGCCTTGCGCGCCGCGGCTCCCTTGCCGTCGCCTTGAGGCTGCGGCTTCGCGGCCTTCGCCCCGCCTTTGGCGACGGCGACGAGAGCGGGCCTGAGGCAACGATCGCCGATCACATAGCCCGACTGCATCACGTCGACCACCGTGCCCTCCGGCACATCGGCGTTCTGCACCTCGTACATGGCCTGATGGCAGTTCGGGTCGAAGCGTTGACCGAGGGGGTCGATGCGGGTGACGCCGTGCCGCTCCAGCACATTTAAGAGCTCGCGCTCGGTGAGCTCGACCCCTTCGAGGAAGCTCTTGAGCGCGGGGTCTTGCGCCGCGGCCTCGGCCGGCACGTGATCTATGGTGCGCTTGAGATTGTCGCCGACCGTCAGCACGTCACGGGCGAAATTGGAGATGGCGTAGCGCGCCGTGTCGGACTTCTCCCGTTCGGTGCGGCGGCGCAAATTCTCCATATCCGCCATGGTGCGCAACAGCCGGTCGCGCATGTCGGCGTTCTCGGCGAGCAAAGCGTCGAGATCGGCCCCGACTTGAACGTTCGGGTCCGGGCTTACGTTTTGGGTCTCGGCCTTTGGGGAATCGGCGACCTTCGCCTGATCCTCGTTGGCCTCACGCGGATCGGTCTTGTCGTCGGGCATGCCAAGCCTCGGCGAAACGGGTTCACTCGAAAGTCCAGGGGATATCGACCGTAAAGCGGCAAAAATCAAGGGACAAGGCGCCCTAGGAGCTTGGCCGTGTAGTCCACCATGGGGATGATGCGCGCATAATTGAGGCGGGTTGGCCCGATGACGCCAAGCACCCCAACGATCTTCTGCTCGGTATCTTCGAACGGCGACACGATCAAGGCCGAGCCCGAGAGCGAGAAAAGCTTGTTCTCGGAGCCGATGAAGATGCGCACCCCTTCGGCGCCCTCGGCCAAGCCGAGCAGTTGGATCAGGCCCGTCTTGGTGTCGAGGTCCTCGAACAGGAGGCGGACCCGCTCGAGATCCTCCATCGCTCTCACGTCTTCGAGGAGATGCGAGCGCCCGCAGACGATGAGGCTTTTGCGCTCGTCGCCGTCGCCCGACCAGGTGGCGAGACCTTCGGTGACGACGCTAGCGGTCAGCTCGTCGAGCTGGGCGCGATGCTGCTCGATCTCCCGCTCGATGTGGGCGCGCGACTCCGCCAAGGTCAGCCCGCCGATGCGGGCATTCAGGTAGTTCGAGGCCTCATGCAGCGAGGACAGCGGCAGCCCCTCGGGCAATGTGATGATGCGGTTCTCGACGTCGCCGTCCTCTCCGACCAGCACGGCGAGCGCTCGTCCTTGCCCGAGATTGACGAACTCGACGTGCTTCAGCGTCTTGCTTTGCTTGTCCACCAGCACGATGCCGGCGCAGCGCGACAGCCCGGACAGCATTTCGCCGGCCTCCCCGAGCAACTCCTCCACCGCCCGGCGCCGGCCGCTTCCCGCAATGCGGCTCTCGATCTGGCTCCGCTCCTCCCCGCTAATGTCGCCGACCTCGAGCAGTCCATCGATGAACAGGCGCAAGCCCGTCTGCGTGGGGAGCCTTCCGGCGCTCGTATGTGGGGCGTAGATGAGACCGAGGCCTTCGAGGTCCGACATGACGTTGCGCACCGAGGCGGGCGACAGCGTCATCGGCAACGTGCGGCTTAGGTTGCGCGAGCCGACCGGCTCGCCGGTCGTGAGATAGGTCTCGACGATGCGCTTGAAGATCTCGCGCGAGCGCTCGTTGAGCTGACGGAGCCCAATAGCGGCCTCGGCCGCGGCTCTCGCTTCATTGGGGTCGGTGTGGCGCATGGCGGGGCGAATTTAGGTGCGCCCCTGAGATACGTCAAACCGGATGCAGGCGTCCGGCTTCTAGTTGAGCGCGGCGAATTCCGCCGCTACGGGCGAGGCAAACTCGTCAGGGGCGCCGAAATGGGCGAAGTAGCGCGATTTGATCGCCTCGACCGGCACGATGATGAAGACGTCCGTGGTGCCGAATTGGTGGTCGATCACGGCGCCCTCGCCGACATAGGCGCCGACCCGCAAATAGCCCTTGATCAGCGGGGGGAGCGCCTTGAGCGCCGCGCGCGCATTGACCGCCTCGCGCGGCATCATGTTCATGTCGACGCGCAGATGCTCATGCGCCCTGACGCGCCACTCCTCTGGCGCAAGCGCGGTATGGTGCAGGAAGCTCAGCGCGAGGGCATGGGCCGCAGGATCGGTGCCCGCGAAGCTCGCGCAGCCAATCATGACGTCGGCGCCGTGTTCGCGCACATAGGACCAGACGCCTTGCCATAGCAACTCCAGCGTCCGCTTGTTGCGATAAGGCTTGAGCACGCAAGAACGGCCAAGCTCCATGAAGCTGTTGTCGGGTTTTGCCAGAAGCAGGGAAGCGATATCGTATTCGCCCTGGGTGTAGAAGCCGTCATAGAGGTCGGCCACCTCCTGGCGCAGCATGCGATAGGTGCCCACCACCTTGGAGCGCCGCCAACGCCGACCGCCGTTAGTATTGCCATGATCGATCACGAGCAGATGGTCGAAGATCGGATCGAAGGCGTCCTCATCGCGCCGCGAGAGCAGGGCGAGCGCGCCGGGGATGGCCGACATCTCCTCGTAGAACACTTTGTAGCGAAGGCGCTGGGCGCGGCGGATCTCGCTCTTCTTGCGGGCGAGCCGCACCTCGAGCGAGCCGCACCGGCCGTAGATCTTGGGAGGCTGGAATCGCCGGCTGAAAGCACCCACGGCTAAGCGCCGCCGGCCCATGAAGGGCAGCCCGCCAGCCTGGCCGGCCCTGAACATCAATCCTGGAAACATGGTTCCACCGCGGAATCGGCCTGCTAGGCGTCCTGACGTTGGCTTCATAGGCATTCGGCCCAATTAGCTTTGGGCGTAAGCGGCCCCGGGGGAGTCCGCGGGCTACTGATGCAACCCCGGGCCCGCGGGTACCCCGATTCGGCCACAACAATGGCCGGTTAGCAAACCAATTCGAACCCTGTGTGACAGTCTGGGGAAAGCGCACAACTTGCCGGCGCGTTTGGCTTCGCGTCAGGCGGCCCCGCGGCCGGTACGCCCTTGCGTGTGTCAGAAGAAGCGCCTTTCCCTCGCTTGTGCCTTGGGCCGGCGCAAGGAGGAGCAGCAACGCAATGCCGAGGGCGACATAGAGCGCGTAAGCCCCCATGAGCCATAGGGTCTTGATGAAGCCCGGCCGGTCGCTCCGCCATTGCTGCATCACGCCGGGCAGATTGGCGACAAACACGGCGACGACGAGGATCAGTATGCCCCAGTTCTGCATGTCGATGCCTCCGGCAGGCATGGAACTCGCGCTCAGCGATCTTGTTCTCGATCAAAGAACGCAAGCTGTCACGCGATTAGCTTAGACTGGCAGAAAGCGAGGCGAGGCATGTTCAAAGACCTGTCAATGCGCGTCTTCCTTGTTCACCTCGCGGCCTTCGTCGTCGTCACCGCCGGGCTCGCCGCGGTCAATCTGTGGTTCGCGCCGCAATATCCCTGGTTCATCTGGGTGCTCATGGGGTGGGGCGCAGCGGTCGCCACCCATGCCCTTGCGCTGCTCTTGCGCAAGACGCACCGCCGCGAGCGCATCTTCGTCGATCGCAAGGCACGCAGCTTCACCGTCCACCTCTTCGCCTATGTGGCGACGGTGCTGATCCTTCTCTTCGTCAATCTCACCGTGACGCCGAAAGTGTGGTGGTTTTACTGGGTGGCGCTCGGCTGGGGCGCCGGCGTCATCGCTCATGGCTGGTGCGCCTTCGGCAAGAGGAGACCCCGGACTCCAGCTCAGGAAGCGCCGGCTGCGAAACAGGTGACGAAGTCAAAGTCGGAGCGGCATCCTGCGCCGAAGCGAAGTTCAGGCACCCCGCGCAGCAAGAGCCCGAAGCGCGGCAGCTGAGTTTCAGCCCTTGGGAATGAGCGTATTGGAGGGGAGGCTTGGGTCGAGGAGGCGCGCCGCCTGCTCGGCGCCCGACACCGGCAGCTTCGAGGGATCGATCAGCCCGAGCTGCGCCAGCATCGAGGCCTGGTCCCAATAGATGCGCTCGAACTCTATTCTGCCGTCCTTGAAGCCGACCACCACCACGAAGGGAATCGTCACCTTGCGGCCCGTGGGCTTGACGCCCGGAAGCAGCGCCGGCATCTCGCAGTCATGGGTGAAGCTGATCATCACCTCGTCGACGACCTGGGTTTCTCCGATTGTGCGCGAGATCGGCGTGACGACCGTGTCCTCCGGCCAATGCCCGATGAACCAGGTGTCGTAGAAGCGCCGCACCTGATCGCGCCCCGAGCCTCCGGTCATGGTCGGCACATGGGTCACATGCGGAGACGCGCTCATGGTCGCCATGGTCGCCTCGATGTCGCGCGTCTTGAACTCGGCGTCGGTATGGGCGTCGAACAAGGCGCCCAGCCCTTTGGGATCTGACGTCATCGCGCCTTCACTCTCCGGTGCTCGGCCTTCACCTTCTTCTCCACCACGTCCCAGATCATGGCGGCGATGTCGGGGCCGCCGAACTCACCGATTTGCCTGATGCCGGTCGGCGAGGTGACGTTGATCTCGGTGAGGTAGTTGCCGATCACGTCGATGCCGGTGAAGATCAGCCCGCGCCTTTTCAGCTCGGGTCCGAGCCGCGCGCAGATCTCCTTGTCGCGTTTGGTCAAGGTGGCAGGTTCCGCCGTTCCGCCGACATGCAGGTTGGAGCGCGTCTCGTCGGGCGCCGGCACGCGGTTGATGGCGCCGGCGAACTCGCCGTCGACCAGGATGATGCGCTTGTCGCCCTGGCGCACCTCGGGGAGATAGCGCTGCACCATGATCGGCTCGCGGAAGGTGATGGCCAAAAGCTCGATCAGCGAGTTGAGATTGGTGTCGCCTGGAGGGATGCGGAAGATCGCCACGCCGCCATTGCCGTAGAGCGGCTTCACCACGATGTCCTTTTGCTCCGCGCGGAAGGCCTTGATGGCGTCGAGTGAACGGGTGACCAGCGTCGGCGGCATGAGATCGAGAAAGTCGAGCACGAACATCTTCTCGGGCGAGTTACGCACGGAAGCGGGGTCGTTCACCACCAGCGTCTTGGGGTGGATGCGCTCCAGAAGATGCGTCGTGGTGATATAGGCCATGTCGAAGGGCGGATCCTGGCGGAGATGCACCACGTCGTATTCGGCGAGGTCGACACTTCGCGGATGCGCGAGCCGGTAATGGTCTCCGGGCCTGTCCTCCACCGTGAGACTGTGGCCCTCGGCAATAAGCTTGCCGTCGCGGAGCGAGAGATTGTTGGGTGTGTAGTAGAACACGTCATGGCCGCGCCATTGCGCTTCGAGCAGCAGCGCGAAGGTCGAATCGCCCCTGATATCGATGCGCTCGATGGGGTCCATTTGGAAGGCGACTTTCAGAGCCATGGCGCCCTTATAGGCAGAGTCTCGCCAAAGGGGAATGAACGCCGACCGCGTCAAACGGGAAAGGCGTTGGCGATATAGCGCGGCCAGGTCCAAGGCGCCGCCAGCACCACGTCGAAGGCGATGTCGTGGCCTGAGAAATCAGGGTGCCCGGCAAGCCAATATTGCGCCGCCCTGACGATGCGCCGCCGCTGCTTGGCGGGAAGCGTCCAGGCGGCGTCCTCGGGCGTTTTTCGCCGCTTCACCTCGATGAAGGCGAGCCGCCTCCCCTTGAGCGCCACGAGGTCGATCTCGCCGACCGGCGTCTTGTAGCGCCGGGCGACGATGCGATGGCCCTTGAGGCGGAGGATGAGCGCCGTAACGGTCTCGGCGAACAGGCCGCTTCGATAGGCTCTGACCCGCTTCTCGCGCATGGTCAATCGCGCTTGAGCTTAAGCCCGAGCTCGTAGACGCGGGCGCGGCTGACATTCAGCACTTCGGCGACTGAGCGCACGGCGTCGCGGAAGCTCTCGAGCTTGAGCGCCTTCTCGAGCTGCTCGGCAATCTTCTCGTCGCTCGCCTCGGTTTCGTCCGCTTCAGGCGGCGCCACCACCACCACGAACTCACCCTTCAGCGTCGCGGCGCCTGACAGCTCGCTCGCCAACTGGTCGAGTCGCCCCCGCGTCACGCTTTCATGCAGCTTGGTCAGTTCCTTGGCGATTGTCCCCTCGCGTGGCCCAAGCGTGTCGGCCATGTCGGCCAGGCTCTTGGCGAGGCGAGGGCCCGTTTCAAAAAAGATGAGCGTCGCCGGCGCGGTCTTCAGCTCTTCCAGCCGCGCCCGGCGCGGGCCGGACTTCGGCGGCAGGAAGCCGGCAAAGAGGAAAGTGTCGGTCGGCAGCCCTGAGCCGGTGAGAGCGGCGAGCGCCGCGGAAGGACCCGGGATGCTTGTCACCATCAGCCCCGCATCGAGCGCTGCGCGCACGAGCTTGTAGCCCGGGTCCGAGATCAGCGGCGTGCCGGCGTCGGAGATCAGCGCGACCGACTGCCCGGCGCGGAGTCGCGCCATTAGCCGCGGACGCTCCCGCTCGGCGTTATGCTCGTGATAGGGGGTGAGCTTGGCCGCAATGCCAAAGTGGGAGAGCAGTTTCTTTGAGTGGCGCGTGTCCTCGGCGGCAATGAGGCCGGCGCGGGCGAGCACGGCGAGGGCTCTCAACGAAATGTCGGCCAGATTGCCGATCGGCGTCGCCACGAGATAAAGGCCGGGCGCAAGCGGCCGGGCGATGAGGTCGGAAAGAACCTCGCTTGCGCGCGCAACCGTCCGACCCATGTCAACGGCGGTCCGCTCCTCGTCCTTCTCGTCTTGCACGCGCGTCGCCCGCGTTTGCCGTGGAGCTTCGATTGAATCTGATTCGCTTGCGCCGCGAATGCGAGGCGCCAAGCTCTAGGCGCAAAAACGTTACGTGATATAGTCGGCCATAGTCCATCACGTTTGAGCCATAGTTGCGGGCAAGCTTCGTTCAGGGGCAAAGCGGCTCGACCGAGGCGCGCGCCGCTAAGGCGGGAGTACCTTGGAGCTAAGGGGCCATGCGGCTTCCATTCAGTCTTCGCCGTCACCTCGGAGCCCTCAGGCTCGTGCTGGCCACCTTGGTGGTGGCGGTGTTGGCTGCCGCCTGCGGAGCGCCCGGCGGCGGCGGCGGACCGGGTCCGGGCCTCACCGGCGCAACCGGCACGGTGAAGGTGGCGCTTCTCCTTCCCGTCACCGCCTCCGGCTCGACACCTGCCGTGGCCAAAGCGTTGAAGCAGGCGGCCGAGCTTGCGCTGTTCGATTTCGACAATCCGAATGTGACGCTCGTTCCCAAGGACACCAAAGGCACGCCGGAGGGGGCGCGCCTTGCGGCCGAAAGCGCCTTGCAGGACGGCGCCGAACTGATCATCGGGCCGTTGTTCGCCCAGGAGGTCTCGGGCGCAGCTCCCGTCGCGCGTCAGCGCGGCGTGCCGATGATCGCCTTTTCGAGCGACGAGAAGGTCGCCGGCGGCGGCGTTTATCTCCTGAGCTTCCTGGCCGGACGCGACGTGCCGCGCATCGTGTCCTTCGCCATGTCGCGGGGTAAGCGCAATTTCGCCGAGCTGGTCCCGCAGTCGGCCTATGGCCGGATCGCTGAAGCGGCCTTCGCCAGGGCGGTCTCGTCGGGCGGGGGACAGGCGGCGGTGCGCGCGACTTTTCCGCCCGACGACTCAAATGCCATGCTGGGACCGGTGCGACAGGTCGCCAACGCCATCAAATCGGGCCAGAGCGTGGATGCGCTGTTCTTGCCGGCCGGGCGCGAGGAGCTTCCGTCTCTCGCGCCGCTCCTTGCTTCGGCGGAGCTTTCGAGCGCGCGCGTGCAATTCATCGGCACCGGGCAGTGGGATTACCCCAATATCGGCGGCGACCGGGCGCTGGTGGGCGGCTGGTATCCGGCCCCCGATCCGAAGGGCTGGAGCAGTTTCGTCCAGCGCTATTCGAAGACCTACGGTGCGGCGCCGCCGCGCATCGCCAGCCTCGGCTATGACGCGATCAGCCTGGCGGTGTCGCTGTCGCAGAACGCTCCGGGCCAGCGCTATACGACGTCCCAGCTCACGCGGCCGAGCGGCTTCTCCGGGGTGGATGGCCTGTTCCGCCTGCTCTTAGACGGCACGTCCGAGCGGGGACTTGCCATTCTCGAAGTGCGTGAAGGGGGCCCGCAGGTGATCGACCCTGCGCCAAGCTCGTTCGCCACGGCGTCGTCTTATTGAGGCTCAGGCCGCAAGCTCGAGGATCAGGCGGTTCAGCACGAGCCGCCCTTTGGGTGTGGCGGCCAGCCGCCCGCCGTTACATCTGATGAGGCCTTCCCCCGCCAGCGCGCTCAGCCGCTCCTCGTCGAGGGCGCGGCCGTCGATGACGGCCAGCCGCGCCAGATCGATTCCCTCGCTGAGCCTCAGTCCCATGAGCAGATATTCGTCGGCCGTCTCCTCCGCGCTCAGTGTTTCGTCGCTCGCCAAGCCGTGACCCTGCGCTTCGACTTCGGCCAGCCAGCCTTCGGGAGACTTGAGCGCCGATAGCGCCCGCTTGGTGCCGCAAGCGCTGATGCGGCTATGGGCGCCGGGGCCGATGCCGGCATAGTCATGCCCCCGCCAGTAAAGCAGATTGTGACGCGACTCCGATCCGGGCTTCGCGTGGTTGGAAATCTCGTAGGCCGGAAGCCCTGCCGCCTCGCACAGCTCCTGGGTCAGGAGATAAAGCGCGCACGCTTGCGCGCCGTTCGGAATGTGCAAGGTGCCGGCTTCATGGCGGGCGGCAAACGGCGTGCCCTCCTCGATGGTGAGCTGATAGAGCGAGAGGTGATCGGCGGCATGTTCGAGCGCGCGGGCCAGCTCCTCACCCCAAGCGCGCGCCGTCTGGCCTTCCCGCGCATAGATCAAATCGAAGGAGACCCTGCCGAAATGGCGCTTGGCGAGGCTGAGCGCCGCCAAGGCTTCAGCCGCGCTGTGCTGCCGCCCGAGAGCTTTGAGGCTCTGATCGTCGAGCGCTTGCACCCCGAGCGACAGCCGGTTGACGCCCGCCGCGCGGTAGCCGGCAAAGTTCTCCGCCTCGACGCTGGTGGGATTGGCCTCGAGCGTGATCTCGCCGTCGGCCGCCACGGACCAATGCTTGCCGATGGCCTCGAGGATCGCCGCGACGGTTGCCGGCCGCATCAGCGACGGCGTGCCGCCGCCGAAGAAGATGCTGGTGACCTTCCGTCCCGGCGCCAGCGACGCGAGATGCGCAAGCTCAGTGAGGTAAGCGGCAAGGAACCGCACCTCGTCGATGCCGCCATGCCGGACATGGGAGTTGAAATCGCAATAGGGACATTTGGCGCGGCAGAACGGCCAATGCACGTAAACCCCAAACGGCTGCTCGGTCTCATTGATCATCGGCATAGGTCGTGCGCATCAGTTGCTCGAAGGCGCGCATGCGGTGGGAGAGCCCATTCTTCAGCGCAGGCTCCATCTCGCCGAAGGTCTCATTATAGCCGTCCGGCACGAAGATCGGATCATAGCCAAAGCCGCGCCCGCCGCGCGGCGGCCAGGTTAGCGTGCCGAACACCTTGCCTTCAAAAACCTGAGCCGTGCCGTCAGGCGAAGCGAGCGCCAGCGCGCAGGTGAAATTGGCTTTGGCGTCGGCCACTCCGCTCGCCTCAAGCTCGCGGTTGACGCGTTCCATGGCGCGACCGAAATCCCTATTTGGCCCAGCCCAGCGCGCCGCGTGGATACCGGGCGCGCCGTGAAGCGCAGCAACCTCAAGCCCGGAATCGTCGGAGACAGCCAACATGCCGGACGCCTTCGCCGCGGCGACGGCCTTGAGTTCAGCGTTTTCGGCGAAAGTCTTGCCGGTCTCCTCCGGCTCCGCCAGTCCGAGGCTTGCGGCCGAGAGGCACGCGATGCCGAAGGGCGCGAACAGTTCGGCAAGCTCTCTCACTTTGCCCTCGTTGTGGCTGGCGACGACGATCCTGTCGCCGCGCTTCAGCTCTCCCGCCATCAGGCGACGGTGAGCTTCTGTAGCGCGACCAGCTCGGCGATGCCGCGCCGCGCCAGCGCCATGAGCTGATCGAATTGCTCCTGGCTGAAGGGCTCGGTCTCGGCCGTGCCTTGCACCTCGACGATGCCACCGGACCCGGTCATCACGAAATTGGCGTCGGCGTCGGCTTCCGAATCCTCGGCATAATCGAGATCGAGGACCGCCTCACCGCCATAAAGCCCGCAGGAGACGGCGGCCACATGATCGCGCAACACACCGCTCTTGATCATGTTGCGGGCGTGCATCCAAGCGAGCGCGTCGTGCAGCGCCACCCACGCGCCGGTGATGGCCGCGGTGCGCGTGCCGCCGTCAGCCTGGAGCACGTCGCAATCGACCACGACCTGCTTCTCGCCGAGCACGGCGAGGTCGGTGACGGCGCGGAGCGAGCGGCCGATCAGGCGCTGGATCTCCTGGGTGCGTCCGGACTGCTTTCCCGCCGTGGCTTCCCGCCGTGTCCGCTCCGATGTTGCGCGCGGCAGCATGCCGTATTCGGCGGTAACCCAGCCACGCCCCTGACCTTTGAGCCAGGGCGGCACGGGCTCGCCCGCGGTCGCCGTGCACAGCACATGGGTGTCGCCGAAGCGGACGAGGCATGACCCTTCGGCGTGGCGCGACACGGCACGCTCGAAGCTGATGGGGCGAAGCACGTCAGGGGCGCGTTTGGAGGGGCGAACGATGGCGGGGTCTCCTGCTGAAAATCGCGCAACCCTAGAGGACGTGCTGCTCCCGGAAAAGTCCTTTCCCCAGATCGGTCCTTGGGCGCCCTTGTGCGGGACATAAGGAGCCGCTACCACCCTTGACCATGGCCGAGATGGGGACGAGGGCCGGGAGCGCGCCCCTCACGGGGACCGCCGCTTCGACCGCCTCCCGCAAGGAGGAGGCTTCTCTCGCCACGCCCATGATCGCCCAATATCTGGAGATCAAGGCAGCCAACGCCGATTGTCTCCTGTTCTACCGCATGGGCGATTTCTACGAGCTGTTCTTCGAGGACGCCGAGATCGCCTCGCGCGCGCTCGGGATTGCCCTCACCAAACGCGGCAAGCATCTCGGCGAGGACATCCCCATGTGCGGCGTGCCGGTGCATGCCGCCGACGATTATCTCCAGCGCCTGATCGGCCAAGGCCACCGGGTCGCGGTCTGCGAGCAGATCGAGGACCCGGCCGAGGCCAGAAAGCGCGGTCCCAAGGCGGTGGTACGCCGCGACGTGGTGCGCCTCGTCACGCCCGGCACCATCACCGAGGAGAATTTGCTCGACGCCCGCGCCCACAATTTCCTTACGGCGCTGTTCCGTGGACCGGAGAGAGAGGGCAGCGAGCCGGCCTACGCACTCGCCTCTTTCGACATCTCGACCGGCGAGCTGATCGCGTCGTCGGCCGGCGCGAGCGACCTTGCCGGCGAACTTGCCCGGCTCAAACCGGGCGAGGTCCTTGTCGGCGACGATATTGCCGGCGACGCCGGTCTTCGCCGCCTGATCGAGGAGGCGGGTGCGGCTCTGACGCCTTGCCCGCGTGCCCATTTCGATTCTCTCAGCGGCGAGCGGGCGCTGAAGAACCGGCTCGGCGTTGCCGCGCTCGACGCCTTCGGCGAATTCACGAAGGCCGAGCTCGCCGCGCTCGCCGGGCTGCTCACTTACGTCGAGATCACACAGGTGGGCCGAGCGCCGCTGCTTCGTCCGCCGCGGAAGGAGAGCGCGGGCAGCCTCCTCGTCATTGATGCCGCCACCCGCGCGAATCTCGAACTGATGCGCTCGAACCAAGGCTCCCGCGCCGGAAGCCTCCTTGCCGCCATCGATCGCACCGTGACGGCGGCCGGCGCGCGGGAACTGGCAAGCCGGCTCGGCAGTCCGTTGACCGACCCGGCGTCAGTGAATGCGCGCCTCGATTCGGTCGCCTATCTCGCCGATGAACCACGCCTCAGGCAGGCTCTTCGCGAGGACCTCAAATCGGCTCCCGACCTTGCCCGCGCCCTGGCGCGTCTGGCGCTGGCAAGGGGCGGTCCACGCGATCTCGGCGCTGTCGGCGCAGCCATTCGCTCTGCTCACGCCCTAGCCGCGCAACTCTTGCGCACCGGCGAGGCACTCGGGCTGCCGCGCGAGCTTATGGGCATTGTCGAAGGTCTTGCCGCCGCTCCTCCGCATATCGAGCAGTCTCTGTCGGCAGCACTTGCCGAAACCCTTCCGGTCAACGCGCGCGACGGAGGCTTCATCCGCGACGGTGCCGATGCCGATCTCGATGAGCACCGGCGCTTGCGCGACGGCAGCCGCCAGGTCATCGCCGGCTTGCAGGCGACTTACGCCGAGGCAACCGGCATCAAATCGCTGAAGGTGCGCCACAACAACGTGCTCGGCTACTTCGTCGAGGTCACCGCCGTCAATGCCGGCGCTCTCTCCAAGCCGCCGCATGTCGAGATGTTCGTGCACCGGCAGACTCTCGCCAATGTCATGCGCTTCTCAACGCTCGAGCTTGGCGAGCTCGAAGCGCGCATCACCACCGCTGCCGACCGCGCCCTTGCGCTCGAGCTCGATATTTTCGCAAAGCTCACCGAGCGCGTGCTCGCCGAAGAGGACTCGCTCGCGGGCGCAAGCGCAGGGCTAGCCGAGCTCGACCACCATGCCGGTCTCGCCGAGCTCGCCGTCGAGCAGAACTATGTGCGGCCGAAGGTCGATGAGAGCCCGGTCTTCGCCGTGATCGAAGGCCGCCATCCCATGGTCGAGCAGACTTTGACGCGCGGCGACGGCGCCAACTTCGTCGGCAACGATTGCAGCCTGGGGGCTGAAGGCACTGGCAGCGGCACGCGCATCCTTGTGGTGACCGGGCCCAACATGGCAGGCAAGTCTACCTTCCTCCGCCAGAACGCGCTGATCGTGGTGCTTGCCCAGTTGGGCTCGTTCGTCCCGGCAAAGTCGGCGCATATCGGCATCGTCGATCGGCTATTCAGCCGGGTCGGCGCCGCCGACGATCTCGCCCGCGGCCGCTCGACCTTCATGGTCGAGATGGTCGAGACCGCTTCGATCCTCAATCAGGCAACGATGCGAT
>DASWJG010000052.1:0-4550 GCA_036397315.1 Methyloceanibacter sp. | reverse complement strand
TGGGGGCCGGAACCTATAGCAGGTTCGAGGACGATGTGAAGCGGCTTAAGCGGCCGTCGATTGGCCGCGCCGCCTGGCCCTTATATGGGTATTTGCCGGCTGTTTGCGAGCTATTTGTAGTCGCCTGCCGTCTCGTAGGATGGAGCGGAATTGCCGCCGAACCGGTAGGAGAGGCCCAGGATGAAATGATTGGTCCACACGTCGGTTTCGAGCGTTCCCCCGCCTTTCACGTCGGCATCGTTGCTTGAGAAGCTGAGCTTATAGTCCCCGAACGCCGAAACCCGCGGCGTGATGCGGTATTCGAGGCCGACCAGGCCTTCGACCGCGACGCCCGTGACCTGATATTCAAAGGTCCTGATGCTGCTTCCCGTCCGCCGGATCTCGACATGGGGGAAGGATAGGCCGACGCCGAGCCCGACATAGGGCGTCCAGCGCTCGTGCTGCCACCGATAGGTGCCGCCGAGGTAGATTTCGTTGAGGCCGTCGGTGAACTCCAGGATGTCGAAGGTGTTGCTCACGCGGTCCTTGCCATTCAGGGCGACGCCGTTGCGGGTTCCGGAAACCTTCACCGTGGCGCCGAGTTCGGAGTAGATCTTGGCGTGGTTGTAGTCGACCATCACGCCCCAACTCGGGTTCACGTCGAGCCAGTAAATGCCGCGCACGCCCCAATAAGGCGGCGACTCGAAGGACTTGCCCTCCCACGGCACGTCATAGAGCGTGAGGTTGGTACCGTTCGGCTGTACCAGGGTGACGTCGCTGTCGAAGCTTTCGCTGATGCCGCCCTAAACGCCGATCTGGAACTCGGCGGACGCAGGCGGCGAAGGCGCCTAGGACAGCTGGTTTCGACGCATGCCGAACTGTCGGCAAAAGTGCCATATGGCCGAAGCCCCCACAGGGCTCGATTGTTCGAGCCTCTTTTGGTACGCGCGACCGTTTACGCACACGCACGCTTCGCCCGCGCGGGTCTACAACCGTCTTATACCGACGGAAACGACCGTGCCAAGGTCAATCCCTGCCCGTTTCCTGCGAATTTCCGCCACTGTGGCCGAAAAGCCTCGCATCCTCCGACGCCGGTCTCTCCCCTTGCGGCCAGCCGAGCCAGCGCTGGGTCCGGGCCCCGCGGATCCGGTAGCCGCCATCCGGGGTGCGCTCGAACAGCCAGCGGCGCGCGGCGAACCGGTCCCGCACCAAGTAGGGAAAGGCAATCCCGAGGATCGCGCCCAGCACCACGTCGGTGACGTAGTGTTGGCCGATCAGGACCCGGCTTGCCGCAATCCAGGCGGCGATCGTGTAAAGCAGCACCCTCCCCCGCGGCCACAGGATGGCGATCACCGTGGCGAAGGCGAAGATGTTGGTGGCGTGACCGGACGGCAAGGAAGCGTAGTCCGGGTCGAATGCGAACAGCTTGAATTCAAGGGGCCCCATCGTCTCGAACAGCTTCGGCCGCGCCCGGCCGATGATGTTCTTCGCCAGATTGGCGATGAGTTCCGCTCCGCCCACGCTTACGAACACGAAGCCGATGGTGCTGGCGATCAGGCCGTATGCAGCAGAGTTCCTGAACCCGACATGACGCTGGCGCAGCACAAGCGCAAGCGCGATGGCCGCGCCGGTCGGAATCAGCATCCAGTTCGATCTGCCAACATCGGTGACCGTGCGGAAGAACTTGCGCGCCTCCGGCGGAAGCGCGGTCGCCCGCTCAAGCATGAAGGGATCGATCAGGAGGAGGCCGATAAAGATGAGCGAAAGCGCGAGCACCACCTGCTCGAGGATGGTGAAGTCCTTCAGGCGCAAAGTCATGAAGCTCGCCTAGCCGCAGTCTGAGAAGTTGCGAGTGCCAAGATCGACCGGTCGGTTACACGAGCTTGGCCGGAGCAGGCACGCGCTTGCCGAGCCAGATGAAATAAATGTTGCGCGAGTAGATCACGAGGCCGGTCGCTTGGCCAAGCATGAACACCGGGTCGAGCCGATAGCAGGCATAGGCGAGGAGCAGAAGCCCCCCGAAAAAACTGAAATACCAGAAAGTCTCGGGGATGGTGCTGGCGCGGGCCTTCTCGGTTGCCACCCATTGCACGAGGAAGCGCATCGAGAACAGGAGCTGAGCGGTCAGGCCGATCCCGATCCAGATCAGCTCCGTCGTCGGGGTTGCGAGCCACCAGTGGACAAGGTTCGTCCAATGCATGATTACCCCTCCTCACTCCCCGCACGCACGCCCGAATCTTCTGCGACCGGCGGAAGATGCGTCCGCTTGCGCAGCCAGCTGACCCCCACCAGGTCGTATAGCCCAATCAGGGCGCGGCCGAGATTGGTATATTTTGACGCGCCCCTGAGCCTTGGCCGATCGTTCACCGCCTCATAGGCGATTTCGTGGCCGTAAGTGAGGAAGAGCGCCGGCAAATAGCGGTGCATGCTGGTAAAAAAAGGAAGCTCGAGAAAGGCTTCGCGCCGGTAAACCTTGATCCCGCATCCCGTGTCGGGGCAGCCATCGGCGAGCGAATGAAGTTGGCGAAACGGGATGCCGCTTTGCGCGAGCCGGGTCCCTTGCGGCCCGCCCTGATCCCAGCGGCCATGGCCGGTTCCAAGCCTGGGCCCCCGAGCCGGCGGGCGAGACGCATGATGTCGGCCGGATCGTTTTGGCCGTCTCCGTCCATGGTGGCGATGACCGGAAAACGCGCGGCCAGCACGCCTGTCCTGAGCGCGGCGCTTTGTCCGGCCCTTTGCCCATGCCGGAGATAGCGCAGCGACCGGTATGTGGCGAGTAGCGCTTTAATTTCAGCCCCCGTCCCGTCGTCGCTCCCATCATCGATCGCGAGCACCTCGCCGAGCGCGGTTGCCGGCACCTTGGCGAAAGTTTCCTCGATCAACGGGCCGATATTGCCTTCCTCATTGAACGCGGGAATGACAACGGAAATACGCATGGACGCAAACTCTTATGAGGCGCGGCAAATGGGCGCTGATGGGCACCCAGTAACCAACTTTCGCCGGTGCGCACAACATTGTACACCTTGACCACCCTCCCCTTCCCTGCGTCACAAACCCGTCATGTCGCGACAAGGGCCGCGCTCGTCCGCTTCGGAGACAAATTTTCTCCTCGCGCTCTTCGCCTGTCTCGGCGCCCTCCTCGCCTTGAGGCTCCTGGCGGTCTACGCCGCCAAGACCGATCTCGTGCTCGACGAGGCGCAGTATTGGACTTGGTCGCGCGAGCTTGCCTTCGGCTATTTCTCCAAGCCGCCGATGATCGCTTGGGTGATCCGCGCCGCAAGCGAGCTGTGCGGCAATTCAGAGGCCTGCATCCGGTCGGCCTCGCCGGTGCTCTATACGCTTGCCGCCTTCATGATCTATCTGACAGGGCGGGCTCTCTACGGCTCCCGGGTCGGGTTCTGGTCAGCCATCGTCTTCGCCACACTGCCCGGGGTCTCATACTCAGCGAATCTGATCACCACCGATGTCCCTCTGATCCTGTTCTGGACGATTGCGCTTTACGCTTGGGTGATGCTGGTGAAGCGGCAAAGCATGGCCTTCGCCGTTCTGCTCGGCGTCGCCATCGGGCTTGGCCTGCTTGCCAAGCAGGCGATGATCTACGCTGCGCTCTGCATCGGCTGTCATGCGGTCGTCAGCCACGAGGCGCGGAACGCGCTCAAGGGCGGGCGTGGTATCGTGGTGGCGCTGATCGCGCTTGCCCTGTTTGCGCCCAACGTGGTGTGGAACGCCGAGCACGGCTTCCCGACCGTCAAGCACACCGAGGCCAATATCGGATGGCAGTACCCTTACGTTCATCCGCAGCGGCTCATTGAATATGTCGGCGTGCAGTTCGGCGTCTTCGGTCCGATCCTGCTGGTGGTGCTCCTGCGCACGGCCTGGCGCGAGATCCGCCGGCCTTCCGATCAGGGCAAGGTCCTTCTGCTCTCCTTCTCGCTGCCGGTGCTAGGGCTTCTCGTCGTGCAGGCGTTGCTTTCCCGGGCGCACGGCAATTGGTCGGCGACCGCCTACCCTGCCGGTTCGATCCTAGTCACCGCGGTCATGCTGGAACTCAACCGCCAGGTCTTGTTCAGAGTTTCCCTCGGCCTGCATCTTGCCTTCGCGGCGGCGGTCGCGGCAGCGCCGGCCTTTGCGCCGCAATGGCGCCTGTTCGAGCAGCTTCAATTCCTTTCCCGCGTTGTCGGCTGGCGCGACTCCGCCGACATCGTACGCACGAAACTGGCCGAGCAGCATTATGGCTCGATCCTCGTCGATACGCGGGAGATGGCGGGCGAGCTGCTCTATTATCTCCGCGACGGGCCCATACCGCTCTATGTCTGGCCGGCGGGCCCCACGCCCCAGGACCACTACGAGATGACGCGGCCGTTCACCGCAGCAAGCCCCGAGCCTGTCCTCTATGTCTCGCTCAAGCGTTGCCCGGAACGCCTGGCGAAGTCATTCGATTCCTTCACGCATCTCGGGATCGAGCGCGTTCGGCTCGTGGAGGCAAAGTCGCGCTTGCTGCATTTCTGCCGCCTGGCCGATTACAAGGGGCCACGGGCACGCGCCCCGAATGCTCCGGCTCAGTGAGCTAG
>DASWJG010000051.1:0-11248 GCA_036397315.1 Methyloceanibacter sp. | reverse complement strand
GATCGACAGGATGGCGTCTTGGGCCTTCTTCGCTTCTTCTTCCGTGTCGGCAAGGGCCAGCAGCCCTTCCGCTGAATCGAGAATGCGCGCCGCGGCGTCCTCCGCGGTGCTGCGGATGGCCGCGAGCTCACGCAGCGTGTTCATGAGGAGTGTAATCTCCGCCGCAACTGAAGGGACGGGGCAGTTACGATCTGCCTCGGCCTTGCTCTTCGACGCACGCCTCGCCTTGGTTCCCCCAAGCTGGCCCATGAAATCCCCTTTATTCGAAAGTTCAGAAAAAGCGGTTCAGAAAAAATGCCTCTTACTCGGCGTCGCCGAAAATGGCGTCGATCTTCGATTTGAGTGTCGCGGCGTTGAACGGCTTGACGATGTAATTGTTCACGCCGGCCTTCTTGGCCGCGATCACATTGTCGGTCTTGGATTCGGCGGTGACCATGATGAACGGCGTGCGTGACAGGCGGTCGTCGGCGCGAACCTCGCGCAGCAGCTCATAGCCGGTCATCGGCTCCATATTCCAATCGGAGATGACGAGCCCGTAGTCCTTCTCGCGCATCATGCCGAGCGCTGCGGTCCCGTCGCTCGCCTCATCGACATTGGCGAAGCCGAGCTGCTTCAAGAGATTGCGGATGATCCTGATCATCGTCTTGTAGTCGTCGACGATGAGCACGGGCATGCTATGATCGACAGCCATTGTCTCCTCCGATCCTCACGGGCCCCCAGGTTTTCTGTTTGGCGTGACGTGAGGCTTCCAACCAGCATAAGGCGCTTACGGCCTGTCCTCGGCCCCAGTATTAAGGATTGGCCGTGAACGGATGGTTAAGCCCATTGTGCCCAAGGGCTTTTCGCCTCCGGGCAGCGCCTACCCACCGATATTGCAGTGCAGCAACGGCTTCGCTATTTTGCCTCAGCAACCGCAAGGAGCAGGGAAAATCACATGACGGGTAATGGAACAGGCGGCGGTCTAGGCCACGGCTATTATTTCGAGGACCTTTCCGTCGGCATGGAGGCGAACTACGCCAAGAAAATCACCAATGAGGATGTCCTCGCCTTTGCCGACTTGTCCGGAGACGTTAATCCGGTGCATCTGAGCGACGATTTCGCCGCCAAGACCATCTTCAAGAAGCGAATCGCCCATGGCTTCCTCACCGGAAGCCTCTTCTCCACCGTGCTCGGCACCAAGCTGCCGGGTCCCGGCTGCATCTACCTCTCTCAGAGCATGAAGTTCCGGGCTCCCGTCTATATCGGCGACGAGGTGGTCGCGACGCTCCGCGTCACGGGCCTCGACACCGACAAGGCCCGCGCCACGCTCGCTTGCGATTGCGCCGTCAACGGCAAGACCGTGCTCGAGGGCGAAGCCGTGATGATGGTCGACCGCCGGACGCCGCGCCAATAGGGCGAGATCGAAGGCTCACGATGGACATTGTCCGCTTGTGGCGGGGCGTACCGCCCGAGATCAAGGGCGCCGTGCTCGCCATCGGCAATTTCGACGGCGTCCATCGCGGCCATCAGGAGGTGCTGAGCGAGGCGACCGGTATCGCCAAAAGGGAAGGGCGCCGCTCGGGTGCCGTGGTGTTCGAGCCGCACCCCCGCGAATTCTTCGCGCCCGAGATACCCTTCTTCCGGCTGACGCCGCTCCCCTTGAAGCTTCAGCTGCTCGAGGCGCTTGGCCTCGATCAGACCTTCGTCATTGAGTTCGACCGTGAGCTTGCCTCGTTGAGCGCTGAGGCCTTCGCCACCGAGGTGGTGGCGAAGGGGTTAGGGGCAAGCCACGTGGTGGTGGGCCATGACTTCTCCTACGGCAAGGGCCGCACCGGCACGACGGACGAGCTCGCCGCACTCGGCCGCGTGCTCGGCTTTGGCGTCGACGTGGTTGCGCCGGTGGGCGCAGGCGGTGCGACCTTCTCGTCGAGCCGCATCCGCGAGCATCTCCGCGACGGGGAAGTGAGGGAGGCGGCGGACCAGCTCGGCTATTGGTGGCGGGTGCGCGGGCGCGTGGGGGAGGGCGCCGGACGCGGCAAGGGGCTCGGCTTCCCCACTGTCAATCTTCCCCTGGAACCGGGGCAGGACGTGCGTCACGGCATCTATGCCATGCGTGTCGACCATGACGGCCGCCGCTACCACGCTGCCGGCTATGTCGGCGCGCGTCCCACCTTCGGCGAGGGCGAGCCGGTGCTTGAGGCCTACCTCCTCGACTTTGCCGGCGACCTCTACAGGCAGGAGGTCGAGGCCGAGTTCATCGCCTTCCTCCGCCCCGATGAGACCTTCGCCACGCCGGAGGCGCTTGCGGCTCAGATGCGGGAAGACTGCGACAGAGCGCGTACGGTGCTGGCCAAGATCGATGCCGACGATCCGATGCGCCGCTTTCCTCTCGCTCGCGCGCTCGGCAAGCCCAAGCCGTCTACTTGATCTCGAAAGGCAAGTCGGTGGTTGTCGACTTGCCGTTATTGGTGTCGTGGATGGTCAGGCCGAGAATATAGGAGCCTGCGGGAGCTCCGGTCACATCGAGCTTGATGTGAGTCATGAAATCGAGCGGCTCCTCGCGCGCCGACAACGCGAATTCCCCGAAGCCCTTCTGGCCGGCGAGCACTTGTCCGTCCGGCGACCGGATGTCGAAATCGACTACGAGCTTGCTGGAGAACTCGTCGCCGTTCTTTGTCCATGCCACCCCGATCGGCTCGGTGTAGACGATGAGCGGCTCGTCAGCCGCGAAGATGTTGTTGGCGCGCGGTTGGTAGGCCGCGAAACCCTCAGGGATGGCGCTGACGAACAGAATGCGGCGGAAGCCCAAAGGCGCCTTGTTCAGGGCCTCGACCACGGCGGCGCGGGCGGTGTTGATGGTCTCGATGGATGGGTTCGTGACCGTGTCGGCCGGTGCGGCGAAAGCGGCACCGGCGGCGCCGAGCCAAAGTCCTAAGACGCCAGCTGCCAGCCGAACCATGGCGCGCCTCCCACCCTCATTTCCGTCCCCAGCCGAGCTTAGCAGGGTGTGAGCCTCATGGCAGCGGCGAACGCAGGGCAGGAAGGCGCTGGAATGTGGGGAGCGCGGTTGCTAGAACGCCGCGGGGATTGAGCGCGGCGGAACAAGAGTCAGAAGCAAGGATCATGGCGAAAAGCAAAACGAGCGGGAGGGCCTCCGCCAAGACCGCGCGGGCCAAGAGCACGGCGCGCAAGCCTAAGGCAGCCTTAAACCCCAAGGCGGCGCCCAAGCGGAAAACCGCCAAGTCTTCCGCAAAGCCTAAAGCTGCCAAGCCCAAAATGGCGCGGAGCAAGGCCAAGCTCAAATCTGCCGCCAAGCCGAAAGCGAAAGCGGCCCCGAAGAGCAGCAGCAAAGCGCTGACTCAAAAGTCGAAGCCGAAAGCCTCGCGCGGGCCGGTAAGAAAAGAGGCGCCGAAGCCGAAGTCTCTCGTCGCTCGGCTTGCAGCCGAAAATCTCAAAATCCAGACCGGGCGCGACTGGAGCGCGACGCTGTTCCTGCCCAAGACCGACTTCCCCATGAAGGCCGGCCTGCCCGAGCGCGAGCCTGAACTTCTCAAGCGTTGGGAGAAGCTCGGCCTCTATGGGAGGCTGCGCGCGGAGGGACGCGGGCGCGAGACATTCGTCCTGCATGACGGGCCGCCTTATGCCAACGGCCACATCCATATCGGCACCGGCCTGAATAAGATCCTGAAAGACGTGATCGTCCGCTCGCAACAGATGATGGGCAAGGATGCCAATTACGTTCCCGGCTGGGACTGTCACGGCCTCCCCATCGAATGGAAGGTCGAGGAGGAGAACTATCGCGCGAAAGGCAAGTCGAAGCCCGATTTGTCCGATGCCGCGGCGATGATCGCCTTCCGCGCCGAATGCCGCGCCTACGCCGAACATTGGCTCAACGTGCAGCGCGAGGAGTTCAAGCGGCTCGGCGGGGTCGGCGACTGGGCGCACCCTTACACCACCATGAGCTTCGACGCCGAAGCCACCATCGCTGCCGAGCTGATGAAGTTCGCCATGAACGGGCTGCTCTATCGCGGGTCGAAGCCCGTGATGTGGTCCGTGGTAGAGCGTACCGCTCTCGCCGAGGCCGAGGTCGAATATGACGAGATCGAAAGCCCGGCCATCTGGGTGAAGTTTCCGGTTCTGAGCTATGCCGGGCCGCAAATGGACATCGGTCCTGACGACGACGAGTTCTTGATACCGGATGAGATCAAGAAGGCGTCGGTTGTCATCTGGACGACGACGCCCTGGACCATCCCCGGCAACCGCGCCATCTCATTTTCGAAGGACATCGACTACGGCGTCTACGAGGTGACGCACGCCCCCGACGACAATTGGGCGAAGGTCGGCGACCGGCTGATCCTCGCCGATAGACTCGCCGAAGAGGTCTTCAAAGCCGCGCGCGTGACGGCGTGGCGGCGGTATGGCCACATGCCCTGGTCGGCGCTCGAAGCCGTCACCGTGGCGCATCCCTTGCGCGAGCAAGGCTACGCGTTCGACGTGCCGCTTCTCGCCGGCGGGCATGTGACCGAGGACATCGGCACGGGCTTCGTGCACACCGCGCCGGGTCACGGCACTGAGGACTTCGAGATCTGGGAGGAGAATCGCGCCGCGCTCGAAGCGCGTGGCATCGATACCAAGATTCCTTTCACCGTCGACGAGGCGGGCTTCTTCACGAAGGACGCGCCGGGCTTCGAAGGCAAGCGCGTCGTCGACGATAAGGGCAAGTTCGGCGACGCCAATTTCGCGGTAATCGCGGCGCTGACGGAAGCCGGCGCTTTGATCGCCCGCGCGCGCCACAAGCACGACTATCCCCATTCCTGGCGCTCGAAGAAGCCCGTCATCTTCCGCGCCACGCCGCAATGGTTCATCGCCCTGGACAAGGCCATCGAGCAGAAACGGGACACGCTCCGAAAGCGGGCCCTCAAAGCCATCGGCGACACCCGCTGGGTCCCGCCGCAAGGCGAGAACCGCATCACCGGCATGATCGAGACGCGTCCCGATTGGGTGGTGTCACGCCAGCGCGCTTGGGGCGTGCCGATCACCGTATTTCGCCACAAGCAGACCGGCGAAGTTATCCCGCGCGGAGACTTCGCCCGCTCCGCCGAGCTGATCCAAAGGATCGTCGATGCCTTCCGCGCCGAGGGCGCCGATGCCTGGTTCAGGCCAGGCGCCAAGGAGCGCTTCCTCGAAGGCCTGGTCGAGAACCCCGACGATTGGGAGCAGGTCGGCGACATTCTCGACGTCTGGTTCGATTCAGGTTCGACCCATGCCTTCGTGCTTGAGCAGCGGCCCGACCTCAAATGGCCGGCCTCGCTCTATCTCGAAGGCTCGGACCAGCATCGCGGCTGGTTCCAGTCGTCGCTTCTGGAGTCTTGCGGCACGCGCGGGCGCGCGCCCTATGACGCCGTGGTGACCCACGGCTTCGTGGTGGACGAGGATGGGCGCAAGATGTCGAAGTCACTCGGCAATGTGGTGGCGCCCCAGGATGTCATCCGTCAGTCGGGCGCCGAGATCCTGCGGCTCTGGGCCATGAGCTCGGACTATGCCGAGGACCTTCGCATCGGACCCGACATCATCAAGGCCAATGTCGAGTCTTATCGGAAGCTCAGGAACACGCTCCGCTATCTGCTCGGCAACCTCGCCCATTATCGCGAAGGCCTCGCCGTGTCCTATGACGAGATGCCTGAGCTTGAGCGCTACATGCTGTCCCGCCTGGCCGAGCTCGACGAAATGGTGCGCGCCGGCTACGACGAATTTGACTTCAAGCGCATCTTCCATGCGCTCCTCAATTTCGCCGTCAACGATCTCTCCGCCTTCTATTTCGATATCCGGAAAGATGCGCTTTATTGCGATCCTTACGACAGCACGACACGCCGCGCCGCGCTCACCGCGCTGGATGCGATCTTCTCCGCGCTCACGGCCTGGCTCGCCCCTATGCTCTGCTTCACCATGGAGGAAGCTTGGCTCAATCGCTTCCCCGGCGACCGGGGCTCGGTGCATCTCCGCCAATTCCCCGAGCTGCCGCGCGACTGGCGCAACGAGGCGCTGGCCGAAAAATGGCGGAAGGTCCGCCAGGTGCGCCGCGTGGTGACGGGCGCGCTTGAGATCGAGCGAAAGGAGGGGCGCATCGGCTCGAGCTTGGAGGCCGCACCCAAGGTCTATGTCGCCGACAAAGACCTTCGCGCCGCCCTGCATGGCGTCGATCTCGCCGAGATCGCCATCACGAGCGGGGCGCGATTCTTGCTCGGCGAGGGGTCCGAAGATGCCTTCCGCCTCGACGAGGTCAAGGGTGTTGCGGTCGTCTTTGAGCGCGCCAAAGGCAGAAAATGCGCGCGGTCCTGGAAGATCCTGGAGGAGGTCGGCACCGATCCCGAGTTTCCCGAGCTCTCACTTCGCGATGCGGCAGCGGTCAGGCAGTTCGATGCCAGCCGCGCCGCCGCCGGGTAACGCCATGCTGCGAAATTGGCTGTGGGGTCCCCTGTCGCCACTCGGGCTCGGCATTGCCTCGGCTACCGTCCTTGCCGACCAGGCACACAAGGCGTGGATGCTCTACGTCTATGACATCGGCGCCAGGGGCACCGTTGCCGTCACCTCGTTTTTCGACCTGGTGCTCGTGTGGAACCAGGGCATCAGCTACGGGCTCCTCCCCCAGGAAAGTGCGGCTGGCCGATGGGGATTGATCCTGTTCGCCTTCGGCGCAAGCGTTGCCCTTACCGTCTGGCTCGCACGTCTTGAGTCCCGATTGGCTGCCGCCTCAATCGGACTCATCATCGGCGGCGCAATCGGCAACGCCATCGACCGCATCGCCTATGGTGCGGTCGCCGATTTCTTCTCGCTCCACGCCTTTGGCCACCAATGGTACGTGTTCAATATCGCCGATACTGGCATTGTTGCCGGAGTGGTGGGACTTCTATATGAGTCACTATTCAGGGGTCACAAAAAGGTCGGAAACCCTTCTAAGATGTAGAAAAACCCGGAGTGCCGGGTGTTCGAGGGGAGTCTTGGGGCACACCATGATCATATGCCGCCCCGGCGTGGCCGCACTCCTTGCGGCGGGGTTCGCCGCGACGCTTGCCCTTGGGGGCTGTGGTGGGATCGAATTCCGAGGCAAGGTCTTTGATTACATGGGGCTTTCCGGTGATCGCCAAGAGTCCGACCCGCGCCTGGCCGAGCGGCCCCCGCTTCTGCTTCCGCCCAACACCAAGGCCCTTCCTCAGCCGGGAAGCGGCGTCGCTGTGGCGACCGCCCGCGAGGACTGGCCGAAGAATCCGGAGATCGTGGAACAGGAAAAGGTCAATGCCCAGGAAGCGGCGAGGGCCAAGGAAGTAACGGACGCGACCGATCCCATCAACCCTCTCCAAGGCAAGTCGAACCCGCTTCTCGAAAAATGGCTTGGCAGGAAAAAGAAGGTCGTGCAGCCCGACGATACGCCCGAGCCTGATCCGGCCGACAAACCGCCTGAGGGCCAGGCGGTCGCCGCGACCAAGCCGAAGCCGCTCACGCCGCACGTGCCGCAAGACGTTACGCCCGGCGCCCCGGACCCGTTCAAACCGGCCGCGCCCGAGAGCTACAAGAATCCCAGCGCCCTGTACTGACGGAAGCCGCGGGTTTGCGGGCGGTGGCTTCGCACAGAATTTGGCTTGAAAATGCCGGCCCGATCCCTGAAATGTGAGGGAGTGAGGCCCGGCACGACGTTCGCCATGAACATTGATAGGTCTCACCCCGTGTCTCGCTCCCGGTCCCGCTCTATGATGATGTGGATGTTCGATCAGCTTCTCGTCGCGCTCGATCCAAGGGCAGGCCTTCTCCTGGCCTCGTTCAGCTTGGCGTCGCTCGCCGTCGCTGTCGCGGCGGGAGGCGCCCACGTCTCTCAGCGCGTGAGCGAGTTCAAGCTCAAAAACGGCTTGCAGGTGCTGGTCATCCCCGATCATCGCGCGCCGGTGGTGACTCAGATGATCTGGTACAAGGCGGGCGCCGCCGACGAGCCGCCCGGTTCTTCCGGCATCGCCCATTTCCTGGAGCATCTGATGTTCAAGGGAACGGAGCTCATTCCAACCGGCCAATTCTCAAAGCTGATCGCGAGGAACGGCGGCGAGGACAATGCCTTCACCAACCACGACGTGACTGCCTACTTCCAGCGCGTGGCCAAGGATCGCCTGCCCAAGGTGATGCAGATGGAGGCCGACCGCATGGCCAATCTCCGCCTCTCGGAGGAAGATGTGGCCATGGAGCGGAAGGTTATCCTGGAAGAGCGCCGCACCAGGGTCGACAATGATCCGGGCAGCATCTTGCAGGAGCAGATGATGGCCGCGCTCTATTCCAATCATCCTTACGGTATCCCCATCATCGGCTGGGAGCACGAGGTCAGAGCGCTCGGCCGCGAGGATGCGCTTTCCTTCTACAAGCGCTTCTACGCGCCGGACAACGCCATCCTGGTGATCGCCGGCGACGTCGAACCGGAAGAGGTCCGCAAGCTCGCTGAGGAGACCTTCGGCGAGGTTGAGCCAAGCGGCTTGATGAACGGCCGCGCCAGGCCACAGGAGCCCGCGCATTTCGCGCCGGTGAAGGTGACGCTCGCAGACGCACGCGCCGGCCGCACCACAGTGCAGCGCTTCTATCTCGCCCCGAGCTACGCCTCAGCCGAGCCGGGCGAGGCCGAGGCGCTTGACCTCCTGATGCGCGTCGCCGCCGCGGGGTCCATCAGCACGATCTATAAGCGTCTGGTGATCGAGGACAAGAAGGCGGCGAACGCCGGCGGCTGGTATTCCGATTCGGGCCTCGATTCGGGGCGGCTTGGCTTCTACGCCATCGCCGCCGAGAATGTTTCCGCCGAGGATCTCGAGAAGGCCATCGACGGCGTGATCGAGGACTTGCGCGCGAACGGCGTCACTCAGGAGGCACTCGACCGCGCACGCGCCGCCTATCTCGCTGAGTTTATCTATACCTCCGACAGCCAGTCGCGCATGGCGCGCCATTATGGCTGGCGGCTCGCTACCGGCATGACCGTCGCGGACGTCGAGCAATGGCCCGACCGGCTGAAGCGCGTGACCGTCGATGACGTGCGCGAAGCGGCGCGGAAATATCTTGTCGACAAGAATTCGGTCACCGGCTATCTGCTGCCCACCCCCCCCCACACCAGCAGCATTGGTGAAAAGCCGGTCCATGCGCCAGCCAAAGGCAAGTCGTAACCCTCATGGCGCTTCACTTCCGGGTTCCGCCCCTCCTGTTGCGGCATGGTGCAGGGCTGGCGGTCGTGGCGCTCATTGTTTCGGCCGCGCAGGCGGCCGATGTTAGCGACATGAAGATCGAGCGCGTCACGAGCCCCGGCGGCATCGAGGCTTGGCTCGTGGAGAGCCATGACAACCCCCTCATCGCCATGCGCTTTGCCTTCCGCGGGGGCGCCACCCAGGACCCTCAGGGCAGGGAAGGCCTTGCCTACTTCATCTCGGCCATGATGGACGAGGGCGCGGGCCCGCTCGATGCCGTCGCCTTCCAGGAGCGCGCACAAGCGCTCGCCATGCGCATGGATTTCGACGCCAGCCGCGACGTGATGCTCGGCAATGTCCAGACACTCTCGGCCAACAAGGATGAGGTGTTCGATCTTGTTCGGCTGGCGCTCACCAAGCCCCGCTTCGACGAGGATGCCACCGAGCGCGTTCGCGCCCAGATTTTGGCGGGACTAAAGTTCGACGAGAACGATCCCGGGACGGTGGCCTCGCTCGCCTGGGACCGTCTTGCCTTTCAGGACCATCCTTACGGGCGCCCGATCAAGGGCACTAGGGGCACCATCGCCGCCATCTCGCGCGACGACCTCAAGGGCTATGCCGACCGCGTCTTCGCTCGCGACAAGCTGGTGATCTCCGTGGTCGGTGACATCGACGCCGAGACCCTCGGCAAAGCGCTCGACCATGTGTTTGGAGACCTGCCCCTTCATTCTGTGCTGTCGCCGGTGGCCGACGCCAACCCGCCGCTTGGCCCCACCCGCGAGATCATCGAGATGGACGTGCCGCAATCGGTGGCGCAGTTCGGCCATCGCGGCATCGCGCGCAAGGACGACGATTTCATCGCGGCCTACGTGCTCAATTACATCATCGGCGGTGGCGGTTTTTCCTCGCGGCTGATGGAAGAAGTGCGCGAGAAGCGCGGGCTCGCCTATTCGGTCCACTCCAACATCTTTCCCTATCAGCACGGCGCCGTGTTCATCGGCAATGTGGCGACCAAGAACGAGGCGGTCGGCCAGTCGCTCGAAGTGATCGAAAGCGAGCTGAGGCGGCTGGCCGAGCAAGGCCCCACCGCGGACGAGCTCGACAGCGCCAAGAGCTATCTGACCGGCGCCTACGCGCTGCGATTCGAATCATCGGCGGGCATCGCCAACCAGCTCCTCTGGCTTCAAATCGAGGATCTCGGCATTGATTACGTCAACCGGCGGAATGAGCTGGTGGAGGCGGTGACCCTGGACGACATTAGGCGCGTGGCCAAGCGCCTGATCGAGGCCGACCGCCTCATCACCACCATCGTCGGCAAGCCGGTGGCGGCGAAGTCTAAGGCAGCCCCGGGCTAAAGAACATTGTCATTCCCGCGAAGGCGGGAATCCAGTAACCACCGCATCCGGATCGTTACGAAGACCGGGGTTACTGGATTGCCCGGTCAAGCCCGGTAATGACAATTCACGTGGAGCCGATTCCTTTTGGGCCGAGCCATGAAGCTGTCGCAATCCGTGGAAGGCTGTCTTGAGTCCGGCATCGGCAGCGCCGGGCTTCCGCATGCATCACTCGCAGCAAATCTCGCCAAGCTCGAGCCGCGGCTCGCGGCTCTGCGCGAGGCCTATGCCAAGTCCACGCTTCCCTTGTTGCGCGTGCCGGAATGGCGCGACGACATCGCTTCTGCCCGCGAGGCCCTTCAGAAGCTCACCCACGGCGCCCGTACGCTCGTTTTTTTCGGCACCGGCGGGTCGAGCCTCGGCGGCCAGACCTTGGCGCAGCTCGGCGGCTGGGGAATTCCCGGCGACGACAAGCATGGCAGCGAGACCCGCCCACGCACGCGCTTCTACGACAATCTCGATGCCCGCACCCTCGAGCTTGCCCTGTCGGGTCTCGACCTCAAGAGCACGCGCTTTGTCGTGATCTCGAAGTCGGGCGGCACGCCCGAGACCTTGGTGCAAGTCATCGCCGCCATAGACGCGGTGCGGAAAGCGGGACTTGCCGATCGGATCCCGGAGCTGTTTCTTGCCGTGACCGAGCCCAAGACCGCTGGAGCCAAGAACGGTCTTCGC
>DASWJG010000050.1:0-1851 GCA_036397315.1 Methyloceanibacter sp. | reverse complement strand
CTAGGCGTCTTGGCGTTAGGCGTCTTGGCACGGGGGGAGCGGACCATGGTCGGGTTCGGCCGGGTTTCGGTTGGTAGAAGTGTGGGGGACAAATTTCACAGTTTTGTAAATGGCGCCAGCGTTTCCGCGCCGATGGGAGGGGCTTGCCCGGTCAGGCGCAATTGCCTACGGTCGCGCCGCCTTTGCTTTCAGGGAAACGAAACAGGGACGCGAAGTGCCATGACCGAGCCACTGAACCATCACGCCGCGCTCATCTATGTGATGGTCACCATGTCGGCCGTGGATCGAACCATGACCGACGCCGAGCTCGCCCGCATCGGCGAGATCGTCTCGAATCTGCCGATCTTCCGCGATTTCGACCAGGAGAATCTGGTCAAGACCGCTGAAGGCTGCGGCGAGATCCTGAGCGCTGACGGCGGCCTCGACCACGTGCTGTTGTTGATCCGCTCCAATCTGCCGAAGAAGCTGCGCGAGACGGCTTACGCGGTGGCGCTCGAAGTGGCCGCAGCCGACCTCGACGTAAAGCCCGAGGAGACGCGCTTTCTGGAGATGCTGGGCGACAGCCTCGAGCTCGACCAGCTCACCACCACCGGCATCGAGCGGGGCATCAGGGCGCGCAATAGGGTGCTGTAGCCTTATTCGCTGAACCGCGCGTGCCGAGCCCATGCTCGGTCTTTTCCCACTCGAAGCGCGCGGTCAGAAACTGCCAAAGCGCCCGGTAGGCCGCCGCCGAGATGAGCAGCCAATAGAGCGGCATCAGCGGAACCTGCGTGAGGAGCGCGCGGTAACCGCGGCGCCGCACGGCCAAGAGGCCAAGCTCCATCGACGCGAGATAGCCGACCGAGAGATCGAACCAGGCAATCAGCCAGAATGGCCAACCGAACAGGCTTTCGGGGCGCGCCAGCAGTCCGCCGCCCGCAAGCTCCAAGCCAGCCGGCACATAGAACCAGGGATGCGCCCGAATTGCGGTTATGTGACTCACAACTATTACGTGCCTAAGCCCCTTGGCACGCAAGGCCGAGCCGCGTTAAGAGAAGCACGTGACCGACGCGAGCAAGTCTTCCCTTAAGCCGAGACGCTTCCGAGCGGCGCTCTTCTCGCTTGCCGTGATCGCGCTCGCGCTCGCCTCGCTCGTGCCGCTGCCCGCCTCGGCGCAGGTGAGGAATGACATCGTTCCCGACACCTGGCAAGGCGACGTTCTCCGTCCCAAGCCCGACATGCACGGGCTGGAAAAGCTCCGCTTCATCACCGACAGCGACTATCCGCCCTTCCACTATTTCGACGAGGTGGGTGCTCTCACCGGCCTCAATGTCGACCTCGCCAAGGCCATCTGCGAGGTTTTGGAGGTCGAGTGCGAGGTGAAGGACGTCGAGTGGAGCGAGCTCTTCTTTACGCTCGACCGGGGCGAGGCCGACGCCGCCATTGCCTCGATCCGCATCAGCCCGGAATCGGTGGAGCGAGCGGATTTTAGCTCCCGCTACTACGCCACGCCCGCCCGCTTCATTGCGCAGAAGGCGAGCGAGCTCAAGGACATCCGCCCCGAGACGCTTGCGGGCATGAAGGTCGGCGTGGCCAAGGGCACCGGGCACGAGGCTTATCTCAAGCTGTTCTTCCCCACTGTGGCGATCGCCTCCTTCGACACCGCCGACGATGCGCAGAAGGCACTCAAAGAGGGCGCGATCGATCTCGTGTTCGGCGACGGCATCGGCTTGACCTTCTGGATCAACGGGGTGACCAGCGAGGGGTGCTGCGAGTTCCGCGGCGGTCCCTATCTCGACACCAAGTTTTTCGGCGAGGGCGTGGGCATCGCGGTGAAGAAGGGCAATCGCCAGCTCGCCCAGATCCTCACCT
>DASWJG010000049.1:0-3638 GCA_036397315.1 Methyloceanibacter sp. | reverse complement strand
CCTTGTGGGGCTGGGCGAGCGCCATCGGCACCAGAACGACGTCGGGCGGGATGGGAAAAAACGAGCTCTCGGCAAAGGACACCGCCGCCAGCGTGGGAAGCGCGTGGCGGCTCTCGGAGAGCTTGATGACCTTGTCGTAGAAGCCCCTCAGCATGGCGCTTGCTTAGCGGGGCGAGGCGTCCTTGTCCATCTTGTCGCGCCTTCCCGGGAACACGGCCCCGGTTGACCGCGCCTTCTGCTTCCCCCATGTTCCGGCCCTAGCCCCAGTGGCGGAATGGTAGACGCGGCAGACTCAAAATCTGTTGCCTGCAAGGGCGTGCTGGTTCGAGTCCGGCCTGGGGCACCAAACTTTCACATACGCGACGTAAGCCTGAGTGAAGGAGGAACAGACGATGAAGCCGACCAGGTTGCTTCTGCTCGTCGCCGTATTGTCCGCGCCTCAGGCCGCCCTCGCCGAAACGGCTGACGGGAGCGGAGCTTTGGCGCTGGCGGCCCTGGCCGGCGAGAATTCCCCGTTGGTGACCCCTGCCGCCAAAGAGCTGCTCGCGAAGTTTCTCGACGGCGAACCGAAAGCGAGTTTCCCGGCCGGTCAGACCATCGCCGTCAAGGTCGACAAGCTGACGTGCAAGGCGAGCAATGTCGATATCACGCTGCATTCCTGCGAGCTGGTGTTTGGCAGTAGGACCGCGACGCTCACCGGACGGCGCGCGCATGAACTGTTCGCCACGCTCGCCGAGATCGGCGTGCCGCCCGATGCCGGGGCCGGCTCTGTCTTCGAAGCCATCGCCAAGCTTGACTGTAAGATCGATCCCAATGAGGTGATGCAGATGTCCGGCGGCGGCGCGCATTGCGACTATGCTCCACCCAACTAGAGTTGCTCGCCGGAGCGGACCGGAATAAACGCATTTGAAGCTCGACCGCGAAACAGAAGCGCTGCTCTATTGGGCGTCCTCAGCGACCGCCACGCCGCTATGGCACCTCTCCCCCGACGCCGCGCGCGAGGAGTATCGCCGCACGCTCTCCAAGACGGAGATCAAGCCGCCGGCAATCGGCGAGGTGGCCGATCTGGCCGTGCCGGGTCCTGCCGGGAAGATGCGGTTGCGCAAATATCTCCCCGCCGAGCGTGGGCGCGAGGCTGAAGCCGCCATTCTGTTCATGCATGGCGGCGGCTGCGTGATCGGCGACATCGAGACCCATGACGTGTTCTGCCGCACCCTATGCCACGACACGCGCGCGAGCGTGTTCTCGCTCGATTACCGGCTGGCGCCGGAGCACCCGTTTCCCGCCGCGGTGGAGGACACTGTCGCGGCGCTCACTTGGCTGTCGCGCGAGGCCGCGGGGATGGGCCTCGACCCGGAGCGGATCGCCATCGCCGGCGACAGCGCGGGCGGCGGATTAGCCGCGGTCGCGCTGCACGAGACCAAGGGCCGGCTCGCCGCGCCCGTGCGCGCTCAGGCGCTGATTTATCCGGCGCTCGATTTGCGCGGCCGGCTCCCTTCGCGCAAGGACTTGGCCCACCACTTTCCCATCCCGCACGACATGATCGAGTGGTTCTTCGACCATTATTTCGGGATCGCCTGGCCGTTTGCCGACCCGCGCGCGATCCCCTCGCTCTACAAGGACTACACCGGGCTGCCGCCGGCGCTGATCATCACGGCAGGGCACGACCCCTTGCGCGACGAGGGCGCGGAATACGCCGAGACGCTGGCCGCTTCCGGCGTGCCGGTCGAGTATGAGTGCCGCGAAGGCACGATCCACGGCTTCATGAATATGGGCCGCGTGCTGCGCAGCGCGCATGGCTGGGCGCGCCAGCGACTGGCAGCTTGGCTCGTGGAGCGCTTGCACGCGACCGTTCCGGCGGACGTATACTTCGCGGAAACCTTCCCGCGGTAGCAAGGATCGTCTGAAAACCGAGATCCAGAGCACGGGCGTGCGGACACTACCTTCCCTAACCATATGGCCGCTCATTTGATGCAGGCTTGCCGCCTCGCCGCCACCGTCCTTGCGCTCACGCTCGGCATCTTCGCCTGCCCGTCTGCGCGGGGTCAGGCCGCGCCCACCGACGGTCCGATTGAAGTCACCGTCGGCGCCTACGTCAACGACATCCAGCAGCCAGACTTCAAGGCCAACAGCTACGCTATCGATCTCTATGTCTGGTTCCGGTGGAGGGCGCCCGATCTCGATCCTTACAAGACGCTGGAGTTTATGAATCGGGACGCTTCCGACGATAGCAATTTGCAGAGCGGGAGCGGGGCGAAGATCGGCGGCCCTAATGAGGCCGTTGCTCACTCCGGTTTGGTCAGCACCTTGATGTCGAACGGCTTGAGTTCGCTGCTGGTCTTGAGGAAATCGGTGACCCGGTTGGCATCGATCACCGTCGCCGAGGACCACAGGCCCGTGGTGCAGGTCGAAGCGTCATAGGTGTCTGTGACCATCACATATGGACCCTGGTCCTTGGCCACGGTGCAGGCGCAGGCGGCTTTGGCGGGCTCGCTCGCGTCGACGATGCAGGGCATGTCGAGGCAGTTGGCCCATGGCCGGTCGTTGGTGCAGACCGCATAGCTCTTGATGGGATAATAGCGGGACTTGATCTCCTTGCCCTCGGCAGTGTGCGCCTCGGCTTGGCACGGCTCCCTTCCAAGGGAGTATCCGGTCTCCACGTTGCAGTCGCAGGAGACCGTGTCCTCCTGTCCTGCAATCGGCTTGCACGAAGCCGTCGTGCACAGGGCGTAGGTGCTTTCACAGACCTTGAAGTCGGGCTGGGTCTCCGCGGTGCAGCCGCCGAGCAGGATGGCGCTGCACGCGACGAGAACAACAATGCAAGCGGCCTTCGGCATTGCGTGCCTCCAGTGGGACGAAGCTTAACGCGAGACCCAGCTGGTACCACACGGCCTCGCTGACAGCGTTAGCGCGGCGTTTCTCTCCGTCATCGACTTTGATTCCGGTTTGAGCGTCGTCCGCCGGCAGCGCGCCGCCTCAGGCGGCGCTGGCCTTCAGGCTCCGCCGCATATGCTCGCGGATCGGCTCGTTGGCCTTGGCGACGATCTCGACCGACAGCGCACGCAGCTCTTCCGCCTGGCTGGCGAGGGCCTTCATCCGCTCGTCCCAAAAGGTCACCTGCAAATGCATGACCTGCATGGGAGTCCTGGCGCAGGCCAAGCTTTTGGCGAGATCGAGGCTCGACGACACATTGGCCTGGGCAAAGTCGATCAGCTTGCGGTTGACCGCGAGGGTCCCCTGACCTGCCGCCTTGAGCGAACGCTCCATGGTGTCGACGGCGTGGTCGAGCGCATAGGGCCGAGGCTGAGGGGGCGGGGCGGCGGCGGCCGCGGCGCGGGGCGGCTTGGGTGCGGCAGAGGACGCTTGAGGCGCGGGCGCCTTAGCCACGGGCGTCTTAGGTTCCGGCGCCTCGGGTGCGAAAGTCTTAGGTGTCGGGACAATGGGCGCCTCTTCGCGCTTGACGGGGGCCGCCGCCTCGGAGGCTGCGATCTTCGGTTTCTGCTGCTTGCCGGAGGGTTTTTGCTGCCCGTTTCGCGATTTGGAGCGCTTGCTCATGACTTAATCCCCTTGCTGCCGGCTTTCGGACACGGTTGAGCCCGCATCCGACCATGAGGGCGCGGCCATTTTGCGGCGGGAAT
>DASWJG010000048.1:0-6958 GCA_036397315.1 Methyloceanibacter sp. | reverse complement strand
GATGGCGGCGCCGCTCGCGCGCAACGCGGCTTCCCAGCTTCCCGGCGAGACGACGGTATCGGGATCGAGCCAGGCGTGGTCCTGCTTGGGGATGGCGGCGCGGACCATCTCCACATAGGCCTTGGGATGCAAGCGCTCGATCGCGGCGAGGTCGGCGAGCGGCGCCTGCTCACGCTTCAGCGGCTTGAACGAGGGCGCCGCGAGCGCATCGTCGATGGCGCGCAAACGATCGGCCCGCTCGGGGTGGCCGTAGCCCGTGTCATGCTTGAGGCAGGCAGGATGGGTCAGGAGGAGCGTGGTCATGAGCAGGCGTGCATGGTTACCGGACGGCGCAGGTTCTCGTCACTCTAGCTTGACCGGCACGTGGTAACACGCGAAATGGCGCGATGCCCATTGTCCCCGCCACGCCAGAAGTCATCCGCAAGGCGGCGCGAGCGCTGGCCCGCGGCGAGATCGTCGCCTTTCCCACCGAGACCGTCTATGGGCTCGGCGCCAATGCGCTCGACGCGCGCGCCGTGGCCAAAGTGTTCGCCGCCAAGGAGCGGCCACGCTTCAACCCTCTGATCGTGCATGTGCCGAGTCTCGCCGCGGCCGAGACATATGCCGTGGTGAACGATATGGCGCGGATGCTTGCCGAAGCTTTCTGGCCGGGGCCGTTGTCACTCGTGCTTGCCAAGCGTCCCGCTTGCGGAATCGCCGATCTGGTCAGCGCCGGACTCGACACCATCGCGCTCAGAGCGCCGGCCCATCCTGTCGCGCAAGCACTCCTTGCCGAGGTGAAGCTTCCCATCGCCGCGCCGAGCGCCAACCGGTCGGGGCGGATCAGCCCGACCACGGCAGCGCATGTTGAGGCCGAACTCGGCGCGCGGCCCGCCATGATCCTCGACGGAGGCTCCTGCCCTCTCGGCATCGAGTCGACCGTGGTGAGCGTGGTGGGGGGAGAGCTCGGCCTGCTCCGGCCAGGCGCCCTGCCCCGCGAGGCGATCGAGCTCGTGCTGGGAGAGCCGCTTGCCATGGCCAAAGCGTATCATCGGGGGACTTCGCCGGGGCAGCTTACGACCCATTACGCGCCCCATACGGAGCTCAGGCTCGGCGCCACGAGCGTCAGCGCCAACGAGGCTCTGCTCGCCTTCGGCCACGACGTGCCTCGAGGCGCGCGTGTGACCATCAATCTCAGCGCGAGCGGCAATCTCGAGGAGGCGGCGGCGAAGCTCTTCGCTGCGCTGCGCGAGCTCGACCAGGCGGGTGCCCAAGCCATCGCCGTAATGCCGATCCCCGCCCAGGGCCTCGGCGAGGCCATCAACGACCGCTTGCAGCGCGCAGCCAATCGGGGCTAGCGCTCATTCCCATGACGCGCGAACAGAAGCACAAGCCCCCGAGCCAGGACACCATCGATGTCTTCGTCCGCATCGTGGGCGAGGAGCATGCCATCCGCGAGGAAGAGGCCATGACGCCTTATCTGGTGGAATGGCGCGACCGCTATCGCGGCAAGGCGGCACTCGTGCTCAGGCCCGGCGAGACGCAAGAAGTCGCCGCGATCCTGAAATGCGCCAACGAGACGAAGACCGCCATCGTGCCGCAAGGCGGCAATACCGGCCTCGTCGGCGGGCAGATCCCATTCGAGACGGGCCACGAGGTGGTGGTCGCGCTCGAGCGGCTCAACCGCGTGCGCGACATCGATCTCGCTTCCAACACCATGACGGTGGAAGCGGGGCTGGTGCTGGCGCTCGCCCAGCAAGTGGCGGCAAGCGCCGGACGGCTGTTCCCCTTGAGCCTCGCGTCGGAGGGAAGCGCTCAGATTGGCGGCGTGCTCGCCACCAATGCCGGCGGGACAGCCGTGCTTGCTTACGGCAGCGCCCGCGATCTTACCCTCGGGCTCGAGGTCGTGTTCGCCGATGGGCGGGTATGGAATGGGCTCAAGTCGTTGCGCAAGGACAATTCAGGCTACAACCTCAAGGACCTCATCATCGGCTCGGAAGGGACACTCGGCATCATCACCGCGGCGGTGTTGCGTCTCTTTCCCAAGGTCGTGGAGAAGGTGACGGGCATGGCCGGCTTGAGCGCGCTCGAAACCGCGCCTGCCTTCTTCGCCCGCGCCCTGGAACGCTCAGGCCCCGCGCTAACGGCGTTCGAGATCTTGCCGCGGATCGGCGTGGAATTCGTGCTCCGTCATGGCAACGCCACGCGCGATCCCTTCCCCTCCCCCTACCCATGGTACGTGCTGTTCGATCTCACCAGTCCGCGCCAGGGGGAGGAGCTTGCACGACTGGCTGAGACTCTGCTTGGCGAGGGGCTTGGTGCGGGCGAGATCGATAGCGCGGTCATCGCCTCTTCGCTGGCTCAAGGAGAGGAACTGTGGCGGCTGCGCGAGCTGATGAGCGAGGTGCAAAAGCACGAGGGCGGCAGCATCAAGCACGACATCGCGGTGCCGGTGGCGCGCGTGCCTGAGTTCGTGGCCCGCGCCAACCAGCTCGTCGAGCTTCTTATCCCTGGCGCGCGGCCCGTGCCGTTCGGGCATCTCGGCGACGGCAACATTCACTACAATGTCAGCCAGCCGCCCGGCATGGATCGCGTCATTTTCTTGAATTATTGGGAGGCGCTGAACGCCGCCGTGCACGAGATCGTGCTCGATCTCGGCGGCTCGATCAGCGCCGAGCATGGGATCGGGCGCTTGAAGCGCGATCTCCTGCCCCACGCCAAAGAGCCGCTCGAGCTCGAGCTGATGCGGAAGATCAAGGAAGCGTTCGATCCCAACTTCATTCTCAATCCCGGGAAGTTGCTGTGATGAAGCGTCTCGAGACAGACAAGGAATGGACGGCGATTGACGATTACATCACCGACTGTTTCGTGCCCGGCGACCCCGCCCTCGATGCTGCGCTGGCAGCAAGCGAAGCGGCGGGACTCCCTGCGATCAACGTAGCGCCCAATCAAGGCAAGCTCCTCATGCTGCTCGCGCGGGCGATCGGGGCGCGCCGCATCTTGGAGATCGGCACGCTCGGCGGCTACGGCACGATCTGGCTCGCTCGCGGCCTTCCACCTGGCGGGCGGCTCATCACGCTGGAAGCCAATCCCGCTTATGCCGAAATCGCTCGCGCCAATGTTGCGCGTGCCGGCTTCGGCGCGATGGTTGAGGTGCGCGTCGGCAAGGCGATCGACACTCTGCCCGGCCTCGCCGCCGAAGCTCCCTTCGACCTCATCTTCATCGATGCCGACAAGGAAGGAACGCCTAGTTATTTCCAATGGGCGGTCAGGCTCTCACGCCGCGGCTCGCTGATTATCGTGGATAATGTCGTGCGCGAGGGCGCGGTGCTCGATGCTGACGGCGATGCCAATGTGCAGGGTATGCGCCGCTTCTTCGAGCTTGCCGCCACGGACCCGCGCGTGAGCGGAACCGCGCTCCAGACCGTAGGCGCCAAAGGCCATGACGGGCTGGCCATTCTGCTCGTCACCTCGGAGCCTTAGGACTTCAGGCGGCCTACGAACTGCCCTTCATGGGCGGTGCTTCGGCAACGAGCGTGGCGCGGATCTTCTCCAGCTCTTCCAAGCCGCCGTCGTCGAATTTCGGGAATTTGAGATCGAGGCCTTCCATCGTTTCCACGAGGGTGGCGGCGACCACGAGGCGGGTGAACCATTTATGGTCGGCCGGCACGACATACCAAGGCGCATGCTTCGTCGCGGTATGGCGGATCGTCTCTTCATAGGCCTGCATATACGGGTCCCAGAGTTTTCGCTCTTCCACGTCGCGCGCCTTGAACTTCCAGCGTTTCTCCGGATCGTCGATGCGTGCCAGCAGCCGGCGTAGCTGCTCCTTCTTCGACATATTCAGAAAGAACTTCATCGTCAGGATGCCGTTATGGGCGAGATAGGACTCGAAATTGTTGATGTCGGTGAATCGCTGGCTCCAGATGTCGTCGGTGATGAGCTTTTGCGGCAGCCGCTGCTTTTGCAAGAGCTCGGGATGCACCCTCACCACAATCGTCTCCTCGTAATAAGAACGATTGAAGATGCCGATCCGCCCTCGCGTTGGCAGCACGATCGAAGCGCGCCACAGAAAGTCGCGGTCGATCTCCTGCTCGCTCGGCGCCTTGAAGGAATGCACCTCGCAGCCCTGCGGATTGACGCCTGACATCACATGCTTGATGACGCCGTCCTTGCCGGAGGTGTCGATGCCTTGCAGGATGACAAGGATCGCCCAGCGATCGTCGGCCCAGAGCCGCTCCTGCAAGGCGGATAGCCGCTTCACGCCGGCTTCGAGCAAATCCTTGGCGTCTTTCTTATCGATATCGAGCCCGCAGGTATCGCAGGGATCGATGTCGCCAAGCTTGAACTCGCTGCCTTTGCGAACGCGGTAGCGCTCGATGATCTCGGTCGGCAGCATTCCCTCACCTCTTCAATATTGTTGAGCGCATCATGGTGGTCACGAGCTCTGCAGAAGCGAGGGCTCGAGCGGCTCTTGGATGCCGGGCTCGTCGCGTTTGGATTCGTTGATCTTCGGGTGCATCTCGATCGCCTCGAAGAGATCGTCGGGGGCGGGCAGCAACAAACTCACGGCAGCGTCAGCCGGCGTAGCCTTGACGTCGAGCCACGCCGCGAAATGCTCCGCCTTCAGCACGACCGGCATGCGATCATGGAGTGCGGAGATGGTGCGATTGGCGGGACAGGTGAGGATCGCCACGGTATCGATCTCGACGCCGTCGGCATCGCGCCAGCGCTCATAAATCCCGGCAAAGGCGATCAGCCGCGCTTCACGCGGGCGAAGGAGAAAGGGACGGCGCTTGCCCTTTGGCCCGGTCCATTCATAGAACCCGTCGGCCGGGACGAGGCAACGCCTGAAGCGCATGGCATGGCGGAACGAGGGCTTCTCCAGCACCTCCTCCGCGCGGGCGTTGATGAGCGTAGGGAACTGCTTCGGGTCCTTGACGAAGCCCGGCAAGAGCCCCCAGCGCATGAGCCTGAAGCGACGCACCCCTTCCCGGTCGAGGGCCACCACGGCGATGGCTTGCGTCGGGGCGACGTTGTATCGCGCCGGAAAGTTCGGCGTGTCGCTGTAGCCGAAATAGGCGCGCACGGCCTCCGGCGGCGAGGTGAGACTATAGCGCGAGCACATGCGGACGCGGCCCTGGTAACGCTTTGGCAATCATGATCGGGCAACACTCCATCTATTCCAAGGTCCATTTGAGTTAGTCATTGTGGCGATGTTTGCTAGCGAAAAACCCGATCCCCGCTCTGGGGACCTTTACGAGGACGTGACCCGGGAGGACATCGTCTCGGCCTTCCGCACGGCCATGATCGGCCATTTCCGCTCGCATATTCCAGGCACCAACATCAACGAATCGACGCTCCTCGCAAGTGATTATCTCAATCACTTCCACGAGCTTGTGATGTTGCTCGAGGCGATCTCCTCCGAGCCGTCAGCCTTCGCCGACGATCTCCTCTCCTGGCGGCCCCTGACCTACGAGGAACATTTCGCCGAATCGGGATTCCGCGACAAGAACCTGGCCATCGCCGCTTATCGCAGGGCGCCACCTAAGATCCGCGCACGCTTCGACGAGGCGGTGGCGCGACTGCATGGTGAAGCCGTCACCCTCGTCGCCGAGGTGGCTGCCGATCTCAACAGAGGCAACACGGACCTCAACAAGACCTGCGAGAAGGCTGCCCGACGCCTCCGCATCCTGATTGACGAAGCCAACGCCATCGCCAATGGCGAGGCCCTGGCCGACCGGACCGATCCCGACGCGCTCGGCGATGTCGGCGGCCAGGCCGCGATCGACGCCCTGTTCGGCACCCGCTGATTGACCTAACAAAGCGGGTCGGCCCAAGCTCAACCCGCTTCCATGACCGAGCGCCCTTTCACCGACCAAGATCTCGCGCTCCGCAACGGGGCGAGCATCGCCGTGTTCAAGGATCGCAGGGTCCTGCTAGTGAAACGCGGGCACCCCCCCTTTGCCGGACTATGGAGCCTACCCGGCGGCAAGACCGAGGGGAACGAGGCGCCGCGCGCGGCGGCGTGCCGCGAGCTCAAGGAGGAGACCGGCATCGAGGCCGAGGTCGAGGGGATCGTGGACACGGTCAGGGTCGCCGCTGAAGACGATGGGAGCGGCAAGGGCGTCGCCTACCGGCTGACCGTCTTCTATGGCCGTCCGACCGGCGGCAGCCTCAAGGCCGGGGACGACACCGAGGCGGCGGAATGGGTTCATTTGGACGATATCGAGGCGCTTCCCATGACGCCGGGGACGGCCGAGTTGATTTGGATCGCCGCCCATCGGGTGCGGAAATTCTGATGGCTAGATTTCAACAAAAATTGGGGTTAGTCAGGGTCCTATGGGACAGGCCAAACAGCGCCTCTTGAGGCTCGCCTTCGGCGCGCTTTGCCTCGGTTGGGCGTGCATGGCCTTTGCCCCTGTCGCCGAGGCCCAGTTTTTCTGGTGGTTCGACCAGCCCAAGAGAGGCCCGAAGCCGCGGGCGGCCAAGCCTAAGCCGCCAGGCGACGATCTGCCGCCCATCGTGCCCCGAGAGAGCTCGATTCCGCCTCCCCCTGACGACCGCCCCTATGACGGCAAGCTGATGCGGCTGGCCGAGATCCTCGGCGCCGTCCACTACCTCCGCGAGCTTTGCGGGGCCCAGGAAGGACAGATCTGGCGCGACCAGATGAAGGAAATCCTGAGGAACGAGGGCACGACCGCCGTCCGCCGCGCCAAGCTCGTCAACAGCTTCAATGACGGCTATCGCGGCTACCGGCGCACCTATCGCACCTGCACCCAGTCCGCCACGCTTGCCACCACCAGGTTCAGCACCGAAGGGGCGACCATCGCCGCCTCGCTCGCGCAAGGCTCAACCTTCGCGAGCAAAGGCCCCGCCGAAGCCAAGCCCGAGGGCACGCAGACCGATGGGGCCTCGCCCGACGCCAACACTGAAGCCCCGGCCCCCGGGACAGATCAGACCGGGGCGACCCCCGAGG
>DASWJG010000047.1:0-2396 GCA_036397315.1 Methyloceanibacter sp. | reverse complement strand
CCCCGTCAGCATCAGCCTGATGCGCTGACCCTTGGTCAGAATCCCGTCGATGATGCGCACCAGCACGACCACGCCGAGATAGGCGTCGTACCAGCTGTCGACGAGCAGCGCCTTGAGTGGCGCGCGTGCATCGCCCCGGGGCGCCGGCAGGCGGTGCACGATCGCCTCCAGCACCTCCTCGACGCCCTTGCCGGTCTTGGCGGAGATTTCCAGCGCGTCATGGGCGTCGAGCCCGATCACGTCCTCGATCTGCTGGCGAACCCGGTCGGGTTCCGCGGCGGGGAGATCGATCTTGTTGAGGACCGGCACGACCTCGTGATTGTTGTCGAGCGCCTGATAGACATTGGCGAGCGTCTGCGCCTCGACCCCTTGGGTGGCGTCGACCACGAGCAGAGAGCCCTCGCAGGCGGCCAGCGACCGGTTCACCTCATAGGCGAAATCCACGTGGCCCGGCGTGTCGATCAGATTCAGCTCGTAGAGCTGGCCGTCCTTCGCGCGATAGTCGAGCCGCACGGTCTGCGCCTTGATGGTGATGCCACGCTCTCGCTCGATGTCCATGGAATCGAGCACCTGTTCCTTCATCTCCCGTGCCGTAAGCCCGCCGCAGAGCTGGATCAGCCGGTCTGCCAGCGTCGACTTGCCGTGATCGATATGGGCGATGATGGAGAAGTTGCGGATGCGGGAAAGCGGCGTCGTCTCGAATTGACTCATGGGCGGTTGGTACGGGAGCAAGCCCCGAAGGGTCAAGCGGTCGCACCCCCGAATTGAGGCAAAACGGTGGGTGGAACCGCCCTATTATGGTAGTCGTTCGGTTCTAGAGGTGACTGGTTTTACCGAATCGCAGAAACCAAAACGGAGGCATCTGATGCTGAAAAAAGTGCTTTTGGCTGCTGTCGCGACCGCTTTTGTTGCCGCCACTGCTCTCCCGGTCCAAGTCACGCCGGCCGAGGCTGGCATGAAGTCCTCCTGTAAGCACGCCGCGAAGGTCAAGTTTGCAGGGGATCGCAAGGCGCGTCACGCCTACAAGAAGGCGTGCAAGGAAGCGCATAAGGCCTAGCAAGCCCGACGCCAATCGCGCCCGGCAAACAGCTTGTGGCTTTGAAGAAAGGGGCCCGTGGGCCCCTTTCTTTGTTTGTAAATCGATAGATTAGGGAAGAAGCATGTTGACGAGAGCGCCCAAAACGGGGCCTTATCCGGCGCGTAACGTTGCGTAGTCACTCACGGGAGTAACCTTATGCTTAAGAAAGTGTTTTTAGCCGCGGCAGCGTCACTAATCCTGGCCGGCGCCACCATGACCATGGCGCCCGCTCCGGCCCAGGCTGGCAGCGGATGCCACAAGGCCGCGAAGGCGGAATACCCCGACGATCGGAAGGCGCGCAAAGCCTATAGGAAAGACTGCAAGGCGCATCACAAGGCCTACAAGAAGGCCCACAAGAAGCATCACCTGTTCCGTCGCAAGTAGGCGACCTGGCCGCTTCTCGGCTTACGCATTTGGAAGGACCCGCGGGCTTCGCGGGTCCTTTCTTTTTGCCGGCTCAGATGCCGGCGTACCACTCGTAACCTAAATCCTCCCAGAAGCCGCCCCGCCCGCCGCGGATGCTCGCCAGGCCGTCGACCGCCTCAATGCGCATCACATATTTCGCCATCTTGTAGCCGAGCTGCCGCTCCACGCGGAGCCTGAGCGGCGCCCCGTGGGGGATGGGAAGCGTCTGATCGTTCATCTCATAGGCGAGAATGGTCTGCGCGTGGAAGGCGTCGGCGAGCCCGATCGACTCGTAATATTTGTCGGCCTCTGTGCCGGTCTGGCCAAGATCGTCGGCGCAGTAGAAGACGATGTAGCGCGCGTCTTGCTTGAGCTTCGCCTTCTCGAGCAAAGCGCTGAGCGGGACGCCCTTCCACTTGCCGATGCAGCTCCACCCCTCGACACAGTCATGCCGCGTGATCTGGGTGCGGGACGGCATGGCCCGGATTTCGGCAAGGGAGAGTTCGAGAGGTTCCTCGACGAGACCTCCGACCACGAGCTTCCAGTCGGCGAAGCCGTTCTTCGCGTGCGTCACATAGTCGGGATCTTCGGGATCGGTCGAGCCGTTCGCCTTGAAGTCGCGCGAGAGATCGGCCTCGCTATATTCGCGTGCCAGCGCCTCAGGCGAGAGCAGCGCCCGTTGTGTGACGTGGGTCAGGGTCTCGGCGGAATCCAACACGCGCCTGACCCAGGGCTGATCCGACAGATCCTCGCAGCCGCCGAGCAGGGCCGCGCTCGCGGCGGCAAGCCCGCGCGCCAGGAAGCCGCGCCGGTCAAGTCTCCGCTCCCCGCTCATGGCTTATCCTCCGCCGGCGCGATCACATAGCGGCCGGTGATCATGGAGCGGAGATTGTTCCAGACGCCCGAGATCAGC
>DASWJG010000046.1:0-8153 GCA_036397315.1 Methyloceanibacter sp. | reverse complement strand
TTGGATCGAGAAAGCCAAAATGGAGCCGCGCCGTTGTGGTTACGCGCGCTTGGCGCGAAGGACCCTGAGCCTTGCTTGCGCTTTGTGACTGAGCGGGAAAGGCTTCCATTGATCGGCCCGAAACCTCTCGTTATGCTGGCTGCAGGGGGAGACGATTACTCTTTCAAAAGAGAGGCGCTATGGCAACGTCCGAGCGCACCTATAGCGATAGCGAGATCGAGGAGCGGCTCAAGAAGGAGTTGCCCCATTGGTATCTCGAGGACGGCTGGATCAGGCGTAAATACAAGACCAATAGCTGGAAGGGCACGCTGTTGGTGATCAACTGCGTCGGCCATCTGTCGGAAGCCGCCTGGCACCACCCCGACATCACCGCCTCCTATGCCTGGGTCGAAGTGCGGCTGAAGAACCACGCCGCCAAGGGCATCACCGACAAAGATTTCGCGCTCGCCAAGAAGATCGAGGACGTAGTGCATTGGCAGCCCGGCAAGGAAGAGAGCGCGCTCGAAGGCACACCCGCCGACGACATGCGCTTCGCCTATATCAAATACGACAAGCCCAAGGGCTGAGACCCTAGCCCCCGAAAATGGCGCGCCCCCACCCATGCCGCGCTTGCGCCGCTTGAGCCACCTGTTTAATGGTGCGCGGCTATGGCGCCGGTCCTTCTAGGGTTCGGCGTCCCCACCAGATGCAGCGCTCAAACCGAATTGTCCCATGGCTGAACTGAAGATCAAAGGCGTCACCATCGTCGAGACCTTCGCCGAGGCCTTCCCCATGGTCGGCACGCGGATCGTCATCACCGCACCCTCCCTGGAATGGGCGCTGATCTCCGCCCGCACCATGACCGGCTTCGCCACCTCGGTGATCGCCTGTGGCGCCGAGGCCGGCATCGAGCGCACGCTTTCGCCCGACGAGACGCTCGATGGCCGCCCGGGCGTGGCGGTGCTGCTCTTCACCATGGATGCCGACAAGCTCCAACGCCAGCTGCGCAACCGCGTCGGCCAATGCGTGCTGACGAGCCCGGGTTCGGCCTGTTTCGCCGGGCTAGAAGGCGAGAAGAAGTTGAAGCTCGGCGCCTCGCTCAGATTCTTCGGCGACGGCTGGCAGATGTCGAAATTGGTCGGCGGCCGCCGCTTCTGGCGCATCCCGGTGATGGACGGCGAGTTTGTGTGCGAGGCCACGACGGGCCTCACCAAGAAGGCGGTGGGCGGCGGCAACCTGCTCGTGCTCGGGAAGTCGCATGGCGCGGTGCTTGCCGCCAGCGAGCGCGCGGTCAGGGCCATCGCCGAAGTACCCGATGTGATCACGCCGTTCCCCGGCGGCATCGTGCGCTCCGGCTCCAAGGTCGGCTCGAAATACAAGGGCCAGATCGCGTCTACCAATGATGCCTATTGCCCGACGCTCAAAGCTGCTGTCAAAACGGAGCTGCCGCTCGACGTCGAGGCGGTCTTGGAGATCGTCATCGACGGGCTGACCAAAGAGTCCATCGCCAAGGCCATGCGCGCAGGGATCCATGCCGTTGCCGAAGGCGGCGCCAAGGAAGGCGTCACCCACATCACCGCCGGCAATTATGGCGGCAATCTCGGTCCGCATCATTTCCATCTCAAGGAGATCGTCGCGTGAGCGCGCTGACCTTCGAGCTGAGCGCGAAGCCCGACCAAAGGCTCGACCTCTCGCCGCTCACGCCGGCGCGGCTCAAGGACCTCAAGTCCAAGGACATCGAGGCGCTTGCCATCGGCACCACGCGCATGAGGCTGACGGTCGGCGATGCCTTCAAGGTGAAGGGCAAGGACGTAAGCGAGCTTAGATTCGCCGGTACCGACGGGCGCTGCGACAAGATCGGCGCCGGCCTGACCGAAGGCGCTATCGTGGTCGACGGCGACGCCGGGGCCTATCTCGGCGCCGCCATGAAGGGCGGCAAGATCGAGGTCAAGGGCAACGCCGGCGTTTTGGCAGGCGCCAGCATGACCGGCGGCAGCATCGCCATTTCCGGCGATGCCGGCGAGCGGGCGGCCGGCATTCTCGTCGGTGAAACGATGGGCATGAAAGGCGGGGTTCTCGCCATTGGCGGCAATGCCGGGCCGCTCATCGGCGAGCGCATGCGGCGCGGATTGGTGATCGTCGGCGGCGATGCTGGAGATTATGCCGGCGGACGCATGATCGCCGGCACCATCCTTTTAAAACGCAAGGTCGGCCGTTACGCCGGTTATGGCCTTCGCCGCGGCAGCCTGATCTTCGTCGAGGAGCCTAAGGACCTGCCGCCGACCTTCGGAGATTGCGGCGTGCTCGAATTCGACTATCTCCGGCTGCTGGAGCATTGGCTCCGCGAGACGGGCAAGCCTATCAGCCTCGGCGCCCGCGCCCGCAGGCTCATGGGCGACATGTCGGTGCTCGGCAAGGGCGAGATGCTGATCCTGGCCTAAGACCCAAACCAAAGCTCGATGTTGACACCTCGAACGCCCATATGGGCTATGCTCGCATTGCAAGCGGATGTCGTGTGATCGGCCCCAGAGATGACCGCTTCCTCTTACGTCCTTCTCGACGACAGTCTGACGCCGGGCGGCAGAAGTCTACTCTATGCCGAGCCCGAACGGATCGTCGCGGCTTACGCGCCGGGCGAGGTTGAAACAGGTCTCGACGAAATCTCGGCGGGGCTCTCGCGCGGGCTCCACGCGGCCGGCTTCTTCTCTTACGAGCTCGGTTATTACCTCGAACCGAAACTAGAGACTCTGCTTCCGGCTGACCGCCGCGTGCCGCTGTTCTGGATCGGGCTCTTCCGGGCGCCCCGTCCTCGCGACGATTCCGGCACCCGCGCCTGGCTCGATGAACACGGCGGGACCGAACGGGCCAAGATCTCCGACCTCAAGCTCTCTTGGTCGCGCGAACAATATGACCGCGCCTTCTGCGCCGTCGAGGACTACATCGCCGCCGGAGACGTCTATCAGATCAACCTCACGCTCAAATATCACTTCGCCTTCGAGGGTGACCCGGTCGCGCTCTATGCGGCGCTCAGGCGCAAGCAGCGCGTGGCCTATGGCGCGCTCATCCATACGCCGGAGCTCGATGTGCTGTCGCTGTCGCCCGAGCTGTTCTTCCGCCGCGAGGGGAAACACATGTCGACGCGCCCGATGAAGGGCACCGCGCCGCGGGGCCGCACGCCGCGCGAGGATGCGCGGCTCAAGACCTGGCTCGCCATGGACGAGAAGCAGCGCGCTGAGAACCTGATGATCGTCGATCTCTTGCGCAACGATCTCGGCCGCGTGGCCAAGATCGGCTCCGTAGAGGTGACCGACCTTTTTACCGTCGAGACCTACCGCTCGGTGCATCAGATGACCTCCGGCATCGCGGCCGAGCTCAGATCCGACATGGGGCTGAAAGACATGCTGCGCGCGCTCTTCCCCTGCGGCTCGGTCACCGGCGCGCCCAAGGTCCGCGCCATCGAGATCATTCGCGAGCTCGAGCGGGGGCCGCGCGGCGTCTATACCGGCGCCATCGGCCATATCGCGCCGTCGGGCGATGCCCAGTTCAACGTGGCGATCCGCACCGTGGTGCTGGCTGGGGGTCAGGGCGAGATGGGCATCGGCGGCGGCATCGTCGCCGATTCCAAGGCCGATTCCGAGTTCGAGGAATGTTTGTTGAAGGCGCAATTCCTCACCAAGGTCGATACGCCCTTCGAGCTGATCGAGACCCTGCGCTTCGAGCGGGGCAAAGGCTTCCATCTGCTCGAGCGGCATCTGGTGCGGCTGCAATCCTCCGCTTCGCATTTCGGCTATCCCTTCGCGCGTGAGGCGGTGTTTGCCGCACTCGATGCCGAGGCCGCGCGCGTCGAGGCGCCGGTCGCCCTGGTGCGGCTTCTCCTTGGCGAGGACGGCGCCATCACCGTGACCTCCACGGCGATCGCGCTTCCCACCAAGGATACGGTGTGGCGCTTCGTGATCTCCGACCAGCGCCTCGACGAGAAGGATCCGTTGTTCTACCACAAGACCACGCGGCGGCAGTTCTTCGACCGCGAGATGGAGCGGCAGAAGGCTCTCACCGGCTGCGACGAGGTGGTCTTCCTCAACAAGAAGGGCGAGCTTACCGAGGGCACCCGCACCAATCTCTTCATCGAGCTAGACGGGCGGCTGTTCACGCCGGCGCTGACCTGCGGGCTCCTTCCCGGCACCTTGCGCGAGGAGCTCCTCGATTTGCCGCGTGCGGCGGCGAGCGAGGCGGTACTGACGCCGCAAGACCTCCTCGCCGCCGAGCGCATTTATTTGGGGAATTCGGTGCGCGGCCTCATCCGCGCCGAGCTGATCCAGCCCCAGCGCGAAGACGAGGCGCGCGAGTCTATCCGCGCCGCCGCCGGTTCCTGACCTCTAAAGCGCGACTAGGTCGTCTCGCGACGATCCTCGCTCGTGGCGGGGACCGGCCCGTTCGTCGCGGAAGTTTGGGACTCCGTGTGCAGCCGGCCGGCGGCCTTGCCGAACGAGACGCGCAGCTCCGTCCAAGCGCGGGCAAGCCCCTCGCCGACATCTTTTGCACCTTGGCGCAGTGGCTCGGATTTCTCCCACACTTGGCGCGCGGCCTCGGTGGAACGCATGCGCGCCTCGCTGAACGCGCCTTCCGCCTCGCGGGCCTGTTGCCAAGCCGCTTGGCGCACCTGCTCGAGTTCGAGCTCTCTTGCCTGCCGGAAGCTCTGCGCGCGGTTCTTCACTTCCTGGAAGCGCGCATCCAGACTCGATACCAGATGGGTGCCGAGCGCCGCGGTGTGAACTTGGAGCTCGGCAAGCTGACGGCCCAGAGTATCGAGATCGCGCTCGAACTCCGACCATTCCTTGTCCGCCTGGGTTTCGCTTCTGGTCGACTGATTGCCGAATGGGGAAGGCTGCTCGTTTTCCATTTCTCGCCTCACTCTTTGTAACAGGGGGTCAAACAGGGGTTTCGCGGTCTGACAGCGGCTGATTGCGCATCCAGGCTGTGATCCAGTCAAGAGCGTCGTGAGCTTGCGCCTGCACCTTTGCCCAAGACGAGACGGCCGCCTCTCTCCACGCCTCCCATACCGCTGACGCGTCCTTGCCGAGTGTCGTCAGTCTCGCTTTCTGGCCGCTTAGCGCAGCGCTGAAGGCGGCAATTTGGGCGCCGATGCGGGACTTGACTTCGGCCACGGTGTCCTTGTTCTCGCGCGCGATCCGCGCCGCCGCGGTCACCGCCTCATTGGTCTCCGACTTGAGGTGGGAGACGAAGCTATCGACCGCGGAGTGTAGGGAATTCTCTTGTGGTTCAACAGGTTTGGCCACGGCCAGCGCCCCGCCGGCAACGAGCGGCGCGCCGAGCATGGCGGCGATCAGCGCACAGTAACAGTAAAAGAATGGCAGGCGACGAGGCAGCATAGGCCTTCACGTCTCCAATGGCTCCCCTTAACCAATAGATTTGTTTTCGCCGCCTTCCGGTCAAAGGGTGCCGCTCCACGGAAGCGAAATCCAACCAAGCCCGAGCAGGAGCCCGGCGATCACCGCCAGAGTGAGCGAGACGGTCAGCACCCAAAACATCGCCCGAGGTCCGGTGCCCTGGCGCGCTTCCGTGGGGTGAGTTTGGTTACCATCAGGTCCGTCCTTTCTCGCGAGGATTTCCCGGATAACGCACCAAAAAGGGTGACGTTCCCGCCCAGGTGGCAGGCTCGGAGAAAGCGGAGAGACGGAGAAGGTTCGCCGGCTCGCCGCGCTAGCTGCAGCAGCGATGCGCAGCCGGGGCGCGCTCGAGCGACTGCATGGCTTCATGCACGGCCCGCAGCAGCTCCGCCGGGCTGCGATTCTCGGACGGGGACATGCCTTCCTCGGTGGCCCTGAGCAAGGCCTCGATGTCGGCCTCCCAGCGCACGAGGATCGACTTCTTCTCCTCCGGCGAGAGACCTGGCGCGCCAAGCACGTCCTCCGGCGAGCGGAAAACTGAGGCGGGGTCGAGCCTGGCCTTGTCGAGGTCCACGGCAAGTGTCATCGCGATGCGAGCTCCAATTCGAGCGATAACGTTCAGACGGTGCGACGCTGACACGCCTCAGGCCGTCTTGCTAAGGCCCGGTCCCAGATCGCTCTCCAATTCCTCGAGGCCCAGCATGCCCGCTAGCCGGTTTCGTGCGCGATTGACACGGCTCTTGATCGTGCCGACGGCGCAACCGCAAATCTCCGCCGCCTCCTCGTAGGAGAAGCCGGCCGCGCCCACCAGGACCAGCGCCTCGCGCTGGTCGTCGGGAAGTCGGACCAGCGCGGCACGGAAATCCTGCATGTCCATGTGCCCGTGTTGCGCCGGCTGGGCGGCAAGGCGGGCGGCGTAGGTTCCGTCGGCGTCCTCGACCTCACGCCTTCGCTTGCGCCGCTCGGAGAAATACGTGTTGCGCAGGATGGTGAAGAGCCACGCCTTGAGATTTGTCCCTTCCTTGAAGGAGTCGAGGTGGTTCCACGCCTTGAACAGCGTCTCCTGCACCAGGTCGTCGGCGCGCTCCTTGTCGCCGCACAGCGATACGCCGAACGCGCGCAGGCTACCCATTTCCGCCACGAGCGAGTCTCGTAGGCTCGAAGAGACTTTGCGCCGCACTATTTTTCTCCGCTTTGCTCAAGATCTTTAAGCAGCCGTAGGAGATGCTCCGGTACTGGTTCTCGCGCGACCTCGTCGAAAACCGCGCGAACATGACGGCCGATGTGAGCTTGCAGGGTAGGGGAGAGGCCGCCATCGGGCTCAGCCCTTTGCGTCTCGCCTGGCGTGCCGGCGGCGCGGTTCTCTGCTTGGTCCATTTTTTTGCTTGCGCCTGACATTTTTCGCCGGCGGTCCTTCTTGTTGTTCGCGTCGCGGTCCACAATCGGTCCCCTGTCCGCCCTTTTCGGTGAACCTAAGATACCGGATTCTCCGACTTAGGGCCTCAAAAACGCTCAAAGCGTTCAAATAGTTCCACCTGTGGAACCGGAATCGAGGTTCGGGCGTTAATTCGGGCTTTGATGTGGTTTTTAGTCCACCCCCCGCCCGGATTGTGAGAGAAGGGGTACAGTCCCGGGCCCACCAACGAAAGCAACAGCCGGATGCCGATGTCGAAAGCGATCGCGCCTCATCTGCCTTATCTCCGACGCTTCGCCCGCGCCCTTGCCGGAACGCAGGCCGCCGGTGACGCCTATGTGGCGGCGACCCTCGAAGTGCTGATCGAGGATCCGTCGCTGTTCGACAATTCGCTCGATCCGCGAGTCGCGCTCTATCGCACCTTTCTCGGCCTGTGGAATTCGGTCGGCATCAATCTAAAGCCCGAGATGATGGGCAGCACTGCAACGGCGGTCGACCGCAAGCTCGAAGCGATAACACCCCTTCCGCGCCAAGCTTTTCTGCTCTGCGCGGTGGAAGGCTTTTCCGCTACCGAAGCGGCGCAAATTCTCAACAGCGATGTGGCCAAGGTCGACGCGCTGATCGATGTGGCTGGCCGCGAAATTGCCGCGCAAGTTGCGACCGACGTGCTCATTATCGAGGACGAGCCGATGATCGCCATGGACCTCGAAAGCATCGTCGAGGGCCTTGGCCACCGCGTCACCGGTGTGGCGCGCACCCACGCCGAAGCCGTCAAGGCCGTCAATCAGCACAAGCCGGGCCTCGTGCTCGCCGACATCCAGCTCGCCGACGGCAGCTCGGGCCTCGACGCCGTCAACGAGATGCTTGGCTCCTTCGCGGTGCCGGTGATCTTCATCACCGCCTATCCCGACCGGCTCCTGACCGGCGAGAGGCCGGAACCCGCCTTCCTCATCACCAAGCCCTACCAGCCTGACACGGTGAAGGCGATCGTCTCCCAAGCACTGTTCTTCGAGCGCCGCGCGCATCTGCGCGACCGCCCGCAGATGAGCGCCTAGCCTTCTCTCGTTTTTGTAATTGCCCGGCTTGACCGGGCAATCCAGTAACCCCGGTGCTCATTGAACTGAGGATCGGGGATTACTGGATTCCCGCTTTCGCGGGAATGACAGGAGTTTGGGACGTCCTCGGAGAGCTAGATCTTCCCGAGCAGCAGCAGGATGAGGAGGATCACGAGGATTAGTCCGACTACGCCCGAAGGGCCGTAGCCCCAGCCGCGGCTGTGTGGCCACGCGGGGAATGCGCCGAGCAGAATAAGGATCAGGATGATGATGAGAATCGTCGTCAGCATGTTACCC
>DASWJG010000045.1:0-6905 GCA_036397315.1 Methyloceanibacter sp. | reverse complement strand
GGAAGGGGAAAAGGAGCTTCCCATGCGTCAGACCGGGACGGTCAAGTTCTTCAATCATTCACGAGGGTTCGGCTTCATCACGCCGGACGATGGCGGCAAGGATGTGTTTCTGCATATCTCGGCGTTGCAGAAGTCGGGGCTCCCGGCGCTCGATGAGGGTGCGCGGGTATCCTTCGAAACCGAGCCTGACCGTCGTGGTAAAGGTCCGCAAGCCATCAACGTACAGATGGGCGAATAGCTCTCCCCTACAATCGAATTTGACCTGCATCGGCTCTGGTGGCGGCGACTTGCGCGCCGCTACCGGTAGCCCAATGGCACGTGTGCGCGGCGCGCCATGGCGATGAACCGGTCGCAAGCTTCCAGCGGCGCGCTGAGAAGCGTGCTCGACCGGCTCGCACGCGAAGAGCCGGCGGCCCTCGAGCGGCTGTTCCGCCTGCTTGCCATTCCGAGCATCTCGACCGATCCCGCCTTTCACGAGTCCTGCATTGATGCGGCTGAAGCTTGCGCCGGCGCTTTGCGCGAGATCGGCTTTGAGGCGCGGGTCGAGCCGACCTTGGGCAAGCCAATGGTGGTTGGGCATTGGCGGGCGACGCCCTTGACCGAGAAGCGTCGGCACGTGCTCTTCTACGGTCATTACGACGTGCAGCCGCCCGAGCCTTTGGAGGAATGGAGCGCGCCACCGTTCGATCCGCGTCTGGTCGAGGACCCACGCTACGGCACGGTCATCGTCGCCCGCGGCGCCTCCGACGACAAAGGCCAGTTGATGACCTTCATCGAGGCGGCCCGTGCCTGGCTTGAAGAGCACGGAGAGCTTCCTGTCGATGTCAGCGTGCTCATCGAGGGCGAGGAAGAGTCCGGGAGTCCCAGCCTTGCCCCGTTTCTGGCGGCCCATGGCGACGAGCTCAGGGCCGACATCGCGCTCGTCTGCGATACCGGGCAATGGGACGCCGATACGCCCGCCATAACCGCCTTCCTGCGCGGGCTCGCCTTCTCGGAGATCACCATCAGCGGGCCGTCGCGAGACCTGCATTCGGGTCTTTACGGCGGCCCGGCCGTAAATCCGTTACGCGTGCTATCGGAGATCCTCGCCGCGCTGCATGACCAAAACGGCCGCGTCGCTATTGAGGGCTTCTATGACGACGTTGCCGCGCCCTCCCCCGCTCAGCTTGCCGCCTGGCGCGCGCTTGGCTTCGATGCGGCAGGATTTCTCGGTGGGGTGGGCTTGAGCGAGCCGGCCGGCGAGAGCGGCTTCAGCGCTCTGGAGCAACTTTGGTCGCGGCCGACAGTCGAGATCAATGGCATCGTAGGCGGTTATGGCGGGCCCGGCACCAAGACGGTGATCCCGGCGCAGGCGACCGCCAAGCTTTCCTTCCGCCTGGTTCCCGCGCAGGACCCTTCCAGGATTATCGCCGGCCTGCATGGCTTCGTCGAAGAGCGCTTGCCGGCGGATGCGAGCGCGTCTTTCGCCCATGAAGGCGGGTCGCCTGCGGTCGGCTTCGATACCAGCGCGCCAGAATTTCAAGCCGCAACGCGCGCGCTCGAAGCCGAATGGGGCAAGACGCCAGCGATCATCGGCTGCGGTGCGTCGATCCCAATCGTCGAGTCCTTTCGCTCGCAGCTCGGCATGGATGCCCTGCTTATCGGCTTCGCTCTTGACGACGACCGCATCCATTCGCCGAATGAGAAGTACAATCTCAGAAGCTTCACCAAGGGCGCGCGAAGTTGGGCGCGCATCTTGGCGGCGCTTGCTGCGATGGATGGCAATGTCGGACCTTAGGCGCGCGCTGTCCTTTCTCTTCGTTCTCGCTTGCCTGTTCACGCAGCGCGCCGCGTGGAGTGCCGAGCGCAACAAGCCCGGCGCGTTCGACTACTACGTGCTCGTGCTCAGCTGGATGCCCTCTTATTGCCGTACAGAGGGCCGCGACCGGAAGGATGGACAATGCGAAGCGTCAAAGCCTCGCGCCTTCCGCCTGCATGGGCTATGGCCGCAATACGATAAAGGCTGGCCGGAGAGCTGTCCGATCGGTAAACGCCCCTGGGTGCCGGCGAAACTGATCGAGGAGATGCGCGACATCATGCCGAGCAAGAGCCTGATTATCCACGAGTACCGCGTGCATGGGACCTGCTCCGGCCTCGAGCCGGCGCAATATTTCGGTGTGGCACGGCAACTTTACGAACGCGTGAGCGTGCCTCTGCGCTTTCTTGCCCCCGACGCCGATCGTCTCGCTTCTCCCGACGAGATCGAGCGCGAATTCCTCGCTGCCAATTCTTGGCTCGAGCCGGACATGATCTCGGTCACCTGTCGCCGCGCAAGTCTCCTCGACATCAGGGTGTGCTTCGGCCGCGATCTCTTTCCGCGAAGCTGCGGCGTCAATGAGGACCAGAAGCGGCTCTGCCCGGCGGGCCAGATGACCGTGCCGCCGGTCACGCCCTAGGTGTACAGTCCCGTGGTGCGATGGATTGGACCGAGATTGAAGTGAATCGGACATGAGCGCCGACACTGCCGCGACATCGGATGAGGTCCTGAAGCGTACGCCGCTGCATGGTCTGCATGTGGAACTGGGCGCACGGATGGTAGCCTTCGCCGGCTATGAGATGCCGGTTCAATATCCCCTGGGCGTGCTCAAGGAGCATCTTCATACGCGCGCGGCCGCTGGTTTGTTCGATGTTTCGCATATGGGGCAGATCATCGTGCGCGCGAGGTCCGGCGATATTCGGGACGGCGCGCGAGCGCTCGAGCGGCTGGTTCCGGTCGATGTTCTCGGTCTAGCCCCGGGGCGTCTGCGCTATGCCTTCTTCACCAACACGGGTGGCGGCCTTCTCGACGATCTGACTATCGCGCGTTCCGGGGACTATCTGTTGCTCGTCGTCAACGCAGCCTGCAAAGCGGCGGACGAAGCGCATCTGCGAGCCCGGCTTGGGAATGAGAGCGAGGTGGAGCCGCTCAATCGCGCATTGATCGCGCTCCAGGGGCCGAAAGCGGAGGCAGCACTTTCGCTGCTCGCACCGGAGTGCGTCGGCATGCGGTTCATGGATGTGGGAACCCTGACCCTAATGGGCGCCGAATGCATGGTCATGCGCTCGGGCTATACAGGGGAAGACGGCTTCGAGATCTCAGCTCCCGCCGACATCGCGCGCGAGCTTGCGGAGGAATTCCTCGCGAATGCGAGCGTTGCGCCGATCGGACTGGGCGCGCGGGACTCGCTGCGCCTGGAAGCCGGGCTTTGCCTTTACGGCTCAGATATCGATGATAGGACGACACCGGTCGAAGCGGGGTTGTCGTGGGCCATTCAGAGAGCGCGCAGTCGCGGCGGTACGCGCGCGGGGGGTTTCCCTGGCGCCGAAATCATCTTTGGGCAGCTGGAACATGGTGCGTCCCGCCGTCGCGTCGGCCTCAAGCCCGAGGGTCGGGCACCCATACGCGCCGGTGCACCCCTCTACGCCAGCGAGGACGAAAGCGCTACGGTAGGTTCAGTGACTTCGGGCGGCTTCGGTCCGAGCCTCGATGCGCCTATCGCGATGGGCTATCTGCCGTCCGCGCTCGCAGTGCCCGGAACAAGGGTCTTTGCCGAGCTGCGCGGCAAGCGCTTGCCTGTCACCGTCACGACGCTGCCATTTATCGTGCCGAAGTACAAGCGTGGCTAAGCTCCAATCTGGAGGACGAATGCTGAAATATACCGAAGAGCACGAGTGGCTTAATCTCGACGGAGAGGTCGCGACCGTAGGCATCACCGAGCATGCAGCGAAGCTGCTTGGTGACATCGTTTTCGTTCAGTTGCCCGAGGTCGGCACCAAATTCGCCAAAGGCGACGATGCTGCAGTCGTCGAATCCGTGAAGGCGGCCTCCGACGTATACGCGCCTCTTGCCGGCGAGGTGGTCGAGGTCAATCAAGTGGTTGTTGATGACCCCGCTTCGGTCAATGCCGACCCGCAAGGCCGAGCGTGGTTCTTCAAGCTGAGACTCGATGACCTCAAGGCCATGGATGGCCTCATGGACGAGGCGGCCTATCAGAAACTGGTCGAAAGCAGCTCCGCATGATCTCACCCGGCAAATACGACCCCTACGACTTCGCCAACCGCCGTCATATCGGGCCCTCTCCCGAGGAAATGGCCGAGATGCTGCGCGTGGTTGGCGTAGAAAGCCTCGATCAGCTGATCGATGAGACCGTGCCCGAGGAAATCCGCCAGAAGACGCCGCTCGATTTCGGCCACGCGCTGTCCGAGCGCGGTGTGCTCGACAAGATGCGGGAGACGGCGAATGAGAACCACGTCCTCACCTCGCTGATCGGCCAGGGCTACCACGGCACCATCATGCCGCCGGCCATTCAGCGCAACATCCTCGAAAATCCGGCTTGGTATACCGCCTACACGCCCTATCAGCCCGAGATTAGCCAAGGGCGGCTCGAAGCCCTGTTGAACTTCCAGACCCTCGTCTCTGATCTCACCGCGCTCTACATCGCCAATGCCTCGCTGCTCGACGAAGCCACGGCTGCCGCCGAAGCCATGGCGATGGCGCACAGGGTCACGAAATCCAAAGCAAACGCGTTCTTCGTCGACCAGGACTGCCTGCCGCAGACCATTGCCGTGCTCAAGACTCGCGCCGAGCCTCTCGGCTTGACGATCGTCGTCGGGGATCCGTTCAAGGACCTCGATCCGCCGGCGGTGTTCGGCGCGATCTTCCAGTACCCCGGCGTTCGCGGCGAGTTCCACGATTTCTCGGAGCTGATCGGAAAATTGCACGCAGCCAAGGCCATCGCCGTGGTTGCGGCCGACCCGCTCGCTCTGACCTTACTCAAGCCGCCGGGAGAGATGGGCGCAGACATCGCCATAGGCTCGATGCAGCGCTTCGGCATGCCGATGGGTTATGGCGGACCGCACGCTGCCTATATCGCGACGCGCGACGCCTATAAGCGTTCCCTCCCCGGCCGTTTGGTCGGGGTGTCCGTCGATGCGCGGGGGAACCGCGCCTACCGCCTCGCGCTGCAAACCCGCGAGCAGCATATCCGCCGCGAAAGCGCGACCTCGAATATCTGCACGGCGCAGGTCCTCCCCGCAGTCATCGCATCCATGTACGCGGTGTTCCATGGGCCCAAGGGCTTGAAAGCGATAGCTGAACGCGTGCACCGCAAGGCGGCGCGACTTGCCGACGGGCTTGCCTCGCTCGGCTTCAAGATCAGACCGGACTCCTTCTTCGACACTGTCACCGTGGAGGTGGGGCCTTATCAGGGACTGATCATGAAGAACGCCGTCGATTACGGCGTCAATCTACGGAAGGTGGGGCACGACCGCATCGGCATCACTGTCGACGAGCGGACACGGCCAGCCACGCTCGAAGCCGTGTGGCGTGCCTTCGGCGGCTACGATCTCGTCTATCGCGACGAGTATCCCGCATACCGGCTGCCGGAGCCCCTGCTCCGGCAATCGAGTTATCTCACCCACCCAATCTTCCACATGAACCGGGCCGAGAGCGAGATGACGCGCTATATGCGCCGGCTCGCCGACCGTGACCTTGCGCTCGACCGCGCCATGATCCCGCTCGGCTCATGCACGATGAAGCTGAACGCCACGGCCGAGATGCTGCCCATCACCTGGCCGGAATTCGCCGAGATCCACCCTTTCGTGCCGGCAGACCAGGCGCTCGGTTACAAGGAGATGATCAGGGACCTGTCGGACAAGCTGTGCGAGATCACCGGCTACGACGCCATCTCGATGCAACCCAATTCCGGCGCGCAAGGCGAGTATGCAGGGCTGCTCACGATCCGCGCCTATCACAAGAGCCGGGGCGAGAGCCACAGAGATGTCTGTCTGATCCCCTCCTCCGCCCATGGCACCAATCCAGCTTCGGCACGGATGTGCGGCATGAAGGTGGTCGTGGTGGCGTCTGACGCGCATGGCAATATCGACCTTACCGATTTCCGCGCCAAGGCCGAGGCCAACAGCGCAAATCTCGCTGCCTCGATGATCACCTATCCCTCGACGCACGGCGTGTTCGAGGAGACCGTGCGCGAGATCTGCGCCATCACGCACGCAAATGGCGGCCAGGTCTATCTCGACGGCGCCAATATGAACGCTCTTGTTGGGCTGGCGCGTCTGGGCGATTTCGGGGCCGATGTCGGTCATCTCAACCTGCACAAGACGTTTTGCATCCCTCACGGCGGCGGCGGTCCCGGCATGGGACCGATCGGCGTCAAGGCGCATCTCTTGCCCTTCCTCCCCGATCATCCGGAGACCGGCAGTGGTGAGCGGACCGTCTCCGCCGCCCCTTATGGGTCGGCATCGATCCTGCCGATCTCGTGGAGCTATTGCATGATGATGGGGGGCGCAGGACTTACGCAGGCGACGCGCGTCGCCATCCTCAGCGCCAACTACATCGCCAAACGGCTCTCTGGCGCCTATGACGTGCTCTATACGGGCAAGCGCGGCCGAGTCGCGCATGAATGTATCATCGACACGCGGCCTTTGGCCGAGCGCGCCGGCATCACCGTCGACGACATTGCCAAGCGGCTGATCGATTGCGGCTTCCATCCGCCGACCATGAGCTGGCCGGTGCCCGGCACGTTGATGATTGAGCCGACCGAGTCGGAGACCAAGGCCGAGCTCGACCGGTTTTGCGACGCCATGCTCGGCATTCGCGAGGAAGCGCGTGCTATCGAGGAAGGTCGTATGGATCGAACCAACAACGCCCTCAAGAAGGCGCCGCACACGGTGGAGGACTTGGTCGGCGAATGGGACCGCCCCTATTCGCGCGAGGCCGCTTGCTATCCGGCCGGGGCCTTCCGCGTGGATAAGTACTGGCCGCCGGTGAACCGTGTCGACAACGCCTATGGCGATCGCAACCTCGTCTGCTCCTGCCCGCCGACAGACACCTACCTGAAGGCCGCCGAGTAGACGCCTCAGGCCGCGGC
>DASWJG010000044.1:0-4337 GCA_036397315.1 Methyloceanibacter sp. | reverse complement strand
CGGATCGTGGGTGAGATCGAAGCCAGCGTGAAACAGGGCAGAATCTCGATCACCTCACCGCTGGCCCGCGCGCTGCTCGGCAAGCGCAAGAAGGATGTCGTCGAGGTATCGACGCCGGGCGGCGGCAAGTCCTACAAGGTGCTCAAGGTCGAGTACAAATAGCAAGCGCGCCACGAAGGGATGAAGCGGCACCTTTGAGCGCCGCGAACTCGGCGAGGATCACATAAACCGGGATCGGCGCCAGATAGGCTGTCATGCGGCCTTTCTCCTCGAAGGCCCTGCGAAACGTTCCGCTTGAAAGCTTGGCGGCGAGCTTGGGCGCGATGCCGCCGCCAAAATAGACGCCGCCGCGGGCACCAAGCAGAAGGGCTGTGTCGCCGGCGAACCTCCCGAGCCAGGTGATGAACAGGTCGAGGGCCTCTGCCGCGACCTCATCCTCGCCGCTCATCCCAAGCACCAGCACGTCGTTCGGCTGGAGGGGCGCGGGCTGCAGCCCGCGGGAAAGGGCCAAGGCCTGGTAGAGCTCGGCGAGCCCCGGCCCTGACAGCGCGCGCTCGGCGGAGAGATGGGCGCGGCCCTGGCGCAGTCGCGCAAGAAGCGCGAGCTGCCGCTCGTTGTCGGCGCCGAGCGACATATGCCCTCCCTCCCCCGGCAGTGCGATCCAACCATCCCCCGACCAGACGAGGCCGGCAACGCCGAGCCCGGTGCCGGGTCCAAGCACCGCCTTGGTCGCATGCTCGACGGGTGTTGCTCCGCCGATCTGATGGAGCTCGGCCCCGGTGAGATGGGGAAGCGAGAGGGCGAGCGCCTCGAAGTCGTTGAGCACATGGAGCTGCTTGAGCCGCAAATTGCGGCAAAGCTCCTCTTTGGCGAAGAACCAGGCCGAATTGGTGAGGCTAATGTCCTCTTCTGTCACCGGCGCCGCAACGGCGATCGCCGCACGCTCAGGGAGTTGGCTCAGACCCCCGACATAGTCGCCAAGGGCCGCTTCGAGACTTGGATGGTCCGCGCAGAGGACCTGCCTGATCTCTGAAAGCTCGAGCGTGTCGAGATCGGCCAGGGCGAAGCGCGCATTGGTGCCGCCGATATCGGCCACGAGGGCACATTCTGACAATGGGCGCGCTTGGCTCATTTCTCGGCTTTCGGGGTAGAACACCAGCAAAGGCCGGTTGGTAACGCATTTTGTGATCGTCCGCGACCCTTGCGGTGCGCTCCCTGCCCCCTTAGGCTTGTAGTCGGGGGAAGGGACCGGCCTATGTTGATCGCGCTTCGCTCGGGCTTACGCTTCAGGCTGGCGGTGGTGCTTGCCGCGTTCGCGGCGCTTTGCTTCGTGGCGCCACCGGCCGTGCTGGCCTTCGGTCATGGCGGGAACACGGTCGACTGCCTCGCCCATGCGGACATGGTGGATCATGGCAGGATCGCCGCCCGTGACACGAAGCACCATGGCGATCACTCCTCCCCTGCCGGCGGCCACCAAATGACCTGCTGCGGGCTCTTCTGCCTGAGCGCGCTCGCGGCCGATAGCGGCGTCATCGATCCTGTCGCCGCCCCCTCCGCGCCTTTCCCGGTGCGCGAGACCAGTGTGTTCAGTCGCGTATCTGAACGCCTCGACCGGCCGCCGATCTCCCTCCTCATCGTCTGAGCTGCTCAGGCGGGATCGAGGTCCCGTCGTGGGCTTCGTCAACGCTAGACGAGGGATGGACCATGTTCTTTCACAATTTGGGGCGCGCACTCGCCATCGCGAGCGCGCTCCTGCTCTCCGCTTGCAAGACCTTCTCGCCGGACGGCGGCATGAGCACCGTCGCGGAAGTCGCGGGCGGGGGACTGGACAAGAGCGTCGTGCGGATCAACTCCGCCCAGGACGCCTCTCTGGCACGGAGCGAGGTTGCGCGCCTGCTGCATGGGCCCCTCGGCGCCGACGCCGCCGTGCAGATCGCGCTCCTCAACAATGCGGGGCTTCAGGCCGCCTATAACCGGCTCGGGGTCGCCGAGGCGGTCATGGTGCAGATGAGCCGGCCGCCGCTGCCGAGCTTTTCCTACGACTGGGTCAAGACCTCGATCGAGCTCGATATCGAGCGGCAGATCGTGGCAAGCCTGCTGTCGCTCGCGACCTGGCCCGCCCGGTCCAAGCTCGCAGGCGTCCGTTTCGAACAGGCCGAGCTTATCGCCGCGGAGGAGACTTTGCGCCTCGCGGTGGAGACGCGCCGCGCCTATATAAGCGCCGTTGCCGCGCGCCAGATCCTGACCGCGCTCGTTACGGCCAAGGACAGCGCCGAGGCTTCGGCGGAGCTTGCCGACAAGCTCCTGCAAACCGGCGCGGTCAACAAGCTCGACCATGCCCGCAGGCAAGTGTTCGCTACCGAGATGGCGGCGCAGGTCACAGCCGCGCGCCAGCAAGCGGCGGCTGCCCAGGAGCGTCTGACCCGGCTTATGGGCCTGTGGGGCACGGACCTCGCAGGGCTCCTGCCCGACAACTTGCCCAAGCTGCCGCGAAATTCGCGCAGTCTCGCCGCGGTCGAACAGGAGGCGATGGACCGCAGGGTCGATCTCGCCGTGGCAAGGCTCGAAGTCGAGGCGCTGGCCCGCTCCTTCGGGCTCACGCGCAAGACGCGGTTCGTCAATGTGCTCGACGCGGCCGGGATCTCCAAGACGCAGAAGGACAAAGGGGAGCCGAAAGCCGACGGCGGCGGCTTCAATATCGCCTTCGAGGTGCCGCTCTACGATTTCGGCAGGGCGCGGGTGCGCGAGGCCGAGCAGCGTTACCTCGAAGCGGTGAACGTGCTCGCCGAGAAGGCGGTCAATGCGCGCTCGGAGGCCCGCCAGGCCTTTGGCGCCTACAAGGCGACCTACACGGTTGCCGCCCAGTATGAGAGCGAGGTGCTGCCGCTCCGAGAGACCATCTCGGCCGAGACCGAGCTGCAATTCAACGCCATGCAGGTCGACGCCTTCGCCCTGCTCGAAGCGGCACGGGCCAAGGCTCAAGCGAAAGTGGCAAGCATCGAGGCCAAGCGCAATTTCTGGCTCGCCTCGACCGATCTCAGCGCCGCCGTGCTGGGCGGCGGCGACTTAAGCCAAGAAGGCGGCGCGATCATCGCCGCCGATGCGCGCGGTAGTTCGCCGGGCCACTAATTGAAGAGGATAGAAACCATGCTCTCGCGACGAAACTTTCTCACCGGCTCGGCGATCGCGCTGGTTAGCGCCACAGCGGTGAGCGGCCGCGCACAGGCCGCCGCCATTCCCGAGGCGCCGACCACGACCTCGCCTGCCATGCAGCCGCCGGTCTCTCCCCCAGAGGGCCAAGCCTACCAGCCGGTAGTGACGCTCAACGGCTGGACCCTGCCGTGGCGCATGAACGGCGAGTGGAAGGAGTTCCATCTCGTCGCCGAGGAGGTGGAGCGCGAGATCGCGCCCGGCATGACGGCGCGGCTGTGGGGCTATAACGGCCAGACGCCAGGCCCGACCATCGAGGCGGTCGAGGGCGACAAGGTCCGCATCTTCGTCACCAACAAGCTCCCGGAGCACACTACCGTCCATTGGCATGGGATGCTGCTGCCGAACGGCATGGACGGGGTGGGCGGCCTCACCCAGCCGCATATCCCCGTGGGCAAGACCTTCGTCTACGAGTTCGAGCTGAAGGGAAGCGGCACCTTCATGTATCACCCGCATTCCGACGAAATGGTGCAGATGGCCATGGGGATGATGGGCAGTTTCGTGGTGCACCCCAAGGACCCGGGGTTCCGGCGCGTCGATCGCGATTTCGCCTTCGTCATGAGCGCGTATCGCTTCGACCCGGGGACCTCACTGCCCCAGGTCGCCGAGATGACGGACTTTAATATCTGGACCTTCAATGCCCGCGTCTTTCCGGCGATCGACGTCTTGCCGGTCAGGCTCGGCGACCGGGTGCGCATCAGGATCGCCAATCTCACCATGACCGCCCACCCGATCCATGTGCACGGCCATCATTTCGCGGTCGGCTGCACCGACGGCGGCTGGGTGCCGGAGAGCGCGCAATGGCCGGAGGCGACGGTCGATGTGCCGGTGGGCTCGATCCGCGCCATCGAGTTCGTCGCCGACGCGCCGGGAGACTGGGCCTTTCATTGCCACAAGTCGCATCACACCATGAACGCCATGGGACATGAGGTGAAAAACTTCATCGGCATGCGCCAGCGCGACTTGAGCGCTGCGCTCAGCCGCGCGGCGCCCGGCGCCATGGCGATGGGAACCACAGGCATGGCCGACATGGCGGAGATGTCGATGCCTTTGCCGCCCAACACTTTGCCCATGATGACCGGCACGGGACCGTTCGGGCCGATCGAGATGGGCGGCATGTTCACCGT
>DASWJG010000043.1:0-4355 GCA_036397315.1 Methyloceanibacter sp. | reverse complement strand
ACGGAACGGAAGGAGGTCTTGGTCAGTTCATCATAGCTTTCGCGCTCAGGGGCACGAGCGCGCATCGGTGGGGGAAATGGGGCGTGACCTGCGCGTGGGCACTCGCGCGGGCAAACGAGGGAGCATGATCATGATCGGTTCCAGTACCCCCTTGGCCGAGCAGCCCGAGTGGCACCCGGTACATCGGGCCAACGCGATGCTGCGCGCAGCCTTGCTGAGCTCTACTCGCCGCTCCGAACCAGCGGAGGATTTGCCAAGCGTTGAATCGCTGTCACGCGCCATCGACAGCGTGATGCAAGGGCCTGTGAGCATCACCTATCCGACGCCGCTGGCGGCGCGTCTCGATGCCTTGGCGGTCGAGGATGAATTCCCCGCGTTTGAGGGTCTCATGAGCGGCGCGCCCCGCCGCGGCGGCGCAAGCGAGACGCTACTCGCGCCAGCCGACGCCCCGCTGGACGGGGCCTCTCCGGAGGCGTGGGACGAGGCCGATGACGGCTTCGGCGAAACCGGCGAGCTCATGGCCGGCGTTCCACTCGATCCCGAGATGCGCATCCTTCCCTCGCAAGTTCATGTGCAGAGCCTGCTGCGCGAATTTCAGCGGCGCCAGCGCCGCGCCAGCTTGCTGGTCGCAGGCTCCATCGCCACGGCGGTTCTGCTGACCGTAGGGGGCCTTGTGCTTGCCGCCAGCATGACCGCGCCTCGGCCGGCTAACAGCGACAACCGCCCCCCAACGCGCTCAACCTCCGTCGCCTGGCAAAGACCGGCCAACAGCACCTTAGACCTCGGACTTCAGCGCGCCGCGGTATCGGCCAATCGCGCCGCAAAAGGCGAGCCGCTGCTCGTCCCGGCGCCTGCCGGCGCGGGGCTCCTCCTCTCGGGCGCGGCCTCCTCCCAGCCGCAAACGATCCTTGCCGCCAGCGGGCGGCAAATCGCCTTTGCCCCACTCTTGCCGCCGAGCCCCGCCGGCTACCTCCTCATCCGCGGGCTTCCCGACGAGGCCAAGCTTTCCGTCGGACGGAAGAGCGAGAGCGGGACGTGGCTGGTCAAAGGCGAACATGTTCACGATCTCACGCTCTCGATCGGTGAAGCCGCCGAAGGCGACTACCCGATCGAGGTCTATGTGCTTCAGTCCGGCGACGGCCCGCAGGCTCGCCGCCGCCTCGTGTTGCGGGTCGAGGCGCCGGCGCGGACATACGCTGCGGCAGGCCCCGACATGGGCTGGGCCTCGGGCCTTCTCGACGTGGTGCCCAGCGCCCATGCGGCCGAAGAGACGACCGTCCCGGCCCAAGCCGCCGTCCTGCGTGAGAGGGCGAAGCGGCTTCTCGACGAAGGCGATATCGCCGCGGCCCGGCTCCTCCTCCTCCACCTTGCCGAGCGCGGGGAAGGCGAAGCGGCCTACGAGCTTGCCCGCACTTTCGATCGCGAGATGCTCGCCGCCCTTGGCGCCATCGGCGTGGACGGCGATCTCGCGCAGGCGCGCGGCTGGTATCAGCGGGCGTCGCAAGTCGGGAACGTCAAGGCCGCGGAACGTTTGAAAATCCTCGCTAGTCTTTCTGGAACAGGTCCGTCCGACTAGCGCGAGGAAGGCCGCAGCCGTTCATCCGAGGGAAACCAATCGGGGGGAAATGGCGGCTGCGGCCACGACTTTCAGATGAGGTGACGGCGCCTCAGCTCTCCGAGCACCGTCTCGGCGAGGGACTCTGGGCTGGCGTTGCTCGTGTCGAGCTTGAGCTCGGCCTTCTCCGGGGGCTCGTAGAGCGAATCGATGCCGGTGAAATGGGTGATCAGCCCGGCGCGCGCCTTGACGTAAAGTCCCTTGGGATCGCGCGCCTCGCAGACCTCGAGCGGAGTATCCACGAAAATCTCGATGAATTCCCCTTCCCCGAACAGATCGCGCGCCATGCGCCGCTCCGAGCGGAAGGGCGAGATGAACGACACCATGACGATAAGGCCGGCATCGACGAACAGCCGTGCGGCCTCGGCCACGCGGCGGATGTTCTCCACCCGGTCGGCGTCGGTGAAGCCGAGATCCTTATTGAGGCCGTGGCGGATATTGTCGCCGTCGAGCAGGTAGGTGTGCCGCCCCATGGCGTGCAGCCGCTTCTCGAGCGCATTGGCGATGGTCGATTTGCCGGCGCCCGAGAGGCCGGTGAACCACAAGATGTAAGGCTTCTGCTCCTTGAGGCCAGCCCGCGCCGCTTTGTTGATGGACAGCTCCTGCCACTGGATATTGGTGGCGCGGCGCAAGCCGAACTCGATCATGCCGGCGGCGACGGTGGCATTGGTGAAGCGGTCGATCAGGATGAACGAGCCGGTGTCGGCGTTTTCGGCGTAGGAATCGAACACCAGCGCCTTGGCTGTGGTCAGATTGCACAGTCCGACCTCGTTGAGCTCGAGTGTCTTGCCCGCCACGTGATCGAGATTGTCGACATTGAGCTTGTATTTGAGGCTCGAGACGGTCGCCGTCGTGGTCTGGCCGCCGCATTTCAGCGTATAAGCGCGGCCGGGCAGCATCGGCTCCTCGTCGAACCAGATGAGCCGCGCCGCGATCTGGTCGGCGATCGACGGCGCGACCTCGGGAAGGGCGATGATGTCGCCGCGGCTCACATCGACCTCCTCGGCGAAGGTCAAGGTCACCGCATCGCCTTCTTGCGCCGCCTCGAGATCGCCGCCGGCGGTGACGATCCGCGCCACATGCGCGCGCTTGCCCGAAGGATGGATCACCACCTCCTCGCCGCGAGCGATCTTGCCGCTGGCCACCGTCCCCGCATAGCCGCGAAAATCGAGATGCGGCCGGTTCACCCACTGCACCGGAAAGCGGAACGGCCGCTCCCTTTCGCCGCGGATGACATCCACCGTCTCCAAATGTCCGAGCAGGGTCGGACCGTGATACCAGTGCATATGCGCGCTTGGTGCGATCACATTGTCGCCCTTGAGCGCCGAGACCGGGATGGCGGTCACGAGCTCGAAGCCGAGCTCGGCGGCGAAACCTGAAAACTCCTCGGCAATCGCCTCGAAGCGCGCCTGATCGAAATCGACGAGATCCATTTTGTTGACGGCGAGCGCTATGCTGCCGATGCCGAGCAACGACAGGATGCAGGCGTGGCGGCGCGTCTGGGTCAAGACGCCGCTCCGCGCATCGACCAAGAGCACCGCGAAGTCGCAATTCGACGCGCCGGTCGCCATGTTGCGCGTGTACTGCACGTGGCCGGGCGTGTCGGCGACGATGAACTTCCGCCGCGGCGTCGAAAAATAGCGATAGGCGACGTCGATGGTGATCTTCTGCTCGCGCTCGGCCTCGAGCCCGTCGACCAGGAGCGCAAGATCGAGCGGCCCTCCCCTGCTCCCGTTCGAACGCCGCGAGTCATGCTCGGCGCTACGCACCTGATCGTCGTAGACCAGCGCCGAATCGTAGAGCAGGCGGCCGATCAGGGTGCTCTTGCCATCATCCACGCTGCCGCAGGTGAGAAAGCGCAACAGGCCGCGGTTCTCTTCCGCCGCGATCCGGGCGTCGACCCGCTCGCTGGCGCCGGTGCGTTCGCTTTCGACCACGCTCAAGCGCGCCATCAGAAATACCCCTCCTGCTTCTTCTTCTCCATCGAGCCTGACTGGTCGTGGTCGATGACGCGGCCCTGGCGTTCCGAGTAGCGCGTGGCGACCAGCTCCTCGATGATCTCCGGCACGGTCGCCGCCTCGGAGCGGATGGCGCCGGTCAAAGGATAGCAGCCGAGCGTGCGGAAACGCACTCTCGCCACCTCGGGCTTCTCGCGCGTGTCGATGGGGAGCCTCTCGTCGTCGACCATGATCAGCATGCCGCCCCGCTCGACCACCGGCCGGTCGGCCGCGAAATAGAGCGGCACCACGGGAATGTTTTCGAGATAGATGTAGGTCCACACGTCGAGCTCGGTCCAATTCGACAGCGGGAACACCCGCATGCTTTCCCCCGGCCCAATTCTGGTATTGGCGAGATGCCACAGCTCGGGCCGCTGCCGCTTCGGGTCCCAGTTATGGGCAACGTTGCGAAACGAGAACACCCGCTCCTTGGCGCGCGATTTCTCCTCGTCGCGGCGCGCACCGCCGAAGGCCGCATCGAAGCCGTGGCTCCCAAGCGCCTGCTTGAGCGCCTCCGTCTTCATGATGTCGGTATAGAGCGCGCTGCCGTGGGTGATGGGCGAGATGCCGGCCTTGATCCCCTGCTCGTTGATATGGACGATGAGATCGAGGCCGAGCCGCCGCACCTCATGATCGCGAAAGGCGATCATTTCGCGGAACTTCCAGGTGGTGTCGACATGGAGCAGCGGGAACGGCGGCTTGCCCGGATAGAAGGCCTTGAGCGCGAGATGCAGCATCACCGA
>DASWJG010000042.1:0-13477 GCA_036397315.1 Methyloceanibacter sp. | reverse complement strand
GGGCGGCATCCGTCACATGCCGTCCGTTAAGCCTGATTATTAGCCAAATTGCGGGAAAAACAAGGCAAACGAGTTAACCGTGCCCGGAATCTCCAAGCAGAGTTAACAGGATTTCCCCAAGTTATTCACAGGGCTAGAGCCGGAGCGCGGCCGCCATACGGGCGTCGTGACCGTAAAGATCCCCGTAGGTTGAGACCGCCCCGTCATCGTTAACTTTAAGCGTGAAATAGGTGATGTACACGGGAATCCTCTGCCGCAGCGGAATTTGCTGATCGTAGCCGGTCTCGATGGCTGACATCGTCCGTGCCTGGCTCCAGCCCTGATCCTGCCTCAGGAGGACTGCGGCAAGCTGATCGGGGTTTTGCACCCGCATGCAACCGTGGCTCTCGGCCCGGACGGGCTTGGCGAACAGGAATTTCTGCGGGGTATCGTGCATGTAGACGTCGTGCTTGTTGGGGAACACGAATTTTACCCTGCCGAGCACGTTGCCGGGGCCAGGGGGCTGATAGATTTCCGTGTTGCGGATATCGATCCGGTTCCAATCGACGGCGCTGGGATCGATCTCCCGCCCGGCATATCTGACACGGAGGCCGTGGCGCTCGAAGACCGAGGTGTTCCAGCCCCCGCCGCCGAAGAACCAGGCGGCCTCTTCCCTGAGATAAGGCCTGATCTCCTCGATCTTGATCGAGGTCGGCACGTTCCAATAAGGCCCGAAGACGATCGTCTGCATCTCATTGGAGAAGATCGGCGTCTGCTTGTCGGTCTTCCCTACCACTACGCGCGTGGTGAAGAGCGCCTGGTTGTCCTTGACCACGCGCAGCATGAACTCCGGGATGTTGACGGTCACATAGAATTCGCCGAGGTCATGTGGCAGCCAGCGCCAGCGCTCCATGTTGATGAGAAGGGCCCTGATCCTCGCCGGGCTTCCGACCGCGTGCGGCTGCTGCGGCTGGTTGAGCATCCGCCGCGTGCCGGCGCCGACCATGCCGTCGGGAACGGCGCCATGAGCAAGCTGGAAGTGGCGCACGGCCGCGAGGACCGTCTCGTCGAACTTCATCTCATCGAGAGGCGTGCCGTTCGCGATCTCCGACGGCATGTCGAGCCGCTTCCTGAGAAGCGCCACCTGCTCGTGCTCGATGCCGAGCTTGAGCACGGGACCGTCAGGGATGGTGACGACGGGCTTGGCGGTCTCGACCTTGCCGCCGCGTAGCTCGATCAGTTTTTGCCTAAGAACCTCGAATTGAGGCTGATCGGGCTGGAAGCTCCGCAAATAGGCGGCCGGGTCGGAGCGAATGGCGATCGACTCGATCACCTCGGAAGGATTGGGCAGCGCCAGATCGGGGTCGAGATTGGGAGACAGCCGCGCCGGCTGGAACCGACCGCCCCGCGCATCGCGCGCATAGCCGAGCACGGCAAAGCTGATTTTGGTTTCCGCGTCGGCGAGCCAATCGGTGGCATTGGCGTCAGAGGAATTGAAGCCGTCCGCGCTGGGCAGCGCGTAATCGGCCGCACGAAGTCCATACTCATCGGCCTTCTCGATTTCGGCCATGACGGCCTTGCCCCGGTCGGTCAGGCCGTTCTCGTCCACCCACAGCAAGCGCTGGTCGGGGACCGCGTAATACTCGACGAGCGCGCCTTGCTCGCTTTTCTTGGCGTCGGTGGTGGCGGTGAACTTCGCCGACAGCTTGGTCTGGACGGCGATGCGGATGGCCTCGGTCCGGCTGAGGAGAGCTTGGGGCGCATCGGGCTCGGCGGCGAGCGCCGGCACGCTCAACGGCGCGGCCAAAAACAAGGCTAACGCGATACGACAAATGGGCCTCATGCTGCGCTCCCTCAGGCCGACTCGGCCGCGACTAGGCAGGGCCCGAACCCTGCCGTCAGATCCCGTAAATGGCCTTACCGGCCGTCGAACTTAACCCCCAGCCGTGCTTTTTCGTCGGAGTGTGACATTCCTGCCGAACTCGGAGCGATGTCCCGTCAGTTGGCTCTCGCCTCAAGACCGATTTCGCGCATCTTGCGGTAGAGGGTCGACCGGCCGATCCCGAGCCGCCGCGCGATCTCTGTCATCCTCCCCCGGTAGCGGCCAAAGGCAAGCCTGATCATGTCGGCTTCAACGGCTTCGAGCGAACGAATATCGCCGCTGTCGCTGAGGGCGGGGATGCCGATGGCGTCCTTGCCGTTGGCCTGTGGCACGTGGATGGTGGCCGGCGTACCGGCGGACTCGCCCAGCATGACCGGCCCCTCGATGCGCGGGGTCCGGTCCTTCGGCGCGGGTGCGGCCGGGACGGTAACCGCATATCCCTCCACATGAGCCGCGATCTGCGGAAATTCATTCACCGTGAGCATCGGCGTGTCGGCGAGGACCACGGCGCGGAACACGGCGTTCTCGAGCTGGCGGATATTGCCGGGCCAGGAATAGCGCTCGAGCATGGCGATCGCCTCGTCGTCGATGCCGTCGATGCGCTTGCCCTCCTCGGCGGCGAATCTCGCGATGAAGTGGCGGACAAGCTCGGGCACGTCCTCGAGGCGCTCCCGCAAAGGAGGCATCCAGATGGGGAAGACGTTGAGCCGGTAATAGAGATCCTCGCGGAAGCGGCCGTCGTTGACGAGAGCGATCAGGTTCTGATTGGTCGCCGATATCAGCCGGAAGTCCACCTTGACCTTGTGCTTTGCGCCCACGGGGTCGATCTCGCCGTCTTGCAGGGCGCGCAACAGCTTCACCTGGGCATCAAGCGGCAGCTCTCCGATCTCGTCGAGAAAAAGCGTGCCGTGGTCGGCCTCGAGGAACTTGCCGGCGCGCTTTTCCGAAGCGCCGGTGAAGGAGCCCTTCTCGTGGCCGAAGAGGATGCTTTCGACCAGATTCTCAGGGATGGCGCCGCAATTGACGGTGACGAAGGGTCCGGATTTGCGGCCGCTTTCGCCCCGAATGGCGCGGGCGATCAGCTCCTTGCCGACGCCCGACTCGCCCTCGATCAAAACAGGAATGGTCGAACCGGCGGCTCGCTTGCCAAGCTCCAGCACCCTGGTCATGGCCTCGCTCGACGCAATCAGGTCGGCGAAGCCAAGATCGCCTCTGGCCGAGGCCTTGATGCGGACAAGCTCGTCCGCCAGCGCCTCGATCTTGAGCGCGTTCTTGATGGAGACTTCGAGCCGCTCCGGGCTCACCGGCTTGACCACGAAATCGACGGCGCCCGCCCGCATGGCCGTGATGGCGGCATCGATGCTGCCATGGGCTGTCTGCACGATGGCAGGAGGCTTGCGCGGCAGGGAGCGCATGGCGGAAAGAACCGCCAAGCCATCGGTCCCTGGCATGACGAGATCAAGCAGGACAAGGCAGATATCCCCTGCGGTGTCGGCCTTGAGCGCGGCAAGCGCCTTGTCGCCGCTCTCGGCGGTTGAGACGTGGTAGCCGAACCTCTTGATGGCCTCTTCGAGAATACGACGTTGAGCAGGGTCGTCGTCGACGACCAGGACGCGTTTGGGCATGACGCAAAACTCGCTACTTACGCAAAAGACCTACACGGCAGGAGGACAGCGCCCGGGCCATGTATGCGGCCGCGTCAGGCTGCTCCTGTGCCAAAATTGTGCAGTGGAAGGGTAAATATCCCCTTTATCACGGTTCGATTTTGGTGAGGCCACGGCTTTGGGGTTCTCTAAAAGGACCTAAACACGTGCTCTATGGCCCCTTGCGGCGGCGCAGCGCCCCTCCCACACTAGAGAGCGATTCACCCCTAACGAGGTTCAAGGATTCGATGAGTAATTGGCCCGAGCACCCAGTCTATTCCGCGACCGCTTCCGCCAAGGGCAAAGCGAAACCCCACCCGGTCGGCGCGGCGGAGGGAAAGGCGAAGCTCGGGACGTTGCCTGAGTGGAACCTCACCGACCTCTACGCGGGGCCGGAGTCGCCCAAGCTCAAGACCGACCTTGAGACCTCCGAGCGGGCTGCCGACGCCATGCAGGAGCGCTATGCCGGCAAGCTCGCCACGCTGCTCGACGGCGGCAAGGGCGGGGCCGCGCTGGCGCAAGCCGTGCGTGAGTTCGAGGCGCTCAACGACATCATGGGCCGCATCGTCTCCTATGCCAGCCTGCTGTACGCCGCCGACACCTCAGACCCCAAGCGGCAGAAATTCTTTGGCGACATCCAGGAGAAGATCACCGCCATCTCTTCGAAGCTCCTGTTCTTCCCGCTCGAGCTCAACCGGCTCGACGACGCGATGCTGGAGACGGCGATGTCCCATTCCGAGCTCGGCCATTACCGGCCCTGGCTCGAGGATCTGCGGAAAGAGAAGCCCTATCAGCTCGACGACAAGCTCGAGCAGTTGTTCCATGAGAAGGCGGTGACGGCACGCGGCGCCTGGGACCGGCTGTTCAACGAGACGATGACGGCCCTGCGGTTCGACGCCGACGGCGAGAAGCTCAGTCTTGAGCCGACCTTGAACCGCCTGCTCGATCAGGACGAAGCAAAGCGCCGCGGCGCCGCCGAGGCCTTGGCGAAGGTGTTCAAGGAGAATGTGCGGCTGTTCACGCTCGTCACCAACACACTCGCCAAGGACAAGGAGATCTCCGACCGCTGGCGTGGTTTCGTCGACGTCGCCGATTCCCGCCATCTCGCCAACCGGGTCGAGAAGGAGGTGGTCGATGCGCTGGTCGCCGCCGTGCGCGAGGCTTACCCACGCATCTCCCACCGCTACTACGCCATGAAGGCGCAGTGGCTCGGCAAGAAGACGCTCGCCCATTGGGACCGCAACGCGCCTCTGCCGGAAGAGCCCAGGCAGGTGATCGGCTGGGACGATGCGCAAAAGACGGTGCTCACCGCTTACGGCGATTTCGCACCGCGTATGGCCGAGATCGCCGGGCAGTTCTTCGCCAAGGGCTGGATCGATGCGCCGGTGAGGGAAGGAAAGTCCCCGGGCGCCTTCTCTCATCCCACGGTGCCAAGCGCGCACCCCTATATCCTGCTCAACTATCAGGGCAAGCCGCGCGACGTGATGACGCTCGCGCACGAACTCGGCCACGGCGTGCATCAGGTGCTTGCCAACGTGCAAGGGCCGCTGATGGCGCCGACGCCGCTCACCCTGGCCGAAACCGCGAGCGTGTTCGGGGAGATGCTGACGTTCCGCGCGCTGCTCGATCAGGCGCCTACCCTGCGCGAGCGGAAAGCCCTGCTTGCCGCCAAAGTCGAGGACATGATCAACACCGTGGTCCGCCAGATCGCCTTCTACAGCTTCGAGCGCAAGGTGCACACCGAGCGGCGCGAAGGGGAGCTGACGAGCGACAGGCTCGGCGAGATCTGGCTCGAAGTGCAGCGCGAGAGCCTAGGACCGGCTATCGAGCTGAAGCCGGGCTACGAGAACTTTTGGTGCTACATCCCGCACTTCATCCACGCGCCGTTCTACGTCTACGCTTATGCCTTCGGCGATTGTCTGGTGAACTCGCTCTATGCCGTCTACGAGAAGGCCGATAAGGGTTTTGCCGAGCGCTATCTCGACATGCTCGCGGCGGGGGGCACCAAGCACCACAAGGAGCTGCTCGCGCCATTCGGCCTCGATGCGTCGGACCCGAATTTTTGGTCGATGGGGCTTAAGGTGATCGAGGGCCTGATCGACGAGCTTGAGGCGATGGACGCGAAGGCCTCGGGTGAGACGTAGATGTCCCAGGTCTCTCTGGTTCCCATTCTCCTCTGGGCGGCGGCCCTTCTATGCGCCGGTGTTGCGATCTGGCGGGAGCCGCGGCCGATCTTGCGCGGTTTCGTCATCGACCGGCTACTGCGCTATCTGTTCCTGTTCCCGCTTGGGCTTCAGGGCCTGTGGGCCTTTCTCGGTCACGTGTTTTTTCCGGAGCGGTCGGCTGCCGCAATCGGCTGGGCGACGAGCCCGTTCCAATATGAAGTGGGGGCCGCCAATCTCGGGCTCGGACTCGCCTCGCTTTATGCCGCCTTCAGGGGCTTCGAAGCGCGGCTCGCGGTGGGGATCGCCGCCGCCTGCTTTCTGATTGGCGCCGGCATCGGCCACATCAGGGATATCGTCGTGCAGGGCAATCTCGCTCCGGGCAATGCCGGGCCGATCATGGTCACCGACTTCCTCACCCCCATCGTCATTCTCGTGCTTCTCGGGCTCGCCAGTGGAAAGTTAAGACCGAAATCGGCGGCGACGCTCGCGCTCGAGGCCGAGCTGGAGATCGCCCGCAAAGCCATGCGCGACTATCGCGACGCCTTGAGCGAACTCGGCAAGCGGTGAGATCCCTTCGGCAGGATCGATCCTCAGTGGCGGGCGAAGATTTCCGTCGTGCCGTCCTTCTTGATCAGCAGCACGTCGTAGGGCTCGGTCTCGGCGCCTTGCTCCATGCCCGGCGAGCCGACCGGCATGCCCGGTACGGTCAAGCCGAGCGCGTCGGGCCGCTCGGCCACCAACCGCTTGATGTCGGGCGCCGGCACGTGGCCTTCGATGACATAGCCGCCGATCTTGGCGGTGTGGCACGAGGCGAGCTCCTCGCCGATCCCCGACTGACGCTTGATGCGATCGAGCATCGACGGGTCGGCGGCGTTGACGTTCACGGCGAAACCGTTCGCCTCGAGATGCTTCACCCAATTGATGCAGCATTTGCAGGTGGCTGATTTCCAAACCTCGATCGAGCCTTCCGCCGCCGCCAAGGCAGGGCAGGCCAACAGCAGCGCTACAAAGAACGCGATAAGCGGTCGCAGGGTCATAGCTGATCCTCCTGCCGCCAGAATGACTCGGCCGAGCGGCGGGAGCAATTTATTCCGTCAAGGCTGGGATGGCGCGGCAAGCGCGATATCGGCGATGATCGCCCTGTGGTCGGAGCCGAGCCGCGGGGCGCCCATTGTCGCGATCTTGGCGAAATGAGGCGAGGCGAACACATTGTCGATTGCGACCAGCGGCACGAATCGAAATCGCCGCCAGCGCATCGGCCAGGTGAAGTGAAACGTATTGAAGCGGCCAAGGCCGCTCACATAAGTGAATCGCTTCAGCTGATCGGTCCATGGCGTCATGTTGAAATCGCCCGCCACGATGACCGGGAGTTTCCTGGTCAGCACGAATTGCGTCAGCGTCGTGACGTCGTGCTCGTGCAGCACGGGATAGAAGGGCCGCGCGAGATGCACGCCGACCAGCTCGACGGCGGTCCCGTTAACGTCAATTTCGACCCAGCGCGACATGAGGCGGATCCATTCGGGGTAGCCTGGCCGGTCCAGGCGTCCATCGGCGCGGATCGGATATTTAGAGAAGATGACGACGCCGAACTCGCCCCGGCTGTGCGGGTAACGCGCATCGAGCCCAGTATGGAGGGGGAGCAGGTGATCCCTCGTCACCTCCTGCAACACGACAACATCGGCGTCGGTCTCGTTGAGAAATTTGTCGACTCCGTCGATCCGGTCGTTGCCGAAACTGAGATTGAAAGTCACGACGCGGAGAAAGCGCTTGCTGTCCGGCGCGGCTTCGGCGGCAGCACCCTGCAATCCCGCAAAGATGAGGCCGACATTGATCGCCGCGAGCAGCGCAGCCGGCACGATGAAGCGCCAATCCCGCACCAAGAGCGCCAGGCCGAAAAGGACGACGGTGCCGGCCGCCAATAGAGGGAGCCCGTTATTGATGAGGTCGAGTGCTGGCCACCATTGGGCGAGCCAGCCGAGACCGGTGAGAACGGCTCCGAAAACGAGCCCGAGCCCGGCCAGCAACCTAAGCCAAGCGATCATGCATTCCTCGTTGCGGGGCGAATTCTGGTGTCGCGGCGAGCGGGTATACCGGGATTGGGGCTCCTATATGAAGGGAGGCCTTACGCATGCGTGAACCTGCAAAGCCGCCCATGAACGATCGCCAGTCCGACAAGGAGAAGAACCGATTCAGCGCCCGCGCGCTCCGTTATGGCAGGGTCGGCGCCAATGTCGGAAGTGTGGCGGCCCGCATCGCCGGCAGGCGCCTGTTCGGGCTCGAGCCGGAGCGCGAGAAGGATGCCGCTTCGCTTGCGGCGGCGCTTGGCGGCCTCAAAGGCCCGATCATGAAGGTGGCGCAGCTGCTCGCCACCATCCCCGAGGCGCTGCCTGCGGAATACGCCGCCGAGCTTGGGCAGCTCCAGAGCCAGGCCCCGCCCATGGGCTGGCCCTTCGTGCGGCGGCGCATGGCGGCCGAGCTTGGGCCCGATTGGGAGGCGAAATTCGCCATGTTCGAGCATGAGGCGGCGGCCTCGGCCTCGCTCGGCCAGGTGCACCGGGCCAAGAGCCATGACGGGCGGGCACTCGCCGCCAAGCTGCAATATCCCGACATGCAGTCCGCCGTCGAAGCTGATCTCGCCCAGCTCTCCGTCCTTTTCTCCATCCACGCCCGCATGCAGCCGGCGATCGAGACCTCCGAGATGCTGAAGGAGATCGCGGCGCGTTTGCGCGAGGAGCTCGACTACGATCTCGAAGCCCGCCACATGCGGCTCTACGGTCTCATCTTCAAGGACGATCCGCTCATCCGCGTGCCTGAGATCGTTCTTCCGCTTTCCACCAAGCGGCTGCTGACCATGACCTGGCTCGAAGGCCGCAGGCTCCTCGATTACACGAGCCGGCCGCTCGAGGAGCGCAACCGGATCGCGCGCGCCATGTTCCGCGCCTGGTGGTACCCGTTCAGCCAATACGGCGTGATCCACGGCGATCCCCATCTCGGCAATTACACCGTGTTCCAGGACAGCGAGGGCAGGGCGGCCGGGATCAATCTGCTCGACTATGGCTGCATGCGCACCTTCGCCCCGAAATTCATTCAAGGCGTGGTCGATCTCTATCACGGGCTCCTTAGGAACGACCGCGCGCTCATCGTTCACGCCTATGAGACTTGGGGCTTCGGCGGGCTCTCCAACGAGCTGATCGACATCCTCAATATCTGGGCGAACTTCATCTACGGCCCGATGCTCGAGGACCGGGTGCGCACCATCGCCGAGCAGGTGAGCCCGGGCATGTATGGGCGGCGCGAGGCGTTCAAGGTGCATCAAGGCTTGCAGGAGAAAGGGCCGGTCAAGGTGCCACGCGAATTCGTGTTCATGGACCGGGCGGCGATCGGGCTTGGCGGGGTGTTCCTGCACCTCAACGCCGAGCTCAACTATCACCGCCTGTTCAACGACACCATCGCCGGCGCCGATCTCGCCGATGTAGCGGAGCGCCAGCGCGACGCCTTCGCCGAGGCGGGCGTCCCGCTGCCTGAGGGGTCCGTTTGAATTGGACTCACGAACCACTTCGTCATCGCGATCCTTCTTCGTCATGGCGGGGCTTGTCCCGGCCATCCATGATGCATCTCGACACTCTCTAAACTCCGCATCGCTGCACCGCCCTATTGGATGCCCGGAACAAGTCCGGGCATGACGAGTGAAGCGAAGGCGAGCGAACGCATCGCCGCGGCACGGGTGAGGCGTCCGGCTTTTCCTCTGTTTCCCTCGAGTTGAGGGGGGTGGCGCGCCGAAAAGCGCAAACCTATGGCTCGTGCCTTGCGGCACGCGGGCGCCTCTCGGCGCGCCAGTCGCGGCGATTTAGCGGACGGCCGGGCCGCGCTTTCGCCGTAAGTGCCCCGCTTCCCGTTTTTAGCCTCCAAAGGAGGGGTCCGGGTCGCGTTTGGAATAGACCTTACGGTCGTCAGCCAGCTCCTGGCAGGACCTCATCTTGGGTCCGGGCGGAGCCCCGGCGCCGCCCGAGTGACTTGGTTAGCGAGCCAAGCCCCGCGGGGCACCGCACCTCGTCCCGCTGTTCGCGCGCCTCGCGAGAGCGCCCCTCAAGCGAACGAGGTGAGTGCAGTGTAAGGGAGGTTTGGAGCGCGGGGATAAGTTCGACTCGCCATCACCGGCTGTCGATCACGTTCTCGGGGGCATGCTCCGGCAATCCAGTCCACTGGTGCTTGCGCGCGGCGAGGATGCGATCGCCCCCTAATTGGTCGGTGCACACTCGCCGGTCCATGGCAGGATACGGCAGACCGGCACGCAGTCGACAGCATTCCACGGACAGGTGCAGACCCGGTCGAACGCGACACAAGGCGTTGCCGCCCGCGCTTGAGCCTCAATCGAAACAACGAGTGCCGTCGCCGCGACGGCGAGGAGCGCAGACAAGACCAACGTGCGCATGGCTGAAATCCTTGCTGCTCACTCGGCAGAAAGGGGGGAGCCCAAGGCGTCGTCTTTGCGAACTACCCTAGGGCTCCCCATGCTTCTAGTCGCCGAGCCGATATGGAGCGGGGATCCCGCTTCCCGCGCTCACAGACGGATGGGGAAGGTTCGGATTTTGGAAGCGACCCGGGTAGAACGGGCTATCGGGACCGGCCAGGGCTAGTCCACCGAATGCAGCGGTGCCGACCACCACGGTGACGACGACAGCGACGGCTTTTGCGATGTTGGTCATTGCCTTGTCTCCTTGTAGACTACCGACCATTCGGTAGCCTCTCTCTACCTAACGATAGGTAGGCCAGGAGTCAAGCAAAAAATATGTTGGAAGTAGGCCATTGACTTCGCGCCTTACCTACCGTAAGGTAGGCGCTATGGATACTAGGGAAAAAATCCTAAACTCGGCTCAGCGGCTCATCCAGACGCGGAGCTTCCACGGCTTCAGCTTCCAGGACATTGCCAACGAGGTCGGCATCCGCAAAGCGAGCCTCTATCACTATTTCGACTCCAAGGACGCGGTTGCCGTTGCCGTGCTCGATCACGCCACTGACTGGGTAAACGCGCGAATGGAGAAGACTGAGGGACGAGAACCGATTGACCGCCTCGAAGCCTATTTTGACATGTTCCGCGTCATTCACGGCAAGGCCGAGCGCATGTGTCCCGGCGGCTCGTTCGGTGCCGTATTCGGTGCCGTCTCCTCTCCGTTGCAGCGGGCGTTGCACCGCTTCTCCCAGATGCACCTCGATTGGCTTGAGAGCATTGTCCGCGAGGGTGTAGAGCAAGGCCAGTTCGCCATCGGCGACCAGCGGCCGCGTGACGTCGCCGTACAGATCCTGGCCGGCGTTCAGGGCGCTCTGTTGATGGGGCGCCTAACCTCTGATCCACATGTCATCGATTCGGTCGCCGCCGAACTCAGGAGCTATTTGGGCTCTGCGCCCAAAGGCACACGTCGAACATCCCAAACGACTACTGGAGCGATTGGCTAACAGGACGAGGTCTCATCCGGCGCATTAGTGATGGGGGTCAAATGTCCCAGTCCACACCACGCCTCATAACGTTCGCCGCCTCTCACTTCTGCGAGAAAGCCCGATGGGCGCTGGATTGGCATGGCATCGCCTATGACGAAATCGGTTGGCCGCCAGGTTTGCATCTCATCTTGGCCAAGTGCTGCGGCGCGAAGCAGAGGACCGTTCCTATTGTCCTGGACGGAACCGATGTCATTCAGGGAAGCGGCGCCATCATCGACTGGGCGGAGAGCAAGGCCCAAGACCGCGGGCGAAGCCTCAATCCAAAAGCCGCCCTCGACGAGGCTAAGGAGGTCGAACGGCGTGCCGATGAGGTGATCGCCGTTAATGTGCGCCGCCTGGCCTTTGCCGAGCTGCTGCCGGGCCACGCGCATCTCGTCAAATCGGCGCTCTTCTATCGAGCCTCGGGTTGGCGTCGCCAGGCCGGCAACGTGATGTGGCCGGTGGCGTGGCGCATCCTCATGCGGATGTACGATATCAGGCCCGGAGCCGCAGCCGAGAGCCGATCCAAGCTCGAAGCGGAACTCGACTGGCTTGATGGCAAGCTCGCCGACGGCCGGACCTATCTCGTCGGAGACCGGTTCAGCCGGGCCGATCTCGCGGTGGCGAGCCTGCTTGCCAATTTTGCCAGGCCCAAGGAACTGCCGGCGCACCATGGCATGAAGGGCCCCGATGCTCTCGCCGCCGATGTCAACCGCTGGAGCGAGCGGCCGGTGATGCGCTGGGTCATCGCACAGTACCGCGCTCATCGAGCTCCAATGACAGTCTAGCTGGCGACTACCGGGGTTGCGGGTAGCCCATGACTCCTAAGCCGCTTGGTGGGTGCGGCCTTCGCGCTCAATGCGCGAGATTTCCGGCTGTAAATGCCCATCGCGTAAAGCACCGACTCCATAGCCAAGCGCTATTGGGCAAACGCGCTCCTCAGGCCCACCTATCTGATGTTCGAACGGCACCCTTGGCCAGCCGGCCGAACCTCAGATCAACCGGCCAAACCTAAAGGAGAATACCGATGAAGAAGATCATGCTCGCCGTCGCCCTGATCGTCGCCTCCGCCGCGCCCGTCATGGCCGAAGGTTTCCCGAACGTCTACCAGACCCAGCGCTAACCGACACGCTCACAGGAGATACAACCATGAAGAAGATCATGCTCGCCGTTGCCCTGATCGTCGCCTCTGCCGCGCCCGTCATGGCCGAAGGTTTCCCGAACGTCTACATGACCCGCTAGTTTGCTGCGGGTCATAGGAGGCGATGGTCGCTATGACCAGCAATCTCTTCCCCCTTCCCTATTGGGCACCCGCTTTGCAGCGGGTGCCCATTCCGCTCCAGGTGCTGAACGAGGCCTATCTTCGCGGGGAGCGTGCGCGTGACTGCGCTGAAGGATTGCGCCCCCTCACCATTCTCCCGTCATTCCGGCGCAAGCCGGAATCCAGCTGCGCGAAGCGCAAATGAAGGACCTGGACCCCGGCTTTCGCCGGGGTGACGCAGTGCGCGCTTGGCCTCCGCTTTAGCGGCCCAGCAGTTTCTTCTGCTGATCCACGTATTCTTGCGAGGTATCGCCCGCCGCAATCAGCGCGTCCACGCAGGCTTTGGAGAGTTTGGGACCGTTCTGCTTGAAGCATATGTCGAGCAGCTCGGAGCCGATCGCATATTGACTGCAAAAATTGTGGTAGTCCCACTGGCAATCCTGTTGCACGGCGGGCGTGATGGTGACGGACTCCGCTTGCGCCGCGCCGGCGAAGCCGAGGACCACAGCATGAATCTCGGCCAGCCGTACCATTCTCCCTCCCCCTGCAAGGGGGAGGGATAAAGTCCGCTAATTACATCCCCATGGCGGCGGCCTTGTTGAGCAGCGCCTCGGCCTGGCGGATCGAGGCGATGTCGATCAGGCGCCCATCTAGCGACACCGCGCCCTTCCCTTCCTTAGCCGCCTGTTTCATGGCCTCGACGATGCGCTTGGCCTTGGTCACCTCGGCCTCCGACGGCGTGAACACCTTGTTGGCCAGCTCGACCTGGGAGGGATGGATCGCCCATTTGCCCTCGAAGCCGAGCACGGCGGCGCGCTTGGCCGCGGCCGTGTAGCCGTCGGGGTCGGAGAAATCGCCGAACGGCCCGTCGATCGGGCGAAGCCCGTAGGCGCGGCAGGCGACCATCATGCGCGACAGCGCGTAGTGCCACGGGTCGTTCCAGTAATAGGTTCTGGTCCCGCTCTCGTCCTTGTCGGAGAGGATGCCATAGTCCGGGTGCGGCGCGCCGATGCCCATGGTGCGGGCGCGGGTGGAGGCGGCGTAGTCGGCGACGCCGAAGCTCATGGCCTCG
>DASWJG010000041.1:0-2186 GCA_036397315.1 Methyloceanibacter sp. | reverse complement strand
CCTTCGCCTTCGAGGTGACCGCCATGGGCTTTCGTCTCTAATATAGGCGCTTCGCCTTTTCCATAGCATGGGACGGAGCGCTTAAGGAGGCCAAGGATGGACGAGCAACGATTCAACATGTCGATGCGTAAATATCTGAAGGAGGTGGGCGTCACCTCGCAGCAAGCCATCGAGCAGGTGGTGCGCGAGGAAGGGCTCGGCGGCAAGGGGAAGCTTAAGGTCAAGATGGTCCTGACCGGCAAGGGCACGGGCCTCAAACATGAGGTCGAGGGCGAGATCGATTTGGGTTGAAACCCTTGGGCTGAGGCTAAGACCGATGGCCAATGCGTGGCCCACCGAGCTTAAGGTCGACAAGGACAAGCGCGTTCTCACCGTGACCTTCGACGACGGGCGAAGCTTTATGCTGCCCGCCGAGCTCCTGCGCGTGCTGTCGCCTAGTGCCGAGGTGCAAGGCCACAGTCCCGAGCAGCGCGTCACCGTGGGCGGCAAGAAGAATGTGGGTATCGTGCGGCTGGAGCCGGTCGGCAATTACGCGGTGCGCATCGTCTTCGACGACGGCCACGACACCGGCCTCTTTGTCTGGGAATATTTGCGCGAGCTCGGCGAGAACAGAGAAGCGCGCTGGCAGGACTACCTTGCTGATCTCGCCGCGAAGAAGCTCACGCGCTGATTATGACTTCGCCTCTTTGGCGAGAAGGGCGCGCTTGCGCGCGACCCCGCCGCGATAACCCGAGAGCGAGCCATCGCTCCTCACCACGCGATGGCAGGGGATGGCCACGGCGATGCGGTTCGTGGCGCAGGCGCGGGCGACTGCCCGCGTCGACCTTGGCGCGCCGATGATTTTCGCTATCTCTGCATAGCTGGCTGTCGACCCGACGGGAATACGGCGCAGCGCGTCCCACACGCGATGCTGAAAGGCAGTGCCACGAATGTCCAAGGGAAGGTCGAAATCGTTACGAGGGTTTTCGACGAAGCCAATCACTTCGGACGCAAGTTGCTCGAAGGACTTGTCGCCACCGACCAACTGTGCACGCGGAAACTGCTTCTTGAGGTCGCCCGCCAGAGTCTCCGGATCGTCGCCGAACAGAATAGCGCAGACACCCTTGTCGCTCGCCGCCACGAGCACGAGGCCGAGCGAGCAGTCGCCGATGGCAAATTTGATCTCCGTCTTGCTGCCGCCCGAGCGGAACTGGCTTGGAGTCATGCCGAGCACATCCGACGATGTGGCGTAGAAGCGGCCGTTGGAATTGAAGCCCGCGCCGTAGATCGCCTCGGTCACCGTGGCGCTCCGGCCAAGCTCCTCGCGCACCCGCTTGTGGCGCTGGGCGATGGCATAGGACTTGGGCGTCACGCCGAGCACCGCCTTGAAGATGCGGTGGAAGTGATAGGGGCTCAAGCCGACAGCAGCGGCAAGCTCATCGAGCTTAAGCTCCTCTTCAGCCGCCTCGATCAGGCGGCACGCTTCCGCGACCTTCTCGGCGTGCTGTTCGGCGAGGGACGGCTCACCCGGCTTGCAGCGCTTGCAGGGCCGGAAGCCTGCTCGCTCCGCGTCTGCCGCCGTGTCGTAAAAGCGCACATTGGCGCGGTTGGGGCGCTTGGCAGGGCAAGACGGGCGGCAGTAAATGCCGGTTGTCTCCACGGCAGAAACGAAGCGCCCATCGAAGGCGGCGTCGCGGGCCACGACGGCGTCCCATCTCGCCTTGTCGAGGCTCGGTGCCTTGGATCGCGGCGAGGTGGAGGCTAAGGCTGAAACTGTGCGGCGCATCGGCTCGGTCCTGGGGTTGGTTGCTCTGTTAACCCAGAGATAGGGGGTCGGCTGCTCTGGCGCACCCCGATCCTTGCTTTCGAATTGGCGTGGAGCCCCCTCGCTTTCGCCCATGGCGAAAACCGCGCCCGCGACTATATCAAGAGAATGGAGGGATTGGGCGCGGCGGGGCTGCTGTCATCCGTTCGTCATGCAAGACCCTCATGGGTGTCGCAAAAACGTGATAATCGAAGGGCAATTATGGGAGCCGGTGGGCCGGACGATTCGTCGCGAAGGCCGGGGAGAAGCCATTGAGCGATCACGCAGAACCGAGCGCCAGGGCACTTGAGCCGGGCCTGCTCGGACGTATCGGTCAAGCCGTCATGCGGCCCTTCCGGGAGATCTTGGCGCGGCTCAGGGCGGCGCTGTGGCTGATCGTCGC
>DASWJG010000040.1:0-7918 GCA_036397315.1 Methyloceanibacter sp. | reverse complement strand
GTCGTAGCCTTTCTTCAGGTCGGCCCAGAAGCCCTCCCACCGGTCGCCTCTGTGCAGCCTGACGTTGCGGTCCGTCATGCGGAAGGGAAAGACGTGGACCGGAAACCGCGCCTGACCCCGGTCGAGCGCCGCCGTCACCATGCGCCAAATCTCATCGACCACGGGGTCGGTCACGGCGTAGCAGCCGATCGAGGCGCAGCCGCCATGCACCATAAGAAAGGATCCGGTGCGTCCATGCGCCTGGTCGAACACATTGGGGAAGCCGAGACTGAAGGAGCGATGCATGCGGCTGTTCGGATTGAGCTGCTCGGCCGCGACCGTATAGAAACCCTCCGGCGCCTGCCGGTCGCCCTCTTTGAGCTTTGGCCCGAGCCGCCCCGACCACAGGCAGATCGGATAGGTGGCAAAGCGGACGAAGCGTCCGTCCTTCTCGACCCAAAGCTCGAGTTCGGATTCGAGTTTGAAGATACGCAAATAGACCGGCACGCCCATGCTGACGCCGTGGGCGGCGAGCCGCTCATCGAAGCGGGCAAGATCGGGCGTCCCAGGCAAAGGCTCGCCGGCGCGGAAGAGGGCGTGATACTCGGCGCGCGTCATGTTGATGCGCACGCGATCGATGAACTGTCGCCCCTCGGGCGTGAGCAGATAGTAGCCGCCGCCGAGGAGCGCCGTGAGGAGGAGGAGAGTGAAGGCTCGACGCATTCCAGGTGTCAGAAGTCAGAAACCAGAAGGACGCAGTATAGGTCTTCCGCGTCAGAATTCAGACTTCTGGCTTCCGATTTCTGATTTCCGTCAACGGTCCGGGGTCGCGGGACCAAGCGTGAAGGCGCGATAGTTTTGCTTCGACGGTCCGAAGCTCAGGCCGAGCACGCTGCCGAGCGGCTTGGCCAGGGAGACCGAGTTGCTCTTTTTGGCGGGCTTAACCGAGGCCTCCTGCATGGCAGGCGCGCGCGGGATCGGCAGCCTCTGATAGGCCGGACATGAGCCGGCGGGATCGGGCCTTACGTTGCCGGTGAAGGAGGCGTTGATCAGATAGCGCTTCTCGCACACCGCCACCTTCGGCGGCATGCGGCTGATCTCGAAATAGTCGTAGCCTTCCTTCAAGTTCTTCCAGAAGTCGTACCACTTGTCGTCCTTATGGGCCGCCATGTTGGCCGCCGTCATGCGGAACGGAAAGGCCTGGATCTGGAACGCCGGCTGCCCGGCTTGGAGCGCCTCGCGGGCAAGGGTGAAGATCTCCTCGACCACGGCGTCGGTCATGGCGTAGCAGCCCGAGGACGTGCAATCGCCATGCACCATGATGTTCTTGCCGGTGCGGCCGTAGGCGCGATCATAGGAGTTGGGGAAGCCCACATCGAAGGAGAGGTGGTACTTGCTCCGCGGGTTCATCTGATCCAGCGACACGAGATAGAAGCCCTCCGGCGCTTGCCTGTCGCCTTGCTGGATTTTCGGGCCGAGACCGCCCGAGTAGCTGCAGATCGGGTAGGTCTTGAAGAGGTGGTACCGGCCGTCGTCCTTGGCCTTCCACACTTCGAGCTCCGATTCGGCCTTGAAGATGCGAATAAGGACGGGCTGCTCCTCGTTCATCCCCTTCTCGGCAAGCAGCGCCTGCGTCTGCGCCGAGAGCGGTTTCAGGTAGGGCGGCGAAAACTGGCCGCAGCCGGCCAGCGCGGCGGCCAAAGCCACCACGCACGCCGCAGTTACGGCCGTGCCAAAACATGAACGAAGCATACGCAGTGCCCCTTGCGCACCTCGGCCAACATCGAACGTGAGGGGTTAAATCGAAGTTAGCGCGCTTCTTCCGGCGCCAGCCCTCCGGCTTCCCCCGATTTGGCCGGCATTATAGGCCTGCTCAGGCCCCAGGTGGACTAAAAAAATGGCGCTTTTTTGGGCGTCTCGGGGCTCAGCTCGTGCGCCCCATGGACAGGAATTTTTCCCGCCTTTCCTGGCGAATCTCACCTGGGTTGAGATCATCATAGGCGGCAAGCGCCTTGACGATGGTCTCGCCCGTCGCGCGCACCACCTCGACCCCGTCCCGATGCGCTCCGCCGATCGGTTCGGCGATGATTCCGTCAATGATGCCGAGCTTCATCAGGTCCTGGGCGGTGATCTTCATATTGGTGGCGGCGTCGACGGCGCGCGCCGAATCCCGCCACAGAATCGAGGCCGCGGCCTCCGGCGAAGCAACCGTGTAGATCGCATGCTCGAGCATATAGATCCGGTTGGCCGTGGCGATGGCGACCGCGCCGCCGGAACCGCCCTCGCCGATGATGACCGAAACGATAGGCACGCCAAGGCTCAAGCAGCAGTCGGTGGACCGCGCGATGGCCTCGGCCTGCCCCCGTTCCTCGGCGCCGATGCCGGGATAGGCCCCGGCCGTATCGACGAGGCTCACCACAGGGAGCTGGAAGCGGTCGGCCATCTCCATCAACCGCACCGCTTTGCGGTACCCTTCAGGACGCGCCATGCCGAAATTGTGCTTGATGCGGCCTTCGGTGTCGGAGCCCTTCTCGTGGCCGATGACCATCACCGAGCGGCCCGCCAGCCGGCCGATGCCGCCAACGATGGCCTGGTCCTCGGCGAACGAGCGATCGCCCGAAAGCGGCGTGAAGTCCTCTACGAGCGTATCGACATAATGCCGGAAATGCGGACGCTCGGGGTGGCGGGCAACTTGCGTCTTCTGCCAGGGGGTCAGCCCGGAATAGGTCTCCTCCAGGGCTTCTCTCGCCTTGGCCTCGAGTCTCGCGAGTTCCTCTTCGATGGAGACGGAACGCTGCTCGCCGGCGAGCGCTTTCAGCTCGGCGACCTTGCTTTCGAGCTCGGCAATCGGCTTTTCGAAATCGAGATAAGTGCGCATCCGGCTTTGGCTATGCCCCTGGGGAACTCGAGTGTTCCCCGGCAGATTCGAGAAAAACCAATAAGGCAACGGGAATGTGGTTGTAAGTGGCCTTGGCGTGAAGCCCTGTCAACCAGCGAGCCCGGCAAGGCTAGTCTAGCTCCGCTTGGTTAAATGTGCCTGAGCCAAAGGGTGATGTTGTTCGACGAGGCGTCTTAAGCGCTCCTCGATGACGTGGGTATAGATCTGCGTGGTGGAGATATCGGCATGGCCGAGAAGCTGCTGCACCGTGCGCAGGTCGGCACCCCGCTCCAGGAGATGGCTGGCAAAGGCGTGGCGGAGCACATGGGGCGAGACCCGGGCAGGCTCGATCCCGGCGACGAGCGCCAGCGTCTTGAGCTCCTGACCGAAGCGCTGGCGGGTCAGATGCTGGCCTCCGGCTGACGGGAAGAGCCAGGGCGAGATACCCTTCCTCGTGGCCTCGTCGGCGCCGACCGCGGCGAGATGGGCTTGAAGCGCCTCCCGCGCCGCGTCGTTCAAAGGGACGAGCCGCTCGCGTCCGCCTTTGCCTTTGATGGTGAGCACCCGGTCGTCGGCGATGAGCACGCCGCGCGGCAGCGAGATCAGCTCGGACACGCGAAGTCCCGTGGCGTAGAGCGTCTCGAGCGCGGCATAAAGCCTGACCGCCCGGCGTCGTGCCGTGCCCTCCGCCGCTCGCTCGCTCGCGTCCTTGGCGGTCTCCAGAAGCGTCTCGACTTCGGCGAGAGAGAGGATCTTGGGAAGCGGCCGCCCCAGCTTCGGACTATCGATGGCGGAGCAGGGATCGTCGGCGCGCAAGCCCTCGGCCAGGAGGAAGCGAAAGAACTGGCGGATGGCCGAGAGCTTCCGTGCGCGGGAGGTGGGGGCCAGTCCTTTGCGCGCAAGGCCCGCGAGAAAGCCACGGAGATGCTCAGGTGAGGCATGCTTCGCGTCCTTGCCCTTAGCGGCAAGGAAGGCGAGGAACTCAGAAAGGTCCCGCGTATAGGCCTCAATGGTGTGGACTGCGGCGCCCCGCTCGGCGGCGAGCATGTCGAGGAAGAGCGCAAGCTCGGACGGTCCCTTACCGCGCGAAGATCGTTTGGCGGCGCCCAAGGCTCAAGCCTTTCCGCGCGACGGCCAGTGCGCATAGAGCGCCTCGAAGCCGAGACGGCGCGCCTCGGCGTCGAGCCCAACCCGTTTCAGCGCGCGAAGCGCATCGCCAAGGGCGATGAGATGGGCGCCTTTGGCACCTTTTGGCCCTAGGACCGAAGCGGCGATGAGCACGGTGCGCCCGACCTCGCCGGCGTCAGCCGCCTCCTTCAGGCTCGTTAGCGCGCCGGTCTCGGGCAGATCGCCGTCGGAGGGCTGCGGCGTCTTGCTCGCTTCGTCCCACAGCGGAATCGGTACCTCGTAGTCGAGCGCATCGAGCACGGTGACGAGGCGATGCAGCAAAGGCGGCGGGAGCCCACCTTTGAGGGCGATGTCCACGCCCTCCCCGAGCGCGACTTCGGCGCGCGGCCCTTGGGGAGCGCTCGCGGCAAGCAGGAGTTGCCAGCTCCGCAGGCGCTCGCCCCCGGCATCGACCCAGGCCCAGGCGCTTGCTTCATCGGCGGCCAGAGCGGCGACCCTGACGCCGGTCTCGGCGAAGGACGCGGCTTCCCGGTCCTCGACCAATCCGGCGCTCGCTTCGGCCAGAGCTTCGGCGATCGGCACCTCGATCCCCTGATCGCGGGCGGATGCCAGGAGGGCGGCGATGGACTCGGCGCGAATCTTGACCGACGGCGCGCTCTCGAAGGCGGCGAACAGCCGCGCCCTTAAGGCCGGCGCCGATTGCGCGGTTTTCGGCAGCGCGTGAGCCGCCTCGCGATAAGCGCGCGCCAGATCCTGACCGGCGATGATGTTGAGCGCCGCCGCCCGCTCGGCAGACGCAACGCGGAGTTCAGCCGGAGCCCCCCGATCATGGGCGAGAAAGAAGAGAAGCTCAGGCTCGGCCTTGGCGGCGAGGTCGGCGGTCGGGCGCTTTTCGCCGAGGCTGAGAAAAAGATAGTCGATGACGCCAACGCTCTTGGGCAGGGACGGTTGGCGCGTCGAGGTTTTGCTCACGCGCCCAATGACAGCCGCCGCGAGGCCGACATCGGCGCCGCCGTCGCGTGCAAGCTGAAGGGCCAGCCTCGCCCCCGGCAAGTCGCCCTTCGCCGTGGCACAGTAGACGGCGACGAGAAGTGCCTCCCGCCCGCCCTTGTCGGACGGCGGCCCGCTAAGCGCCTCGCCAAGGTGAACTTCGCAAGCGTCGTCCTCGCGCCCTAACGCGAGTAGAGCCAGGGCATAACGGCCGAGACTGCGCGGCTCGTTCGATTCCGCAGCCCGCGCGAGAAGCTCCGCCGCTTCCACCACACGGCCGGCCCGCTCCAAGGCCGCGACCCTAAGCGCAAGGTCTTCGCCGGTCACCTGATCGCCGGCCGCCAGCGCGCGGGCGATCAGGGCCGCAAGGGCGGGCGATGGGGATGGCAGCGGGGCCGCAGCGAGCAGCCGCGCGAGGGCCGGCGCATCGACCCCTCGCCAAAGATCGTACGGCAAGGGGCTCGTGGCGGCGGCAGAGCCGCTCGCCTGAGGCGCAAAGCCCGGCGGCGCGGGAAAGCCCGGCGCGGGCGGAGGAGAGGGTCTTTCCTCCCCTAGGTCGGGAGGAGCTGCGCCGGGTAGCGGGGGAAGCTCACTGCGCTCGACGTCCTGCGCCCACGCCGGGGTCAGGTTCGACAGGAGCAATGGCGCCAGCATCAGCGCTAGGAGTAGAGGCCGTGGTGTCATCAAGCCGGCCCTTGACGTTGCGCAAGGCCTTGGAGATTTGTTTCGGCTCCGGCTGGAAGTATTCAGCGAGCACATAGAGGCTTCCAGTGACGACACCGGCGATCACCCCCAAAATCAGCAGGAAACGAAACAGTGTCGGCATCGAGGCGCCCGTGTTCCTAACGGTCTTTTAGTCGCGAACAGGGCGTCATTATGACTCAAAAGCCGCCCAGCGCCTTATCCATTTGCATCATGGACGATTCGACAGGGCGCTGCCAGCATGGGAAATTCACGCCCCTGCGAGTCGTTTGTGGAGCGCCGATGCGGGGGCGATTCCCCAATTTTAGACCAAAGGATGAGTCTAGGACTGACCGAGCATAAGAAAGAGGACCGGCAGGAGCGGTTGGCGCAGATTCGCGACGCCCTTGGAACGCGAAGCATCGTGCTGATCGGGCTCATGGGAGCTGGCAAGACCGCCGTGGGCAGGCGGCTCGCGAACCGGCTTGACCTGCCCTTCATCGACGCCGACACCGAGATCGAGGTGGCCGCCGGCGCGAGCGTCAGCGAAATCTTTGCCGAGCATGGCGAAAGCTATTTCCGCCAGGGCGAGCGCAAGGTGATTGCGCGCCTGCTCGAAGGCGGCCCTCAGGTTCTCGCCACCGGAGGCGGCGCCTATATGAACGCCGAGACGCGGGGCGCCATCCAGGCGCGGGGGCTGTCGATCTGGCTCAAGGCGGAGCTCAAGGTGCTGCTCAAACGCGTCGGGCGGCGCGACAGCCGGCCCTTGCTTACCACCGGCGACCCCGAAAAAGTGATGAAGAAACTGATCGAAGAGCGTTATCCCATCTATGAAGAGGCCGACGTGACGGTGGAGAGCCGCGATGTTCCCCACGAGGTGATCGTGGGCGCGGTGATCGATGCGCTGGCCGCCAAGCTCGGCTGCGCGGCGAAGGCGGACAAGGCTCAGGGCCGCAAGAAGGTGAAATGATGCGCGACGGCGCGACCGCCTTGGCGTCAGGCCAAAGCGAAACAACCATCGAGGTGACGCTTCCAGGACGGAGCTACCCCATCGTCATCGGTGAAGGGCTCATCGCCTCGGCCGGGCGCCGCATCGCGGCGGCGCTTCCCGGCGCGCGCTGCGCGGTGGTGACCGATCAGAACGTGGCCGCGCTCTATCTTGCGCCGCTCAAGGAGAGCCTTGAGGCGCAGGGACTATTTCTCGGCGATGCCGTGGTTGCGGCCGGAGAGGCCAGCAAGAGCTTCCCGGTGCTGGCAAGACTTTGCGAGACCTTGCTCAAGCTCGGAGTCGAACGCGGCGATTGCGTCGTTGCGCTTGGCGGCGGCGTGGTCGGCGACCTTGCCGGCTTCGCGGCAAGCATCCTGCGGCGCGGCGTGCGCCTCGTGCAGGCCCCGACGACGCTCTTGGCGCAGGTGGATTCCTCCGTCGGCGGCAAGACCGGAATCGACACGCCGCAGGGCAAGAACCTGATCGGCACCTTCCACCAGCCGAGCCTGGTACTCGCCGATGTCTCGGTTCTCTCTACCTTGGCGCCCCGCGAGTTTCGCGCGGGTTACGCCGAGGTGATGAAATACGGGCTCTTGGGGGACGCGCCCTTCTTCGCCTGGCTCGAACAGCATTGGCCGCAAGTGTTCTCGGGCGACGGCGGCGAGCGCCTCAAGGCCATCGAGACGAGCGTCCGCGCCAAGGCCTCGATCGTCGAAGCCGACGAGCGGGAGGAGACGGGCAAGCGCGCGCTGCTCAACCTCGGCCATACCTTCGGCCATGCGCTCGAGGCTTTCGCCGGTTATTCGGACCGGCTGCTGCACGGCGAGGCGATCGCCATCGGCATGCGTCTCGCGTTCACCTACTCGGTCGAACAAGGGCTTTGTCCCGCGGAAGACGCGGGCTGCGTGGAGCGCCACCTCGCCGCTGTCGGCCTGCCCGCCAGAATCGCAGACATATTGGGCAAGACGCCGACGACCGGACAATTGTTGCGCTTGATGGCCCAGGACAAGAAGGTGAAAGGCGGCAAGCTCGCGCTCGTGCTTGTGCGCGGCATCGGCGAAGCTTTCGTGGAGGGCGACGTGCCGCTTGATCGCTTGACCGCCTTCCTTGAGCGGGAGTGCGCCACAAGATGACGCTCGGCTTGGGCATTACGCTTGGCGCGATCTTCGGTCTGCTGCTCGCCTCGGCCTTTTTCTCAGGCTCCGAGACGGCGCTGACCGCCGCCTCGCGCGCGAAAATGCATGCACTCGAGCAGGACGGCAACGCCCGCGCCC
>DASWJG010000039.1:0-3483 GCA_036397315.1 Methyloceanibacter sp. | reverse complement strand
AAAGCGCACGGCGTGCCCCACACGCTGATCGCCGACAATGCCGGCGGACATCTCATGCAGAAGAAGCTCGTCGATCTCTGCATCGTCGGCACCGACCGCACTACGGCGACCGGCGACGTCGCCAACAAGATCGGCACCTATTTGAAGGCGCTCGCCGCGCGCGACAACCACATCCCGTTCTTCGTGGCGTTGCCGGGCACGACGATCGATTGGAGCCTCACCGACGGCAGCGCGATTCCCATCGAGGAGCGGAAGCCTGAGGAAGTCACCCACATGACGGGCCGCTTGCCGGACGGAAGCGTGGCTACCGTAGAGATCGCGCCACAAGGGACCGCTGCCGCCAACTACGGCTTCGACGTGACGCCGATGCGGCTCGTCACCGGCTTTATCACCGAGCGCGGCGTTGCGCCTGCTACCCGCGACGGACTTGCCACGCTTTATCCCGAGCACCGCAAGGTGGACGCGGCCTGACGAAGTCGCGCCCTAGAATTTGTCGTAGGTTACGCAGCAGCAATCCTTCAGTCCGTCCTCACGCATTCTGCAAGAGAGCTTTTCCTCCACGCCCCGACAGGCTTGCGGGAGGGCGTCGGAAGCGAGCCCGCTGCTGCACGCCGACGCGGTGTAGCGCACGCAGTTGCCACCCAATAGTTCCGAACTTTCCGGGCAACGGCAGTTGGGCGGCGTTCCGATCATTCCATGCTGACAGGCTGAGTCGGCCGCGTCGGGCGCTCTCCCGGGAGTTGCTTCAGTGCTCCACGTGCCTGCGGCCGGGGGTGTCGTGTATTGCTCGCCGGTCGCGTCGGGTGCAGGCTCCGGCGTTGCCGCGGGGGGTGCATTTTTTCCGTGCTGTGCTCCTCCGGGAACGAACTTGCAAGCGTACTTCCCGTCGAACGTTCCGCAGACGATCCCGGCTTCTGCTCTGTCGCCGCCGAGAGCCATGGGCAGCAGCGAAACCAAAACCGTCAGCGCAAAGGCCCAAAAAAGACGCATGAAATCTCCCTCCGTCACGTCGCTAGCATAATGACATAGGCGCCGGATCAAAGTGAGGCGGTTCTAGCAGGGGCGAATCCGGTTGCGTTTCAAGTTTTTCGCATAAGATGCCGAGCGGGTTTTGCCGTTGCCCACGCTAATGACGGTGGCGGAGCGAACCATGGAATATCAGGAGCTGCTCAACGTCGCGCTCAGCTTCGCCACAGCCGTTCTGCTCGGGGCTTTGGTCGGCATCGAGCGCGAGAAGCGCAAAGCAGAAGAAGGAGAGACCGGCGGCATCGCCGGCTTGCGCACCTTTACCCTGCTCGCCCTCTTCGGGGCCGCGGCCGGGTGGCTTGCGCGGGAGACATCCTCTCCTTGGATCTTGGCGGCCGGTCTTCTCATCGTCGGCGCCTTCGTGGTCGCGGGCTATTTCATCGCCGTCCGCTCCAATCCCGACGCCACCGGTCTCACCACCGAGGTGGCTGCCGTGGTGGTGTTCCTGCTGGGCGCCATGGTGATGTTCGGCCACCAAGAGCTTGCCATCGGGCTCGGCGTGGTCACGGCGGCCGTGCTCGCCTATAAGCAGCCGCTGCACAGCTTCGTGGACAAGCTCGGCTGGGACGATGTCTACGCGGGTTTAAGGCTTCTGATTGCGACCTTCATCGCGCTGCCGCTCCTGCCCGATAAACCCATCGACCCGTGGGGCGCGCTCAATCCCTATTCGTTGTGGCTGCTGGTGATCCTGATCTCGAGCCTGTCGCTGGTCGGCTACGTGCTGACGCGCATGCTCGGACCGGCGCGGGGCACCGCACTCACCGGATTGACGGGCGGCCTCGTGTCGTCGACGGCGGTCACCTTGTCGTTCGCCAAGGAAGGGCGGAACAACCTGCAAAACGCGGCTGCGCTGACGTGCGGCATCCTGCTCGCCTGGGCCGTCATGTTCGTGCGGGTCATTGTGCTCGTGGCGGTGGTGAATCGCGCGCTGCTGATCCATGTGTTGGTGCCGTTTCTGGTGATGGCCGTGGTCGTCGGCGGCTTCGTGGTGGCTCTTTATTTCCGCGGCGGCTCGAAGGACGGCACCGCCGCCAAAGGGGATTTGAACGTCCAGAACCCGTTCAGCCTGACCGAAGCGGCGAAGTTCGCCGCGCTTTTCGCCGTGGTCCTGCTCGCCGTGAAGATCGTGCAAGAGCATTTTCCGCCGAGCGGGCTTTATGCCGTGGCCGCTCTCGCCGGTCTCACCGATGTCGATGCCATCACCCTCTCGATGTCGGAATTCGCCAAGAGCGGCGAGGCCCGAATTGCCGTGATCGCCATCGTGATTGCGGCGCTCACCAATACCATCGTGAAATGCGGCATGGCCTTCGTGATTGCCGGCCCCGCCTTCGGCAAGCCGCTCCTCATCGCGACGGCGGCGACCTTGCTCGCAGGGCTTGGTGCCGCCTTTGTGCTGTAGGGTGGGCAATGGCTTTGTCATTGCCCACCCAGTGGACGGTGGGCACGCTTCGCTTTGCCGACCCTACGCGGCGGAGCCTTGGTCTGTTCACATTGACTCCCTAACTTGTCGTCATGAAACACACAGCAATCTCACTCGCTCTTGTTTGCCTGCCGCTGCTGCTTGTGGCGCCGCCGGCAGGAGCGGCCGAGGTCCAATATTTCCCCGTGCCGAAAGGCGACCACCCGCATGATGTGGCCCCGGCGCCCGACGGTACCGTCTGGTACACGGGCCAGCGCGCCGGTGTGCTCGGGCGGCTCGATCCCAAGACAGGTCAGGTCGAGCGCATTCCGCTGGGCGAAGGCTCGGCGCCGCATGGTGTTGTGGTCGGGCCTGACGGCGCGGCATGGGTCACCGATAGCGGGCTCAATGCCGTCGTGCGCGTCGATCCCGCGACGAAAGAGGTAAAGACCTGGCCGCTGCCCAAGGAGCGCGCCAAAGCCAACCTCAACACTCCGGCCTTCGACGGCAAGGGCCGCGTCTGGTTCACCGGGCAGGCCGGCATCTATGGCCGCCTCGATCCAGGGACCGGCGCGATGCAGGTGTGGGACGCGCCGAAGGGCAGGGGACCTTACGGCATCGACGCAACGCCGGACGGACAGATCTATTACGTCTCGCTCGCGGGTTCTTTCCTCGGCAAGCCCGACCTCGAGACGGGCGAGACGACGGTGATCGAGCCCACGACCAAAGGCGCCGGCCCGCGCCGGGTGTGGGCGGACTCCAAGGGGCGGCTGTGGGTCAGCGAATGGAACGCCGGCAATCTCAGCGTCTACGATCCGGCGGCGAAGGAATGGCGAGTCTTCAGGCTGCCGGGCGAGGCGCCGCATGCTTACGCCGTCTTTGTCGACGACAAGGACAAGGTGTGGGTGAGCGACTTCGCCGCCAACGCCATCCTCAAATTCGATCCCGAGACGGAGACCTTCGACAGTTTCCCGAGCGACAAGCCTGACGCCGCCGTGCGCCAGATGCTCGGGCGTCCTGGCGAGATGTGGGGCGCTGAGTCCGGCACCGACCGGCTG
>DASWJG010000038.1:0-5657 GCA_036397315.1 Methyloceanibacter sp. | reverse complement strand
CAACATCGCCGACTCCTATGCTGCGAGCGAGGGCGGCGAGCTTTACCTGCTCAACGCCCACATCGCCGAGTACACCCAGGCCGGCCGCAACGGTCATGCTCCGACGCGGCGCCGCAAGCTCCTGTTGCACCGAAAAGAGATTGGGCGTCTCGCCGGCGCCATTCAGCGAGAGGGCATGACGGTGGTTCCGCTCAAGCTCTATTTCAATGCGCGCGGGATCGCCAAGGTGGAGCTTGGCCTGGCCAAGGGCAAAAAGCTGCATGACAAGCGCGAGACCGAGAAGAAGCGCGATTGGGAGCGGCAGAAAGGCCGCCTCATGCGCGACAAGGGCTGAAGGTGTCGGACCGCGACGAGTTTCCTCGACCAATCGATGACGCTGCCGCGCATCTTGAGCCGGGCACAGTGCTGCCGGCCCGAACACTCCCGGCCACTGACGACACGGGGATCGACCTCGCGGCGCTTCAGGGGCGAAGCGTCGTCATCGTCTATCCGTGGACCGGGCGGCCGGACCAGGCCAATCCGCCCGATTGGGACGTAATTCCCGGCGCTCACGGCTCCACGCCCGAGCTGGAAGGCTTTCGCGAGAATCATGCGGACTTCTTACGGCTCGGCGTGCGGCTCTTCGGCCTGAGCCGTCAGACCACGGAGTATCAGCGGGAGCTGGCGGCCCGCCTCGCGCTCCCGTTTCCCATCCTGAGCGATGCCGAAGGACGCTTCGCAGCCGCGCTCCGTCTGCCCAGCTTCGCTACCGGCGGGGAGGTCTATCTTCAGCGTCTCACGCTCGTGATCGAGGACGGACGCATCGAGATAGTCTTCCATCCCGTCCCGACGCCGGCGCGTCACGCGTCCGAGGTGCTGCTGTGGCTGCAACGACAGACGAAGCGCTAGACGCTCACAGGCTCTCGTCCTCGGCATCCTCGACCGAATAGCCGAGCCGGTCGAGCGCTTCCTCGAGATAATCGGGAAGGAGAGGCATGCCGAGAAGGTAATCCGCGGTGCGATTGGTGCGCTCGGCGCGGGCGGTAGAAAGCGCCTCATCGAGCTCATCGGGCGAAAACGAGCCTCTGCCGATCCAGGCCAAGGCCACGAGGCTCGCCTGCTCGTCCTCGTTGAGATCGGCGATGAAGCCTTTGATCTGTTCTTGCGTCCCATCCTCGGAGAACGATTCAAGGATCGACTCGGCATCATGGTCGGTCGTGGCGCCGTCATCCCAGGCCGCTACCTTGGCCGCGATTTCGCGTGCCTTGACGATTACAAAGCCGACCTTCTCCGGGGAGATCTCCAACCCCGCCATGGGGCCCATCCTCGTTAGCCAACGACCGCCCGCGTCAAAGCATGCCCGACTTGGCGGGCGGCGGCAAGGCGGCTCGACCTTGCGTCTCAGGGCCTGTGCAAACTTGCCGCGGCCTCGGCGACGACCTTCTCGAACATGGCGGTGGTCAGCCGACCGGTGTTGGTGTTCTGGCGGGAGCAATGATAGCTGTCGAACAGGACGAGCCCGCCGGGAAGCTCGTGCCGGGCGCCGTGGGAGAAGGGAAAATCGCGCTTCTTCAACTGAAGCGCATCCAGGATGGCGTCATGGGCGATGCGGCCGAGCGCCAGAAGCGAGGCAAGATTGGGTAGGGCGGCGATGCGGCCGATCAGGAATGGGCGGCAGCGCGCGATCTCATCCGGCTTCGGCTTGTTCTGTGGCGGCACGCAGCGCACCGCATTCGAGATCATGCAGTCGACCAGCTCGAGCTCATCCGGCGCCGCGGGATCGTGACGCCCACAGGCCAGCCCGGCTTTTAGAAGCGTGCGGTAGAGAAGCTCGCCGGCATAGTCGCCAAGAAAAGGGCGCCCCGTGCGGTTGGCGCCCTTCAAGCCAGGCGCGAGCCCTACGATGAGGAGCCGCGCCGTGTCGCGACCGAAAGAAGGGACCGCCCCGTTGAACCAGTCGGGATGCGCGCGGCCGTTCTCCTGGCGGAAGGCGACAAGGCGCGGGCACAGCGGACAATTCTTGGCAGGCTCGGGCCGATCGGAAATGTTCGCGGCAAGGAGCGCCATGGGTCTGGTCTCACGCCTCCGTAGGCACTGTAACAGTTACAGCGGGAGGCCGGATCAGGTCTCGATCAAATCCTCGGGCTCGAACTCGTCGAGCGGTCCGGGTTCAGCACGACGCCGCTGCTCCCGCTGTGCCCGCTCGGCAGGATCACGGCCGATCTCCTCGTGAAGATTCGCCAGATCGATGAACTGATCCGCTTGGCGGCGAAGCTCGTCGGCGACCATGGGCGGGTTGGTGGCGAGCGTCGACACGACACTCACCCGCTTGCCCTTGTGCTGAAGCGCCTCGACCAGCGAGCGAAAGTCGCCGTCGCCGGAGAACAGCACGAGATGGTCGAGATGGTCGGCGAGCTCCATGGCGTCGACGGCAAGCTCGATGTCCATGTTGCCTTTGATCTTACGTCGCCCGGTCGCGTCGATGAACTCCTTGGTCGGCTTGGTCACCATGGTGTAGCCGTTATAGTCGAGCCAATCGATCAATGGCCTGATTGAGGAGTACTCCTGGTCCTCGGAGAGTGCCGTATAGTAGAGCGCTCTGACGAGCTGACCTTTGCTGCGGAACAGCGCGAGCAGCCGTTTGTAGTCGATGTCGAAGGCGAGCGATTTGGCGCTGGCGTAGAGATTGGCGCCGTCGATGAAGAGAGCGATGCGCTCGGTCGGATAGAAATTCATTTGAGCTCCGTTCACTACAATATGCCTTGATTGAGAGAGAGCAGCCTCTGGCAATAAAGAGACTAGAGGACTGCATGGACAACATAGGTATGACAGCGTGACTCCGCAATTGCCGGCGCGTGGCAAGGTCCTGGTAGGTCTTGGTGCAAATTGTCCCGGGCCCTGGGGGACATCTCAGGACACGATTGCACAAGCTTTAAGCGAAATTGAGCGAGTCAATATTGCCGTCACTGCGGTTTCTCCGCTTTACCAGACGGCGGCGGTCGGCAGCGCCCGCCAGCCACCTTATGTGAACGCCGTCGCGCTGCTCGACACGAGCCTGCCGCCGGAAGCGCTACTCAGGGTGTTGAAGGCGATCGAGCGAAAATCGGGGAGGCGCGGCGGCAGACCCTGGGGGCCGCGCACCCTCGACATCGACATCGTCGATTATGGCGGCCTGGTCAGGCATTGGCGCGGGGGACACCCCTCCTTCAGGAAGGCCGGGACGCGACCTCTCATCCTGCCGCATCCGCTCGCCCATGAACGGCCCTTTGTGCTGAAGCCGCTCCTCGACATTGCGCCTCATTGGCACCATCCAGCGTTGAAGCAAAGCGGCCGCAACCTCTGGCACAGAGTTTCAGAGCATGGACAAGGCCGCGTGCTGAAACGGCTCACGAGCCTGCGCTAGGCAGGAAACTGCCGGCGGAAGACGGTCTTGATCTCCGCGAGTCGCTGCGCCAGACGCTCCGCTTCCTCGGCCTGCCCAAGGCGGTGGGCAAGGCCGATCGCGTCATGGAGGAATTCCTTGGCGTCGCTATAGCGCGCGGCGAGATCCGAGCCGGGTCGAGCCTCGTACATGGCGCAATAGGCTTGCTCGGCTTGGGCCTCGAGCCAGCGCATCCGGTCCATTGTGCCGTCCGGCGGTGCCTCACCCATGGCCGATATTAGCCCAACCCTCTGGGGTGGGGGAGCGCTCGCGAGGCCAGCTTTACCTTGCCTCGCTAGGGCGAAGTGCCTAAATAGAGGCCAAATCCGCTGCCTCTGCACAAGGATCACCTGATGGCTCGCGTCACCGTCGAGGACTGCATCGATAAGATTCCCAATCGCTTCGAGCTCGTGCTCTTGGCCAGCCACCGCGCTCGCACCATCTCGGCCGGCGCCCAGATCGCCGTGCAACGCGACAACGACAAGAATCCGGTGGTGGCGCTCCGCGAGATCGCCGACAAGAAAATCGCTTCCGACGACCTTATGGAAGACTTCATCCACTCCATGCAGAAATATGTCGAGGTGGATGAGCCCGAGGCCGAAGCCGTGCCCATGCTCTCGACCGACACCAGAATGCCGGTGATGGACGACCAGGCAACCGATTCCTCGATCGACAAGATGACCGAGGAGGAGCTGTTGCGCAGGATGGCGAGCCAGGCGCCTTCGGATGGCTCCAATGCGGGACCCCGCTCACGCTGATTTTCGCTGCCCCGAAGCGAGCCAGGGCTATCACTTTGCCTTATCCAAGCGTCACCCCGGCGAAAGCCGGGGTCCAGCATCGCGCGCCCTGAGCGCGAGGCCAGACGCAAAGAGGCGCGCGCCATGACGACCCGCCAATACGAGCTGGTGGAGCGGGTGCTAAGCTATCAGCCGAGCGCCGACGAGGCGCTGCTCAACCGCGCCTATGTCTACGCCATGAAGGCCCATGGCAATCAGAAGCGGGCTTCGGGCGCGCCCTTTTTCTCCCATCCGCTCGAGGTTGCGGCCATCCTTGCCGAGATGCGGCTCGACGATGCGACCATCGCCACCGCGCTGCTGCACGACATCATCGAGGACACCGACACCACGCGCGGCGAGATCGACGCCCTGTTCGGCCGCGAGATTGGCACGCTGGTCGACGGCCTGACCAAGATCAAGAAGCTCGACCTCGTCACCAAGAAGGCCGAACAGGCGGAAAACTTCCGCAAGCTCCTGCTCGCCATTTCGAGCGACATCCGCGTGCTTCTCGTCAAGCTCGCCGACCGCCTGCACAACATGCGCACCCTCGGGCACATGAAGCCGGCCAAGCGCAAAATCATCGCCGAGGAGACCATGGACATTTATGCGCCCCTGGCCGGGCGCATGGGCATGCAATGGCTGCGCGAGGAGCTCGAGGACCATGCCTTCAGATCCCTCAACCCCGAGGCCTACTCCGCCGTGGTCGAGCGGCTCAAGGTCTTGCGCGAGCGCAATCAAGGACTGATCGACGAGATCGAGGCGGCTGTGACCACCAAGCTCGAAGAGGCCGGCGTCGCCGGCATCGTGGCCGGACGCGAGAAGAAGCCTTACGCCATCTGGAGCAAGATGGAGCGGAAGCAGATCTCGCTCGAGCAGCTGTCCGACATCTATGCCTTCCGCATCGTCGTCCCGCAGGTCGAGGATTGCTACCGCACGCTGTCCGTCGTGCATACCACCTGGCATGCAGTGCCCGGCCGCTTCAAGGACTACGTCTCGAATCCCAAGCAGAACGATTACCAGTCGATCCACACCACGATCGTCGGCCCGCGCCACCAGCGGGTCAAGCTGCAAATCCGCACCGAGCGGATGCACTCCGTCGCCGAATATGGCGTGGCGGCCCACGCCCTGTACAAGGACGCCAACGGCTCGCACGCGCCCAAGGGCGTGGTGCCCTCGCAGGACTCTAACGCCTATCGCTGGCTCCGCCATCTCGTCGGCATGCTGCTCGACGGCGATAACCCCGAGGAGTTCCTCGAGCACACCAAGCTCGAGCTGTTTCAAGACCAGGTATTCTGCTTCACGCCCAAGGGGCGCCTGATCGCGCTTCCCCGCGGCGCGAACCCCATCGACTTCGCCTATGCGGTGCACACCGACATCGGCAACACCTGCGTCGGCGCCAAGATCAATGGGCGGCCCATGCCGCTCGTCACCGAGCTCAGGAACGGCGACGAGGTCGAGATCATCTGTTCGAAGGCCCAGCT